>NZ_CADFEF010000002.1:0-411853 GCF_902833125.1 Burkholderia sp. BCC1640 | reverse complement strand
AGCCCTCGTCACGCCAGAAATCGATTCGCATACGTTCTTCAGGTTGAAGTTGTTGGTACGTTCTCTTTGCCATTCGCGGACATTACCGGATGGCGAGAGTGTTGCACTTCAGATTTGAGGCCGCCACCATTTTGCAAATTTACGACGTAAGTGGTGCCGAACTTTGTGCCGAAAAATAACGACTGATAAAAGGAAGACTTGCCTCTGTCATCGGCGCATCACGATGAATCCTGAAGCACAGGTCAGCTAAATCGAAAGGGCTGGTATGACGTTTTTGGCGAGATTGTCGTTACATGAAAATCGAAACTTTTGATATGTTGTGTAACAGGGTATTTCCGTCATCCAAGTCGACAATTCATTCGGATTCGCAAACGTTTGGCAGTATCGGGGAATTGATCGAGCGTGCGGAACGCATATTGAACACGAAACGGGATCGAAAAATGCTTCGCGACGGCGAACATGAAATACCGGAGCGCCGTGCGGATTGCATCCGCGCGGCGCTCCGGCAAATCGGGCGATGAGGGGCGGTGGAGGGTGTTACCGGCTGCCGCCGGCGCTGCGGCGCGCGATGCGCACGGCCGGCTCGATCGACGGCTCGGCCGCACGCGTGCCGTCGGCCGCGACGCGCGGGCGGTTCATGATGTAGGTCCACAACTGTTCGGCCGCGAGCCCGCGCTTGCGGGCCGACCGGTACAGGCGAATCTCGAGCTCGGTGATCCAGTCCGCCGAACCCGCACGAACGAGCGAACCATCCGCGAGTTCTTTCGCCACGCAGCTTTCGGGCAGCCAGCCGATGCCGTGCCCGGCCACGACCATTCCTTTCAACGCCTCGGACATGTGCGTCTCGAAGCACCGATGCAGCGCATACGATTCGGACGCATTCAGCAGCAGCATCTCGACGACGTTCCCGAGGAACGCGCCCGACGAATACGCGAGGAGCGGCAGCGGCGCGTCCGGCGTGCCGGGCAGTTCGAATAGCGGCTTGCCGCGCGCGTCGGGCGTCGACACCGGCAGGATCCGCTCGACGCCGAGCGTGACGAACGGGAAGTGGTTCGGATCGAGCACGATCGGCAGTTGCGGATGGTGATAGCCGAGCAGCAGATCGCATTCACCTTCGACGAGTTGCTGCACGCCTTCGGGCACGTTCACCGCGTTCACGCGCGCGGTCACGTGGCCGACTTCGCCGTTCAACTGCTTGAGCCATTCGGGGAACAGCGTGAACACGAGCGTATGCGCGACCGCGAAGCGCACGACCTGGTCGCTTGCCGCGAACTGGTCGTAGCCGTTCACGAGGTTGCGTGCCGCATACATGCTGCGCAGGATGTCCGCGGCCAGCCCGCGGAACATCTGCCCGGCCGGCGTCAGCGCGATCGGGTTGATGCTGCGGTCGACCAGCTTCGCGTCCATCCATGTTTCGAGCGCGGCGATTCGTCTGCTGAATGCCGACTGCGTGAGGTGCCGATGACGCGCGGCCCGGGAAAAACTCTTGGTATCCGCAAGGCTCAGGAAATCTTCCAGCCACTTTGCTTCCATGTTGATCTTCGCTTTTTATAGTCGGCGCCGGAAGGCCGCGGCGCCGTTTCACTGAACCGGTTTGGTAGCGTACCGCGCCTCGCGCATCGGAGCCGATGTTTTTTTTCGATCGGTGTTAGTCGAAATATGCATGGGCGTTGTCGGCGGGATTACGGCTACATACGGTTGAGGTGCCGGACCCGGCTAACCGGTTAGTTCACCGCGTCGAACTGCCCGACTTGCCGCAGACGGTACTTCCCCCCAGGGCCGGCCGCGCACCTGCGCGCGCCGGCTCGCCTTTCCGCTATTCCGCCCGGGCAACCGAAGGATGTGGCGCAATCCCCGTCGCGGTGCAGGGCGGGCCGCCGCAATGGCTCGCCGATGCCGCGTCGCGGTTCGCTGCGATGCGGCAAGATTGGGCGGGAAGGTGGCGGGGCGCGGGCGATCGCACGGCGACGGGGGAAGCCGCGCCGACGCAGGCGCGGCACCGCTGCCGGCCGGCAGCGCGGAGAGTCGCGGCGGCCCGCCGCCAGGGGAAGGATTGGTGCAGTGCAGATTGCACAGTCGTGACACGCGGGGGAACTATGTTCGACAGGCGCGGTGCAGCAGAGGCCGTGCGCGGGCACGGCGCGCCTCCGGCGCGTCCCGCGTCGTGCGCATCGCACCATCGTGGTGCGGCGTGCCGCGGGGGCGTGCCGGCCGTGCGACAAAAAGGGGGAACCTGAGGGAATATCGCAAGGCACGTTCCTTGCAAGGCAGTCAGTACGCCGGTCCGGCATGCGCAATGCCGGGGAAAACGATCGATGGAGAAAAGATCGATGAAGCCATTCGATGAAATGCTGCAATCCGGCGACATGGTGAGGGCGCCTTACGCGCGCCTCAAGCAGTGGCTCGACACGCAGAACCCCGCGAGCCTCGCCCAGAAGGCCCACGACGCGGAAGGCGTGTTCCGCAGGACGGGCATCACGTTCGCCGTATACGGCGACGCGCAGGCCGCCGAGCGGCTGATTCCGTTCGATATCGTGCCGCGGATCATCTCGGGCGCGGAATGGAGCCGGCTGTCGCTCGGCATCGAGCAGCGCGTGATGGCGCTCAACGCGTTCCTCGACGACATCTACCACCGCCAGGAGATCGTGCGCGCCGGCATCGTGCCGAAGCATCTGATCGCGCACAACGAGGCGTTCATCCCGGAGATGATCGATTTCCGGCCGCCCGGGAACGTTTACACGCACATCATCGGCGTCGACATCGTGCGCACCGGCGAGAACGAGTTCTACGTGCTGGAGGACAACGCGCGCACGCCGTCGGGCGTGTCGTACATGCTGGAAAACCGCGAGACGATGATGCAGCTCTTCCCCGAGCTGTTCCAGCAGGTCAAGGTGCGCCCGGTCGAGACCTATCCGCAGATGCTGCGGCAGTCGCTCGCGGCCGTATGCCCGCCGGGCGGCAACGCCGACAACCCGACCATCGCCGTGCTCACGCCCGGCATCCACAATTCCGCGTACTACGAACATTCGTTCCTCGCCGACCAGATGGGCGTGCACCTCGTCGAGGGCAGCGACCTGCAGGTGGTCGACGGCCGCGTCGCGATGCGCACCACCGAAGGCTTCCGGCCGATCGACGTGCTGTACCGCCGCGTCGACGACGCGTTCCTCGATCCGCTCACGTTCCGGCCCGATTCGGTGCTCGGCGTGGCCGGGATCATGGACGTCTACCGCGCCGGCAACATCACGATCGCGAACGCGCCCGGCACCGGCATCGCCGACGACAAGGCGATCTACTCGTACATGCCGGAGATCGTCGAGTTCTACACGGGCCGCAAGGCGCTGCTGGAGAACGTGCCGACCTGGCGCTGCGGCGAGGCCGACAGCCTGAAATACGTGCTCGACCATCTCGACGAACTGGTCGTGAAGGAAGTGCACGGCTCCGGCGGCTACGGGATGCTGGTCGGTCCGTGCGCATCGAAGGCCGAACTCGAGGCGTTCGCCGCGAAGCTGCGCGCGCGCCCCGCGAACTACATCGCGCAACCCACGCTGGCGTTGTCCACGACGCCGATCCTGACCGAAGCCGGCCTCGCGCCGCGCCACGTCGACCTGCGGCCGTTCGTGCTGGTGTCGGACCGGATCCGCATCACGCCGGGCGGGCTCACGCGCGTCGCGCTGCAGGAGGGATCGCTCGTCGTCAACTCGAGCCAGGGCGGCGGCACCAAGGACACCTGGGTGCTGGCCGACTGAGCCGGGCACGACCGCGCGCGCCGCAGCCGGCGCGCGAACCGAACGAAGACGGAGTGGACACGAGATGCTTCTGGGACGAACTGCGAGCGGTCTCTACTGGATGTACCGCTATATCGAGCGCGCGGAGAACATCGCGCGCATCGTGGATGCCGGGCTGCGGATGGCGCTCACGCGCACGTCCGACGCGCCGGCCGAATGGTCGTCGGTGCTGGTCAGCTCGGGCGCGGACGAAGGCTATCGTCAGAAGTACGACGCATATGCCGCCGATACCGTGACCGACTATCTGCTGCGCGATCGCGACAACCCGTCGAGCGTGCTGTCGTGCATCGAGAACGCGCGCTCGAACGCGCGGATGGTGCGCACGGCGCTCACCCGCGAGGCGTGGGAGAGTGTAAACGGCGCATGGCTCGCGCTGCGTCACGCGCTCGCGCAGCCGGTGCCGGAGAGCGGGCTGCCGGCGGTGCTCGACGAAGTGAAGCGTGAAACCGCGCTGATCCTCGGCAGCTTCTACAGCACGATGCTGCGCAACGAGATCTTCGATTTCGCGCAGATCGGTGCGTTCGTCGAGCGCGCCGACAATACCGCGCGCATCATTGACGTGAAATACCACCTGCTGCTGCCGTCGGTGTCGCACGTCGGCACGATCCTCGACAACTACCAGTGGGAGACGATCCTGCGCTGCGTGGCCGCACACCGCTCGTATCGCTGGGTGTACGACGTGCAGTACAAGCCGATGAACATCGCCGATTACCTGATCCTGAACGGCCGCATGCCGCGTTCGCTGCGCTATTGCTACGGGCGCGTGGTGTCGAGCCTGAACATGCTCGCGAAGGATTACGGCGTGACACACCCGTGTCACGACACGGCCACGAAGATTCTGCAGATGCTGTCCGACACCTCGGTCGAGCGCATCTTCAAGAGCGGCCTGCACGAGTTCCTGACCGACTTCATCGGCCGCAACAACAGCCTCGGGATCGATATCGCCCAGGCCTACAACTTCGACTGAGACTTGCCATGCGACTCGCCATCCGACACATTTCGCGTTATCAGTTCGACGATCAAGCCACCTACGCGTTGCAACGGCTGCGGCTGCGCCCGCAATCGGGGCCCGGGCAGACGGTGCGCGCGTGGCAGGTCACGATCGAAGGCGTCGAGCCGGCGCTGTCCTACACGGACGGGCTCGGCAACCGGATCGACCTCGTGCGCCACGACCGCGGCGCGAAGAACGAGATCGTCGTGGTCGCGGCCGGCGTCGTCGAGACGCAGGACCGCGCCGGCATTCTCGGCAACTCCGAGGGCTATGCGCCGCCGTGGATCTTCGAGCGCGAGACCGCGCTCACGAAGGCCGGCGACACCGTGCGCGAACTCACGCAGGCGCTGCCGATCGAGCCGCACAGCCTCGACGCGCTGCACTGGCTGATGACGGAAGTGCATGGCCGCATCGCGTACGCGCCGAACCTGGCCGACGCGCCGGTCGATGCCGAAACCGCGCTGCAAAGCGGCGAGGGCACGAGCCGCGACCATGCGCATGCGTTCATCGCGGCCGCGCGCGCGCTGAAGGTGCCCGCGCGCTATATCTCCGGCTACGTGCTCGCCGACAGCGCGATGCAGCGCATCGCCGACGCGAAGCAGAGCGCGGCGGACGACGAGGAAGAGGAGGCGCTCGCGCTGCAGAGCGGCGACGGCATGCAGCAGGCGCTCGGCGCATCGCACGCGGCGCAGTCGCAGGGCTTGCCGCAGGCGGCGCTCGGCGCGCAGCCGCAGGCCGCCGCGCTGATGCAGCAGCCGGCCGGTCATGCGTGGGCGGAGGCCTACGTCGAAGGGCTCGGCTGGGTCGGCTTCGATCCGTTCATGAACCGCTGCCCGGACGAGCGCTACGTGCGCATCGCCGTCGGCCTCGACGCTCGCGACGCGCAGCCGGTGACGGGACTCGGCGCGAGCATCGTCGGCATCGAGATCAGCGTCGTGCAGTCGCCGGAACTGGTCTGACGCACCCCTTCGCCGAATCCGCCGTGCCGTGCCGCCGCAGCGACGGCGACGCGGCGCGCGCGGCCGGCCCAACCCGAACCGAGCGGCTCTCCCATGCCCATCCACGTCGCGCTGCATCACACCACCCGCTACCGCTACGACCGGCCCGTCAACCTCGGCCCGCAGATCGTGCGGCTGCGGCCCGCGCCGCACTGCCGGACGCCGATCGTCGCGTATTCGATGACGGTCGAGCCCGCGCAGCACTTCATCAACTGGCAGCAGGACCCGTTCTCGAACTATCTCGCGCGGCTCGTGTTTCCGGAACGCACCGAACACTTCGAGATCACGATCGACCTGGTTGCCGAGATGTCGGTGTACAACCCGTTCGACTTCTTTCTGGAAGCGAGCGCGGAGCAATATCCGTTCAACTATGACGATGCGCTGAAGACGGAACTCGCGCCGTACCTCGCGTGCGATCCGCAGACGAGCGCGGCGCCGCTGTTCCGCGCGTATCTCGACGGCGTCGACCGCACGCCGGCCGGCACCGTGAACTTCCTCGTCGCGCTGAACCAGCAGCTGCAGCACGACATCGGCTATCTCGTGCGGATGGAGCCGGGCGTGCAGACGCCCGAGCAGACGCTCGAGCTCGCGTCCGGGTCGTGCCGCGACAGCGCATGGCTGCTCGTGCAGCTGTGCCGGCACCTCGGCATCGCCGCGCGCTTCGTGTCCGGCTACCTGATCCAGCTCACGCCGGACGTGAAGGCGCTCGACGGCCCGAGCGGCACGTCGGTCGACTTCACCGACCTGCACGCGTGGTGCGAAGTCTATCTGCCGGGCGCGGGCTGGATCGGCTTCGATCCGACCTCGGGCCTGCTTGCCGGCGAAGGGCATATCCCGCTCGCGTGCACGCCGCAGCCGACCAGCGCCGCGCCGGTCGAAGGGCTGATCGACGAATGCGAAGTCGCGTTCGAACACGAGATGGCGGTGACGCGCGTGTACGAATCGCCGCGCGTGACGAAGCCGTATACCGAGTCGCAGTGGGACGCCGTGCGCACGCTCGGCGCGCAGGTCGACGGCGCGCTGACGGCCGGCGACGTGCGGCTCACCCAGGGCGGCGAGCCGACCTTCGTGTCGATCGACGATCGCGACGGCGCCGAGTGGAACACCGATGCGCTCGGCCCGACCAAGCGCGGCTACGCGACCGAACTCGTGCAGCGGCTGCGCGCCGAATACGGCGAAGGCGGCTTCCTGCATTTCGGGCAGGGCAAGTGGTATCCGGGCGAACAGTTGCCGCGCTGGGCGCTGTCGATCTTCTGGCGCGCCGACGGCCAGCCCGTGTGGCACGATCCGTCGTTGTTCGCCGACGAGCGCGAGCCGTCCGCGTGCACGACCGACGACGCGAAGCGCTTCATCGACGCACTGGCCGCGCGCCTCGGCCTGACCGACGAATTCGTGCGGCCCGGCTACGAGGACGTCTGGTACTACCTGTGGCGCGAGCGCCGGCTGCCCGTCAACGTCGATCCGTTCGATTCGCGCCTCGACGACGAGCTCGAACGCGCGCGGTTGCGCAAGGTGTTCGACCAGCAGCTCGACAGCGTGGTCGGCTACGTGCTGCCGATCAAGCGCGCGGACGATGTGCCGGGTCGGCCGGGTCTCGACGGCCCGCGCTGGCAGACGGGCCCGTGGTTCTTCCGCGACGAGCGGATGTATCTCGTGCCCGGCGATTCGCCGATGGGCTATCGGCTGCCGCTCGATTCGCTGCCGTGGGTCGCCGGCGCCGACTATCCGTACCTGGTCGAACGCGATCCGTTCGCGCCGCGCGACGCGCTGCCGGACGCGGCCGCGTTCCGTGCGCGTCACGCGGGCACGGCCGACGCGCCGCGCTATCTGGCCGGCGCGCATCGCGAAGCACCCGTGCAAACGGTCATGCAGTGGCGCGGCGACGGCACGGCCGCCGGCGGACGGCACGCGCATGGCACGGCGGACGCCCAGCGCCGCCCCGAGCGCTTCGAATCGGCCGCGTGGATCACGCGTACCGCACTGTGCGCCGAAGTGCGCAACGGCATCCTGTATCTGTTCATGCCGCCGCTCGCCGCGCTCGAAGATTATCTCGACCTGCTCGCCGCGATCGAGCTGACCGCGCACGCGCTCGACGTGAAGCTCGTGCTCGAGGGCTATCCGCCGCCGCGCGACGCACGGCTCAAGCTGCTGCAGGTCACGCCCGATCCCGGCGTGATCGAGGTGAACATCCATCCGGCGAAGAGCTTCGACGAACTCGTCGGCCAGACCGAATTCCTGTACGACGCTGCGTGGCAGTCGCGCCTGTCCAGCGAGAAGTTCATGGTCGACGGCCGGCACGTCGGCACGGGCGGCGGCAACCACTTCGTGCTCGGCGGCGCGACGCCGGCCGACAGCCCGTTCCTGCGCCGCCCGGACCTGCTCGCGAGCCTGATCGCGTACTGGCACAACCATCCGTCGCTGTCGTACCTGTTCTCGGGGCTGTTCATCGGTCCGACGAGCCAGGCGCCGCGCGTCGACGAGGCGCGCAACGACCAGGTCTACGAGCTCGACATCGCATTCGCGGAAATCCAGCGCAACAAGCTGCTGTACGGGCAGGACATGCCGCCGTGGCTCGTCGACCGCGTGCTGCGCAACCTGCTGATCGACGTGACCGGCAACACGCACCGCAGCGAATTCTGCATCGACAAGCTGTATTCGCCCGATTCGTCGACCGGGCGGCTCGGCCTGCTCGAACTGCGCGCGTTCGAGATGCCGCCGCATGCGCGGATGAGCATCGTGCAGCAACTGCTGCTGCGCGCGCTGGTCGCGCGTTTCTGGGCCGCGCCGTACACGACGCCGCTCACGCGCTGGGGCACCGCGCTGCACGATCGCTTCATGCTGCCCGCGTTCCTGAAGATGGATTTCGACGACGTGCTGGCCGAGCTGCGCGACGCCGGTTTCGCGTTCGATGCGGCGTGGTTCGCGCCGCACTTCGAATTCCGCTTCCCGCTGTTCGGCCAGATCGCGGTGAACGGGATGCAGCTGTCGCTGCGCGGCGCGCTGGAGCCGTGGCACGTGATGGGCGAGGAGGGCGCGACCGGCGGCACGGTGCGCTACGTCGATTCGTCGGTCGAACGGCTCGAAGTGCGCGTGACCGGGCTGAACGACAACCGGCACGTCGTGACCGTCAACGGCCGCGCGCTGCCGCTGCAGCCGACCGGCACCGTCGGCGAATACGTCGCGGGCGTGCGCTACAAGGCATGGGCGCCGCCGTCGGCGCTGCATCCGACCATCGGCGTGCATGCGCCGCTCACGTTCGACATCGTCGATACGTGGCTGCAACGCTCGCTCGGCGGCTGCCGGTATCACGTCGCGCATCCGGGCGGGCGCAACTACGCGACGTTCCCGGTCAACGCGTACGAGGCCGAGAGCCGCCGGCTCGCGCGCTTCGTCGCGATGGGGCACACGCCGGGGCGGATGGACGTGTCGGCCGCCGCGCCGAGCCGCGAATTCCCGTTCACGCTCGACCTGCGACGGCCTTGATCCTCGGATGAAAGCACGGACGACGATGCGCGGTTCGCGACCTCCCGGCGCGCCGGCCGGAGTGCTAGGATGCGGGCAGAACGCGGCCGCCCGCCGCGTCCGCCGTGCCCGGCCGCCGGTGCGGCGGCGCGCGGGTGCGCTCGCCCCCTGACGACGGAACGATATCGACCGTGCCGCCCATTCACCCCGACGATCTCGCCGACGCCGACGCGATGCCTACGCTCTTCGATACCGGCGCGCAGCCGGATGCCGCGGAACTGGCCGCCGCGCTCGCGGCGCCGGCCGCGGCCGGCCGCTACGACGAACTGCGCGGCAGCGCCGCCGGCCTCACCGCGCCGCTGCTCGCGCCTGCATGGCGCAGCTTCTTCACGTCGATCGGCAGCGACGGCGTGGCCGACCTCGACCGCCGCGCCGATGCGCTGCAGCGCCGCATGCGCGAGAACGGCCTGTTCTATCAGCTCCACGAACAACGCGCGGGCGACGGCGCGGCCGGCCCGTGGTCGCTCGACCTGCTGCCGCTGATCGTCACGCCCGAGGACTGGGTCGCGATCGAGCGCGGCGTGCTGCAACGCGTGCGGCTGCTCAACGCGACGATGGCCGACCTGTACGGGCCGCAGACGATCCTGCAGCGCGGGCTGCTGCCGCCCGCGCTCGTGACCGGGCATCCGGGCTACCTGCGCGCGATGCGCGGCGCACGCGTGCCGGGCGATACGTGGCTGCACGTCGTCGCGTTCGACCTCGCGCGCGGCCCCGACGGGCAATGGCGGATCGTCGCGCAGCACACGCAGGGGCCGTCCGGGCTCGGCTATCTGCTCGAGAACCGGCTGATCGTGTCGCGGCTCTTTCCGCGTGGCTTCCGCGGGCTGCGCGTGCAGCGGCTCGCGTCCGCGTACCGGTCGCTGCTGCAGAGCATGCAGGCGCTCAGCCCGGCCGCCAGGAATTCGCGGATCGTGCTGTTGACGCCGGGGCCGCACAGCGCCACGTATTTCGAGCACGCGTATCTCGCGCGCTATCTCGGCCTCACGCTCGTCGAGGGCGGCGACCTGACCGCGCGTGACAACCGTGTATTCCTGAAGACTTTGCGCGGGCTCGAACCCGTGCACGGCATCCTGCGGCGCGTCGACGACGCCTGGCTCGATCCGCTCGAACTGCGGCCCGATTCGCTGCTCGGCGTGCCGGGGCTGCTGCAGGCCGTGCGCGCAGGCAACGTGCTGCTCGCGAATGCGCCCGGCTCCGGCTTCCTCGAATCGCCGGGCATGCTCGGTTTCATGCCGCGCCTCGCGGAAGGGCTGCTCGGCGAAACGCTGACGTTGCCCGCCGTGCATTCGTGGTGGTGCGGCGAGGCGGCGGCATGCGACGACGCGCTGCCGCAGCTCGCGCGCTGTATCGTGAAGCCGTCGTATCCGCCCGACGCGCAGGCCGGCGGCGCGTTCGACCCGGTGATCGGCGCGCGGCTCACGCCGGCGCAGTTGGCCGAATGGCGTGCGCGAATCCTGGCCCGGCCCGAGCATTACACGGTGCAGGCCGACCTGCCGCTGTCGCAGGCGCCGACCTGGCCGGGGCCCGACACGCCCGACGGCTCCGGCGGCGCGCGCATCGTGCCGAAGCCGCTGCTGCTGCGCGTGTTCGCGCTCGCCGATGGCGCGCAACGCTGGCGGCTCCTGCCGGGCGGGCTGTCGCGGGTCGGCACGCGCGATACGCTGTTCAACGCGCCGATGCCGCGCGGCGGCAGCACCGTCGATACGTGGGTGATGACCGAAGGCATCGTCGATTCGACGACGCTGCTGCAGACCCGTCTCGGCCCCGACGATCTGGTCGAGCGCCCGCGCGCGATCGCGAGCCGCGCGGCCGAGAACCTGTTCTGGCTCGGCCGCTACACCGAGCGCGCGACCAACCTGATGCGTCTCGCGCGCGCCGCGCTGGAGCGGCTGCGCGGCGAGGACGACGTCGACAGTCCCGCGCATCTGGAATTGATCGACACGCTGTGCCGCGACACCGGGCTGATCGCGCCCGACGCACCGAACGCCGTCGATGCGCCGCGCGCGTTCCAGCACGCGCTCGCGACGTCGCTGACGCGCGGCGCGGACCGTACGTCGGGCATCGCGTCGTGCCTGTTCGGGATGCGCGCGGCCGCCGCCGCGATCCGCGAGCGGCTGTCGAGCGATCAGTGGCGGCTGATCGACGACGCGACGCAACTGTTCGCCGACAGCGCCGATCATCCGGAAGCCGAGGAGCAGATCGGCAACGAGGCGTTGCAGCTGCTCGAGCGGCTGGGGCTGCTGCTCGGCGCGATCACCGGCGCGCAGACCGACAACATGACGCGCGACGACGGCTGGCGACTGCTGTCGATCGGCCGGCAGATCGACCGGCTGGACTTCCTGTGCAGCGTGCTGAAGTTCGCGTTCGACGATGGCGCCGTGCATCGGCAGGACGGCTTCGAACTCGTGCTGGAACTGTTCGACAGCACGATCACGTTCCGCTCGCGGTTCCAGCGCGGTTTCGACGTCGCGCCGCTGCTGTCGCTCGTGGTGCTCGACACCGACAACCCGCGCTCGCTCGGCTGGGTCGTGCAGGCGTTGCGCGGCCGGCTGACGAAGGTCGAGCGCAGCGAGGGCTATGCGCTGTCCGAACTGGCCGAGACGATTCCGGACGTGCCCGCGTGGTCGCTGCACGAGCTGTGCGAAACCGGCGACGACGGCCGGCACGACAAGCTGCTCGATGCGCTCGACACGACCGTGAAGGCCGTGTGGGAGTTGTCGAACCGGATCGGCGAGCGCTATTTCAGCCACGTGCGCGAGGCGGGCAGGACGCTATGGTGACGACGAAACACGCGGCGAAGACGCCGCCTGCGACCGGTTCCGGCAGCGCGAAGGAGGCGGCCGCGCCCGCCGCACCCGCAACGCCGGCGGCCGTCGCGGCCGGCCGCGTGCTGCGCGTCACGCACGACACCGAATACCGCTACGCCGCCCGCGTTGAATCCGCCCAGCACCAGGCGCGGCTGCAGCCGCTCGCGACACCTCGCCAGCAGGTGCTGTCGTTCGCGCTCGACATCGAGCCCGCGCCGGAAGCGGTCTGCACCGAGATCGACGCGTTCGGCAACGCGCGCGCATCGTTCGCGCTGAACCAGCCTCACGACGCGCTGCTCGTGCGCAGCCGCAGCACGGTGCGCGTGAGCCCGCCCGTGTGGTCGCAGGGCGCACGCGGCGCGCCGCCGCCCGCGATCGCGCATCCCGACGCCGAACATGCAACGGCATGGGAAGCCGTGCGCGACCGCTTGCGGTTTCGTGCCGGGCAGCCGTACGACGCGGCGAGCGAGTTCGTGTTCGCGTCGCCGCACGTCGCGTGCGATCCCGAACTGGCCGCGTATGCGGCCGCCAGCTTCACGCCGCGGCGGCCGCTCGTGCAGGCCGCGTGGGACCTGATGCGGCGGATTCACGCCGACTTCGCGTATACGCCGAACAGCACCGACATCACGACGACGGCGCTCGATGCGTTGCGATTGCGCAAGGGCGTCTGCCAGGATTTCGCGCACGTGATGATCGGCGCGCTGCGCTCGCTCGGGCTCGCCGCGCGCTACGTGAGCGGTTATCTGCTGACGCAGCCGCCGCCTGGACAGCCGCGGCTGATCGGCGCAGATGCGTCGCATGCATGGGTCGACGTCTACGACCCGGCGTGGCCCGAAGACGGCGGCTGGCTGCAGCTCGATCCGACCAACGACCGCGCGCCGGGCGACGACTACGTAATGCTGTCGATCGGCCGCGACTACGCGGACGTGACGCCGCTGCGCGGCGTGATCCGCGGCGGCGGCGCGGATCAGGAGCTGAAGGTCGGCGTGACGGTCGAGCCGCTCGATACGCCGTAAGTCACGCGGCATGGTCGCGCCGGCGCCGCGCGCGTCGACCGTTTAAGTCTTCGTTAATTCTGCCCGCCTAGCATGGTGATGCCGACGAACGGACCGGATCCGGGTCCGGCGCCGGCGGTACGCACGGGTGCGTCGACGTCACGGCGCCGCGCCGTCGCGCGTGGCCATTTCATTGCAACGGCGGCGGACATGATCAAGAACTTCGACTACCCGCTCGGTAACGAGACGATCGCGCTCTGCGCGAGCTTCGGCGCGGGCCCCGCATTCCGTCGCGTGCTCGTGAGCCGCGCGGATTCGATGGAGACGCTCGTGGTGCTCGACGCGCGCGGCCTGTCGGGCCTGCTGAAGGTCGCGACCGAGCAGCCCGAAGGATTGCTCGACGATGCGATCCGCAAGGTCGCCGACGAACAGCTCGTCGAGCGCGCGATCAGCGGCCGGACGATCGTCGAGGCCGCGCTTTGAGCGGGCGGCGCGTGCAGGCCGGCATGGACGGCTGCAACGCGCCGCCTGGCGTTGCGGCTTACGCGGCGAAGCGGTCCGTCGCGGCGAGCAGTGCCTTCAGGATGCCCGGTTCGTTGTACGCATGCCCGGCGTCCGGCACGATCTCGAACGTCACGTCGGGCCATGCCTTCGCGAGGTCCCACGCGGTGCGCGCGGGCGTCGCGATGTCGTAGCGGCCTTGCACGATCACACCCGGAATGCCGGCGAGGCGATGCGCGTCGCGCAGCAACTGGCCTTCGTCGACGAAACCGCGGTTCACGAAGTAGTGGTTTTCGATTCGCGCGAACGCGAGCGCGTAGTGGCCGTCCGCGAAGTGCGCCGCCAGCGCCGGATCGGGCAGCAGCGTGATCGTGCGGCCTTCCCAGATGCTCCATGCGCGCGCGGCTTCGAGCTTCGCGGCTTCGTCGTCGCCCGTCAGCCGGCGATGGTATGCGGCCATCAGGTCGCCGCGCTCGGCTTCCGGGATCGGCGCGAGGAATTCCTCCCACAGGTCCGGGAACAACCACGACGCGCCTTCCTGGTAGTACCACAGCAACTCCGCGCGGCGCATCGTGAAGATGCCGCGCACGACGAGCGCGCTCACGCGCCGCGGGTGCGTTTCCGCGTAGGCGAGGCCGAGCGCGCTGCCCCACGAGCCGCCGAACACGAGCCATTGTTCCGCGCCCACCATCTCGCGCAGCCGCTCGATGTCGGCCACCAGGTCCCAGGTCGTGTTGTTGTCGAGGCTCGCGTGCGGCGTCGAACGCCCGCAGCCGCGCTGGTCGAACAGCAGGATGTCGTAGCGCTCGGGATCGAACAGGCGGCGATGGTCGGGGCTGCAGCCCGCACCCGGGCCGCCGTGCAGGAACACCGCCGGCTTGCCGGACGGGTTGCCGCAGCGCTCCCAGTAGATGCGGTGGCCGTCGCCGGTGTCGAGGTGGCCATGGGCGTAGGGTTCGATCGGTGGGTACACGGGCAGGCTCCGGGTGAGGGTCGGCAGGAGGGCGGATGAGGCACGGGCCGGTGTGCGATCGGAATACCGCGGCGCCGGTATCGCGGATATTGCGGCGCCGCAAAATTCGTTGTGTCTGCATCGGACCGGCCGCCGCCGGACAAGGCTTGTCATTATGCCCATTCATTCCGCCCGTCGTGCGCCGGCCGGCATCGGGTGTGTGGCGCGGCCATTTCGGCCGACAGGCGCACCGAAATTTTTTGAAGCAATTTCGTTCCGATATTTTTCAGACAAAATCCCGGCGACATATCGGCGAGCCGGTCGCGGGCGCCGGCCTTCATACCGTTCCTCCACCGTGCCAACGGGAAACGAGCCGATGAACCATCGCGTCAAGCAGCTGACCGGGTTGCGCGCCGTCGCGGTCACGATGGTCGTCGTCGGCCATGCGGAGCACGTGCTGCCAGGCGGCTACACGGGCTGGTTCGCGCCGCTGCGGCTGATCGCCGACGGCCGGCTCGGCGTGCTGATCTTCTTCGTCCTCAGCGGCTTCCTGATCACCAACGTGCTGCGCGCGGAATTCGCGCGCACCGGCGGAATCGCGCTGACGTCGTTCTACGTGCGCCGCGCGTTGCGGATCTGGCCGGCCTGCTACGTGTATCTCGCGACCGTCGGCGTGCTCGCCATCGCAGGCTGGCTCGACGTCGATCGCCGGCAATGGCTGTATGCGGCGCTGCATCTGTGGAATTACTCGGCGTGGTTCGGGCTGACCGGCGACAACACGCTGCATCCGGCCGGCGCGTGGTATCTCGGCCATTTCTGGTCGCTCGCGCTCGAGGAGCAGTTCTACTGGTTCTGGCCGCTGCTGTTCGTGTACGGCGCCCGCCGTCGCGGCACGCGCTGGCTGGCCGCGCTGATCCTCATCGTGCCGCTGGTGCGCGCGCTCACGTATTTCGTCGCGCCGGCGCTGCGCGGGCAACTCGGGATGATGCTGCATACGGGCGTCGATCCGATCCTGATCGGCTGCTACGCGGCGCTCAACCGCGAACGGCTCGAAGCATGGATCCGCTCGTGGCGCGGCGAGACGCGCATCGTGACGGCGCTCGTCGTCGTTGTGCTGTTCGGGATGCCCGTTGCCGAGCATCGGCTCGGTGGCTTCTGGAACGCAACCTACGGCGTGACGCTCGAGGCCGCGTTGATCGCGATCGTGATCGTCGTGCTGAATTTCCGCAGCGAGTTCTGGTGCGCGCGGTGGCTGCGCGCCGCGCCGGTCGTGTTCGTCGGCACGATCTCGTTCAGCCTGTATCTGTGGCAGCAGCCGTTCGCGAATCCGGATCTGGCGGTTCCACACGCGTTCCCGCTCGGTATCGTGTGGGCGCTGCTGGCCGCGACGGCGAGCTATTTCCTCGTCGAGAAGCCGTTCCTGCGGTTGAAGGATCGCTACGCCGCGCGCGAGGCGCGACGCATGCGCGACGATGCGCTGCGGATGCCGGTGCCGACCGATGCGATCGGGCCGAAGGTGGTGGAGTAGGGCGTCGCGTGCTCGCCTGCCGCCTCACTTGAAACGCTTCAGGGCCTCGGACGAATGCGCGTCTTCGCTTCGCGCGTTGCCGGTGCCGGCGGCGAGCGCGAGCAGAGGCAAAAGGCGAAGGTGTGTCGTCATGGTCATGATCGAAAATGCTGCGCGGCTTTCCGGGGAGTGTGCTACCGGCCCGAAGCCCGCTTTCCGCGCAGTCCGATCGCACGTCGCTGTTCGGCGAAGGACGGACAGCGCGTGATGCGCCTATTGCTTCTGTTTCGCTGCGACAGGCGTGTCGCTCGTCTGTAGGCCGTGCCGCCGAAGGACGATGGAAACGACTGACCACATCTGATTGTTGACTTGCTGAGACAGCGCGGCCATATAGCGCGTCGTATCGCCATCCCGCATCGCGACCGTCCATCGTTGCATGACCGGATCCTGAAGCATGACGACGAGATGCCGGAGTTCATCGTCCGAGAATTTGGCATTCTTGATGAAACGCCTTGCCAGAAGCGCCTGTTCGCCGTATCCCGGCCTGATCTTGTTCGAGATGATTTCATCGACGTCGGCGCGCACGGATTGCCACGTATTGTCCGGAACGTTCGCATTGAATCGTTTGGACGCATCGATCAGATAACCTGCCATGGTCTTTTCCATGCTGGCAGGATCCCCGCGCTCGGTCAGCGCGACCGCCTGATCGATCAGGGCCTCGGTCGCGGCGTTGCTCTCTGTGGCGGCGTGAGCGGGCCCACCCGGAAGGACGAAGCACAGCGACGCCGTGATGACTCCTGCCCGGGCGAAGGCGACACGATTCCTGATCATGGGCTTCCAGTCGTTGATTGGGGGATTTCGCATCGCACCGTGCGTTGTTCGCCGAGTTGGGAAATTCGAGGATGCGCGATGGAGGTGCGATAGCGTGCAGATTCTACACACGATGTCCCATTCGACCGAACCCGAACGACCCGTATCACATTCGCCGAAAAATCGGCGCAAATGAAAAAGGCCCTTGCGGGCCTCAGGTCGACGAGAAAGGTCAGCCGTTTACCGCGTCAACTCGGTAAAACCGTCCAGCAACCGCTCAACATCGGCCGCCTGAATCGCGCCCATCGTCGAGATGCGGAACAACTCCTTCGACAACCCGCCTTGCCCCGCGTAGATGACGAAGCCGCGCGCCTTCAGGCCGTCGTGCAGCGTCTCGTACGTGACGCCCTGCGGCAGCCGGTACGCGCGCAGCACGACCGACGATGCGCCTTCGGGCAGCACGAGCGGCATTCCGCGCGCGGCGAGCCCGGCCTGCGCCTGATCCGCGAGCGCCTTGTAGTGCGCATGGCGCGCACGCCAGCCACCGGCTTCGTCGAACTCGCGCAGCGCTTCGACGAGCGCGTAATACGCGTGCACGGACGGCGTGAACGGCGTATTGCGCTGGTCCTGAAGCTTCGCGAGGCGACCGAGATCGAGGTAATACGTGCGGCTCGCGGCCTTCGCAAGCGCGCCGCGGCGCACGATCACGAACGCCGCGCCCGGCACGCCGTGCAGGCACTTGTTCGCGGTCGCGGCGACCGCGTCGATCACGCCGCCGGCGAAGTCGATCGCTTCCGCGCCGAAGCTGCTGACGCCGTCGACGAGCATTTTCACGCCGCGCGCGCGGCACACGTCGGCGATCGCGCCGAGGTCGTTCAGCCGGCCGGTCGTCGTTTCGTGATGAATTACCGCGACGTGCGAATAACCGCCCGCGTCGAGACGCGCGGCGATCTGCGCGAGATCGGGCACCTGCATCCATTCGTGCTTCAGCACGTCGTGCGCGATGCCGTACTGCGTCGCGATCTGCGTGATGCGCTCGCCGTACACGCCGTTCTCGATCACGAGCAGCTTGCCGTCCTGCGGCACGAGCGCCGCGATCATGCTTTCGACGGCGGCGGTGCCCGAGCCCGTCATCAGCACGGCGGCCCATTCGGCCGGATCGAGCTCGTACGCGGCGACGAGGCGCGCACGCGCTTCATCCTGCAGATCGAAGAATTCGCTTTCGCGATGGCACAGGTCAGGTTGCAGCAGGCTGCGGCGCACGCGTTCGGTCAGCGTTACCGGGCCGGGATTCAGCAGCAGCATCAATGAGCTCCTTCGGCATGGGCTTCAGCCTGCGCGGCGCCGATATGCCGCATCAGGCGGGTCTTGACCTCGACCGGCGTGACGGTCGGGCGGGGCAGGCCGTCGGGCACGCCCGTGCGGATCGCCACGCGCACGAACTGCGCACCGTCGGCTTGCGTCGCGAGCGTCGCATCGAGCACGTCGAGCGTATCGCCTTCGACGGCCGATGCGTAGCCGCATGCGGCCGCGACGCCCGCGAACGACACGTGCCGCGACACGGTCGCCTGACCGCCGGTCGATTCGTGCGCGCCGTTGTCGAGCAGCACGTGCGTGAGGTTGGACGGACCGTAGGTGCCGAGTGTCGCGAACACGCCCATCCGCATCAGCGCGGCGCCGTCGCCGTCGACGGCCACCACGCGCAGGTCGGGGCGCGCGAGCGCGAGACCCAGCGCGAGCGGCGTCACGCAGCCCATCGAGCCGACCATGTACAGCTGGTTCGGGCGGTCGTCGATGGCATAGAGTTCGCGGCCGCAGAAGCCGGTCGACGCGAGCACGACGGTCGAATCGACCGGCGTGTGCGCGATCACGCGCTGCAGCGCGTCGTGGCGGGTCGGCCACGCGGCGGGCGCTTCGGCGCGTGCCGCCGACTGCGCGGCGACGTGCGCGCGCGGCGGCGCCGCCGGGTTCGCCTTCAGTTCATACGGCGCGACGCTGCCTTTCTGCATCACGAGCGCGTACGGGCGGCCCGTTGCGTCCATGTGCGCGATCGCGCGGTCGAGTGCCGGGCCGACCTGTTCGGGGTCGGTCGGGAACGTCTCCCACGGGATCTCCATCGTGTCGAGCATCGCGGGCGTGATCGGCCCCATCAGCGCATGCTGCGGCTCGTCGGCCACGCCCGGCTGGCCGCGCCACGTGACGATCAGCAGCTGCGGCAGCCGGAACGTCCAGGTCAGCGACGTGAGCGGGCTCACCGCGTTGCCGAGCCCCGAGTTCTGCATCATCGCGATCCCGCGCTTGCCGCCGAGCGTGGCGCCCGCGATCAGCGCGACCGCGTCGCCTTCGTTGGCCGCCGACAGGTAATGCAGCGTCGGGTCCTGCAGCACGTAGTTGATGAACGGCGTCAGGTACGAGCAGGGCACGCCCGCGTACCAGTCGAAGCCGCGTTCGCGCGCGGCCTCGACGAACTGGGCCGCTTCGATCATTGCGCGCCCCCGTTGCCGGCGCCCGGCTCCGACAGCGGCGTCTGGCCGTGCGCGAAGTCGCCCGCGCGGCGGAAGTCTTCGAGATCGTTGACGCCGCGCCAGTGGCCGTGCACGTACTGCACCTCGATCTTCTCGCCGGCGGCGATCAGTTCGTTGAGCAGGGACGGGATGTCGAGCGTGTCGAAATCGGGGCGCGCCTGCAGCGTCGCGAGCATCGCCTTCAGACGATCGACGCCTGCGCCGCGCACGTTCAGCAGACCGATCCAGCGGCCGTGCGGCGTGCCGGCGGCGGCGACGTCGCTCGATACACGTTGCAGATACGTCTTCTGGCCGAACAGGCCGCGATCGTCCGCGGCCGAGCAGAGCGCGAAGTCGCGCACGCTCTGGTGGGTCTCCGTGAGCGACGAATCGACGACGACGCTGAACTCGGCCTCGCTCTCCGCCAGGTCGCGCAGGATGTAGCTGCGGAACAGCAGGTCGCCGTACGAGATCACGGTGTCGCCGGTCAGGCGTTCGGCCGCGCATGCGAGCGACGTGAGTTCGCCCGTCTGCGCATGGCGCTCGTTGACGACGAGCTTGATGCCCGACGTGTCGATCGCGTCGGCGCGATAGCCGCCGACCACGGTGATGTCGTTCACGCCATGCTTCTTGAAGCCATCGACGAGCCAGCGCAGGAGCGGCTTGCCGGCGACCGGCAGCATGACCTTGGGCTTGTCTTCGGTGACGGCCTCGAGCCCCTTGCCGCGGCTCGCGGCGAGCACGATCGCGGCGTTCGACGCGCGCGACGACGACGACAGGTAGATACGCTCGGCCGCCGAGTATTCGTCGGCGTCCTGCAGGCGGAAGATTTCGTTGACCGACGCGACGCGGTCCTCGACGTTGATCAGCGTCTGGTTTTCGTGGATCTCGCGTGCGACGGACTGCATCGCCGATGCCGACGCACGGATCAGGTGGTTCGCCCAGATCACGGTGCTGATGCCGGCCTGGCGGAACACGTCGGTCGGCGTGCTGTAGTACTTGGTCGGCACGATCACGAGCGGCGCGCGGCCGCTCCATTCGCGCGCGAACTGCAGGATCTCGTCCGGGCGCGACAGCTTGCTGTGAATCAGGATCGCGTCGGCGCCGGCTTCCGCATACGCGTTCGCGCGGCGCAGCGCCTCGTCCATCCCCCAGCCCGCGATCAGCGCCTCGACGCGCGCGACGATCGAGAAGTCGGGATCGCTCTGCGAATCCTTGCCGGCCTTGATCTTGCCGCAGAACTCGTCGATCTCGGCGAGCGGCTGGCGCTCGCCGTCGATGAAGCTGTTCGTCTTCGGGAACTGCTTGTCCTCGATGCACACGCCGGCGATGCCGCGCTGCTCGAGCTTTTTCACGAGGCGGCGCACGTTGTTGAAGTTGCCGTAGCCGGTGTCGCCGTCGAGCAGGATCGGCAGGTCGCTCGCGTCGGCCATGAACTCGAGCACGTCGACGACCTGGGTCCAGCTCGCTTCGTTGTTGTCGCGCACGCCGAATTGCGCGGAGATCGCAAGGCCCGATGCCCAGATGCCCTTGAAGCCGGCTTCGCGGACGATCCGTGCCGACAGGCCGTTGTGCGCTTCCATCAGGAATTCGAGGTCGCTGCTGACGAGCATGCGGCGCAGGCGTGCGCTGCGCGATTCGGAGAAGTTGGGTTCGCGTGCGTTCATCGTGCGGCTCCTGCGGTCGTGCGTTGAATCAGGGGAAGAATTTCTTGCGTGGCGCGTGCGACGTCGTTCGGGAAGTCGATCTCGATCCACGGCGAGCCCGTGACGTCGGCGACGTCGAACGAATGGCCGCCTTCGAGCAGCAGGTCGCGCACGGCTTCCTCGTGCGGCATGTTCGCGCGGCCGCTGTCGACGTAGCCCGCGACGATCGTCGCGAGGCGGCGCGCGGTGCCTTCGGTGAAGCGGAAGAAGCCGACCGACTCGCCGATCGTGTCGTATTCGAGGTCGACCGCGAGCTGCTTGCGCAGCTCGACCGGCACGCCGTTCTTCAGGCACAGCTTGACGGGCTCGTCGCCGGCCTCGAAGTCGCGATCGATCAGCAGGCGGTCCACCGATTTGTCCGGATCGGCGACCAGCGCGTGCAGGATGTTCTCGTCGTACAGCACGTCCGCGTCCATCAGCAGCACGTCGCCGCCGCGCGTCATCGCATCGGCGACGGTGTGCACGGTCAGCACGCTGCCGAGGTCGTAGCGCTCGTTCACCACGATCTCGGCGCTGCGGCCGAGGCGCTCGAGTTCCTGCTCGACCTTCCCGGCCTGGAAGCCGAGCCCGAGCACGATTTCATCGACGCCGGCGGCGTCGAGCACGCGCAGATGGCGCTCGAGCAGCGACACGTCGTCGAAGCGCAGCAGGCACTTCGGGAATTGCGCCTCGGGCGGTTGTTGCAGGCGCAAGCCGAGGCCTGCCGCAAGAATGATGGCTCGCATGGGTTCTCCAACCAAAAAGCCGGCGGATCTGAACGATCAGTCGGCGATGGGCTGCGGCGCGCGGCGCCGCTGCCAGTTTCTTTCACTGAAATGCAGATAGAGCAGGCCGGGCAGGCCGAGCGCGAGTTCGCGCGCGCGCTTCGCGAGCGACAGCGCGAGCGCCGCGTCGGGCGGCAGGCCGACCAGCGGCGCGAGCAGCAGGTAACCGCCTTCCTGTGCGCCGAGCGAGCCCGGGATCGCGAATGCCGCACCGCGAATCGCCTGGCCGACGCTCTCGAGCAGCAGCGCGTCGAGCCAGCTGACCGGGTGCCCGAGGAAGTGCAGCGCGAGCCACACTTCGGCGGTGCCGACGATCCAGCCGGCGAGGCTCAATGCGAAGGTCTTCGCGACTTTCGCGCGATCGCGGTAGAGCGCGCCGACGGCGTCGTCGATCGCGTCCGCGCGCGTCGCCAGCGACGACCAGTCGCGCGGGCCGAGCAGCTTCGACGCGAGACGCAGCCCGCGGCCGAACAGCCCGCGCCGCTGCGCCACGTAGAACGCGACCGCGAGGGCGCCGAGCACGCCGGTGGCGATCAGCGCCGGCGTGCGCAGGTGAGCGACGGACTCGTGCGTCGCATACACGCTGAACGCGGCGATGCCGATCAGCGCGAACGCCATCTGCGCGAGCGCCTGCATCGTCGTGCTGACGGTGACCGCGGCGGCGGCATCGGCCATCCGCGTGCCGCGCTGCGCGAGGTGGCGCACCATCAGCACCGGGCCGCCGATCTGCCCGGCGGGCAGCAGGCTGTTCACCGATTCGCCGACCCAGCGCGCGCGCAGCGCGTTGCCGAGCTCGGCGCCCGGCTGGCCGCGGCGGAACATCACCGAGATCGCCAGCGCGTCGATCACGAGCGGTACGACGTGGAATGCGGCGACGAGCGCAAGGCCCCAGCCGGCCGCGAGAAACGTCGACGCGACCGCGCCGACGCCCTGCCACGCGAGCAGGGCGACGAAGAGTGCCGTTCCGAGGGACAGCAGGATCAGGCCGGCGCGTGTCATGACCCGGCCGACCGTCGCGTGGCCAGCTGCTTGAACACCTGGCGGAAACCGAAATACGCGATCGCGTCCTTCATGTTCGAGATGAAGCGCTTCCACGGCCGCATGCCGGGGTTGGTCACGTATTCGAAAGTGAGCGACACGCGCGTCTCGTTCTGGCCGAGCGGCGTGACGCGATGCCGCAGCTTGTCGCCGTCGAACAGCACGATGCCGCCGTCGGCGATCTGCACGGAGCCCGGCGTGTCGGGCACGTCCGGATTGCGCGTATGCAGCTCGTAGTCGAGCCGGCACGACGACTCGTCGATCACGCCGATCAGCAGCGTGTAGCGGCGGCCGTCGTAGTACGACGTGTCGTAATGCCAGCCGATGTGGTCGCCCGGCTTCGTGTAGTAGTACAGCGCGTACGCGTGCGGATCGTCGTCCGGCGAAAGCATCAGCTTGTCGCCGGTGATCTTCTCGAGGAAGCCGATCAGCGCCTTCGACCGGTACAGCTCGGCGATGTACGGCGCCTGTTCGTCGATCGTGTGCCGGCTCACGCTGCCGCCTTGTTTGTGGCCGGGCAGGTAATTGCGGTTCAGGCCGGCCTGCATCGCGCGGGCGGCGGCGGCGAGTTTCGCGTGCGCGTCGGCCGGCAGGAAGGTATCGAGGTACAGGAACGACCCCTGGCGCGTGTAGTCGCCGCGCAGGCGGTCGAGGTCGAGACGGCCGACGCAGTCGGCCACGGTGCGATCGGGATCGGCCGCTGCCGCGCGCGCAGGCGCGGGGCGTGCCGGGCTCAGCACGGAGTCGTCGCGCGTGCTAGGAGTCATTTGGAAGCCTGGATTTCGGTTGAATTCTGAGGGGCGCCGCTTCGCCGAACGATGCGCCACCAGTCGATCACGACCCACGCGGCGAACAGCGGGGCGCCAATCGATGCCGCGAGCAGGAACGGCTGGACGCCGTCGACGAGCGTCACGATCGGCAGCAGATAGAGCACGTCTTCCGTCTCGAAGCCGCCGGCGAACGCCTGCTTGGTGCCGGCCTTGCCGGCGATCGATTCGATCCGCATGCGCAGGAAGAAGATCAGCGCGACGGCTGCGCCGGCCACCGCGCCGAGCAGCACCGGCGACGCGGCCATCTGGCCGCCCTGGGCGACGATGCCGACGCCCATGCTGACGAACAGCGCGACCGTCACGAGCGCGTCGGCCGCGAGGTCGTAAAAGTGACCGATCTTGCTGGACTTGCCGCTGATGCGCGCGAGTTCGCCGTCGGTGTGATCGACGAAGTTCGACAACACGATCAGGAATGCGCCCGCGTTGCTCCAGCCGAAGCCGCCGTGCGCAAGGCACCAGGCGCCGGCGAGGCCGATCAGCAGACGAAGGGTGGTGAGGTGATTCGGGGTAACGGGCGTGTCGATCAGCGGTCGGACGAGCGAGCGCGCGAGCCGAGCATCCCAGGTGCGCGGCAGGGGCGGTTCGGAGCGTGTAGCGGTTTTTCTTTGGTCCATCGGCGAAATATATACGGAATTGTAATTTGTTGCTTTTTCTTCGACCAATGTCCTGACATACGGGAGTGTTACCGCGCATTCCGGGCATCGGCCGGTTGCAAACCGGATGCGCGAAACGGCGTTCGCGCAGGCGGACCCTGTCTGATCCAGTGTGGTTCGCCTCACGCCGCTGTCAAGGGCGGACGGGCCTTGCACGCGGGCCTGGCGGCGATTCGCGCGCGTCGATGCGTTGACGTGCATCAGGCCCGCAACCGCCGCGACGGGCGACAATCGGCCGCGGCGATCGCCGATTGGCCATCGCATGCGGATTCTTCGCGTCGATGCGACTAATCCGGAAAGGTATCGGTCGATTCATGTTCAGCCGTTCGTAATTTTCGCGCGGAAAACTGGCGGTCCGCTTTCGCGCACCTTTCGGATGCATGCGCTTGCGGCCGCCACGGGCTGTCACAGAACTGTCGTTCGATACCCGGTGCATTCAGCAAGTATCTTTTGCATCCAGCGGACATTTCGCGGCGATGGCCTCTGCGATACTCCGACCGTGCCCGTGGTGCCGGGCCGCCCCTCGCGGCCCCAAGGGCTTCGCGTCGCTCAGGAGACACCCCCCCGCGACGTCAACGACAGACCAAAGCGTCAGATATACAGCCATGTCTTCTTCACGCATCCTCGCTCCCGCCCTGCGTTCGCTCGTCCGCACCGCCGACGAAGCCGCCGCGCTGATCCGCCCCGGCATGACCGTCGCCATGAGCGGCTTCACCGGATCCGGCTATCCGAAGGCCGTGCCCGCCGCGCTCGCCGCCCACATCGACGCGGCCCACGCGCGCGGCGAGGACTTCCGGATCAACGTGCTGACGGGCGCGTCGACCGCGCCGGAACTCGACGGCGCGCTCGCCCGCACCGACGGTATCTCGATGCGCCTGCCGTACCAGTCCGACCCGACGCTGCGCGACAAGATCAACGCCGGTGAAGTCGACTACCAGGACGTCCACCTGAGCCACGTCGCGCAATACGCATGGTTCGGGCTGTATGGCGAGCTCGACGTCGCGATCGTCGAAGTCGCGGGCATCCGCGAGGACGGGCTGCTGATTCCGTCCGCGTCGATCGGCAACAACAAGACGTGGCTCGAGCAGGCGAAGCACGTGATCCTCGAAGTCAACGCGCGCCAGCCGCTCGGTCTCGACGGGATGCACGACGTCTATTACGGCACCGCGCTGCCGCCGCACCGCAAGCCGATTCCGCTGACGAAAAGCGACGACCGGATCGGCGAGCCCTACCTGCGCTGCCCGGCGGAGAAGATTGTCGCGATTGTCGAGACCGACGCGCCGGATCGCAGCAACGCGTTCTCCGCGCCGGACGCCACGTCGAAGCAGATCGCGCTGCAGCTGATCGACTTCCTGCGCCACGAAGTGAAGCGCGGCCGCCTGCCGGAAAACCTGCTGCCGCTGCAGTCGGGCGTCGGCAACATCACGAACGCGGTGCTCGCGGAACTGAGCTCGGCCGGCTTCTCGAACCTGACTGCTTATACCGAAGTGATCCAGGACGGCATGCTCGACCTGCTCGACGACGGCACGCTGAGCTTCGCGTCGGCCACGGCGCTGTCGCTGAGCCCGGCTGCCGTGCAGCGTTTCGCCGACGAGATCGCGACGTTCCGCGAAAAGATCCTGCTGCGCCCGCAGGAGATCAGCAACCACCCGGAACTCGTGCGCCGCCTCGGCTGCATCGCGATGAACGGGATGATCGAGGCCGACATCTACGGCAACGTGAACTCGACGCACGTGATGGGCACGAAGATCCAGAACGGCATCGGCGGCTCGGGCGACTTCGCGCGCAACGGCTACCTGTCGTGCTTCATGTCGGCCAGCACCGCGAAGGGCGGCGCGATCTCGCGGATCGTGCCGATGGCGAGCCACGTCGACCATACCGAGCACGACGTCGCGGTGGTCGTCACCGAGCAGGGGCTGGCCGACCTGCGCGGCCTGTCGCCGAAGCAGCGCGCGCGCAAGATCATCGCGACCTGCGCGCATCCCGACTACCGGCCGATGCTCGACGACTACTTCGAGCGCGCGTCGCGCGAGAGCTTCGGCAAGCACACGCCGCACCTGCTCGCCGAGGCGTTGTCGTGGCACGAGCGTTACGTGCGCACCGGGACAATGAAGGCCTGACGTTGCGGCCCGCGGCGGGCATGCGCCCGTCGCATCGTCAATCCATCGCCGCGTGCGCGACGTCGACGCTCGCCGTTTTCTGCGGCGGGCGGATGAGCAGCAACAGCGGGATCATCAGCAGCGTCGCGACGAACATCAGCTTGAAGTCGTTCAGGTAGGCGATCATCGCGGCCTGCTGGTTGATCGTGCGGTCGAGCAGCGCGATGTCGACGTGGCTGCCGGCCATTGCCTGCACGGCCGGGTCGAACGGCGTGATGTGGGTCGCGAGGTCGGCATGCGCGACCTGCGTGTTACGCGTCATCAGCGTCTGCACGATCGAGATGCCGATACTGCTGCCGATGTTGCGCATCAGGCTGTAGGTGGCGGTGCCGTCCGCGCGCAGCTCCGGCTGCAGCGTCGAGAACGACAGCGCGCTCAGCGGCACGAACACGAGGCCCAGCCCGAAGCCCTGGACCACCCCGGGCCACACGATGTCCGCCTCGGACAGCACGATCGTGTACTGCATCATCTGCCACAGCGCGAGCGCGGAAATCGCCAGCCCGGCGAACAACAGCGCCCGCGCATCCACGTATTTCAACAAGCGCCCGACGAACAGCATCGCGATCATCGTGCCGGCACCGCTCGGCGCGGTGACGAGGCCCGTCGTCGCGACCGGATAGCCCATCAGGTTCTGCAGCATCGGCGGCAACAGCGCGCGCGTCGCGTACAGCACCGCGCCGACGACGAAGATGAACAGCGTGCCGGTCGCGAAGTTCGGGTCGCGCAGCAGCTCGGACTTGAAGAACGACGCCTTGCCGACCGTTGCCGTATGCACGAGGAAGAACGCGAAGCTCAGTGCGGCGACGAGCGCCTCGATGCGTATTTCGTACGAGCCGAACCAGTCGAGCTGTTCGCCGCGGTCGAGCATCGCCTGGAACGCGCCGATCGCGAGCGCGAGCGTCGCGAAGCCGAACGCGTCGAATTTGACGTGCGGACGCGGCGCGCGCGCGGGCAGGAAGGTCAGCACGCCGGCCAGCGCGAACGCGCCGATCGGCACGTTGATGAAGAATACCCAGCGCCAGTTGTAGCTGTCGGTGAGCCAGCCGCCGAGCGTCGGGCCGAGGATCGGGCCGACCATCACGCCCATCCCCCAGATCGCCATCGCCTGGCCCTGTTTCTCGCGCGGGTTGATGTCGAGCAGGATCGACTGCGACAGCGGCACCAGCGCGGCGCCGAACACGCCCTGCAGCAGCCGCGCGCCGACGATCTGCACGAGCGATTCGGACAGTCCGCACAGCGCGGACGCGATCGTGAAGCCCGCGATCGAGATCGTCAGCAGCCGCTTCATGCTGAGGCGGTCGGACAGCCAGCCGGTCAGCGGCGTCGCGATCGCCGCGGCGACGATGTAGGAGGTCAGCACCCAGGTGATTTCGTCCTGCGATGCGGACAGCGTGCCCTGCATGTGGGGCAGTGCGACGTTCGCGATCGTGCTGTCGAGGGTCTGGATCAGCGTCGCGAGCATGATCGACAGGGTCAGCATCGGGCGGTTGAGCGCGGGCGGTGAGGCGGGGGCGTCGTCGGCGGTGGGGTTCAAGCGAGTGTCTCCGTGGGGCGGTCGCCGTGGGCGGCGATCCGGTATGGCTCGAATTATAAGCATGCTTATTATGTTCGTGCTCATCGCCTGGCCTGAGCCCCGGGTGATTCGCGGCCTGCCCCTATAATCGCCGCATGGACAAGACTTACGAGAACCGGATCGGCTACCTGATTTCCGACGTGGCCCGCCTGCAAGGACGCCTGTTCGACCGGCGCGCGAAGCGCATCGGATTGACGCGCGCGCAAAGCCGCGTGCTCGCGTACCTGACGTGGAAGGGCGAGATGAATCAGGCGCGGCTCGCGGAATGGCTCGAGATCACGCCGATCTCGCTGACGCGGCTGCTCGACCGGATGGAAGTTTGCGGATGGATCGAACGCATCGCGAACGACGACGATCGCCGCGCGTTCGTGATCCGGCTGACCGACAAGTCACGCGACATCTTTCCGCAGATGCTGGAGGTGGGCGACACGGTCACCGACGACGGGTTGCGCGGCTTCACGCGCGACGAGCGCGACACGCTCGTGCGTCTGCTCGGGCGCGTGCGCCACAACCTGATCGACAGCGGCGGCGAATGAACGCGGTGCGCGGCGCCCAACGACCCGGTGCCGGCGGTTCATGGCGGTCCAGGCTTGTATCGAAGGAGTCGAGCGGCTATCTTGCGACTTCAAGTTCACTTGAGATCGAGCATGAGCCGTCTGGACATCGCCGAAGTTGCGCGCCGCTCGGGCTTGCCCGCATCGACGCTGCGCTACTACGAGGAAAAGGGATTGATCGAGCCGAACGGCCGTCACGGGCTGCGGCGCCAGTACGACGAGTCGGTGCTGGAGCGTCTTGCGCTGATCGCGCTCGGCCGTGAGGCCGGTTTTTCGCTGGACGACATCCTCGCGATGTTCGGCGCGGACGGCCGGCCCGCGATCGATCGCGCGAAGCTCGACGACAAGGCCGACGAGCTCGACCGTACGATCCGCCGTCTCGGCGCGGTGCGCGACGCGTTGCGGCACGCGGCCGTCTGCCCGGCGCCGAGTCATCTCGAGTGTCCGTCGTTCCGCAAGCTGCTGCGCATCGCGGCGCATCGGCATCCGGCGCGCCGCACGAAGACGGAAGGCGCGTAAGCGGTCAGGCGGTCCGGTTTGCCGAAGCGTGGGCGCTCGAGCGTGACACGGGGCGGCCGCATCGCCACGGCTGGTGCCACGAGCGCCTCATCCCGCGTAATACACGCGGCATTCCATCTCGCGTCCGCGCACGATGCGCTTGCCGACGAGCGAGCCGAGCGTTTCGGTGACGACGGTCCGCTGGTTCTCGCATTGCAACGCATCATAGAAGTAGAGCGCGACCCAGTCCGCGGTGCGCCCCGACTCTTGCGGGCGCGCGGGATACGGGCACAGCGCGGTGAAATGCCAGCCGCCTTTCGTCATGTGCATCACGGGCGGCTGAATGCTCACATCCGCGTTCAGCCGGCGTGTCACGAGCGTGGGCAGGATGCCGGCGGCGGCCTTGTTGCGGTACAGGCGGTCGATGTACAGCAGCAGTTCGACGGGCGGCTCGGTGCCGAGGCTGGCGTCGCGCGCGTGGCCTTGCCAGCGCCGGCGCCGGCTCAGCACGTCGTCGAGCGCCGCGCGGATGCCGGCCGCGCGCCGCGGGCCGACGCCCGGAATCGCCTCGAGCTGGCCGCTGCGGGCCGCGCGTTCGAGATCCTCGAGCGTATCGATGTGCAATTGGTCGTGAATCCGCAGCGCGAGCGCATGGCCGATGCCCGGCACGGCTTCGAATGCGGATGCGCGCTCCGCGTCGCCGCGCAGCCGGTCGAGCAGCCGCCAGCGTCCGGTCACCAGCAGTTCGGCGATCGCCTCTGCGACGCCCGTGCCGACTTCCGGCAGTGCGTCGAGCGCATCGACGCCGCCCGCGTCGAACCGCGTGCGAATACCATCTTCGAGCGACTCGATCGTATCGGCCGATGCGCGGTAGGCGGCAACCCGATAAGGATTCGCGCCCTGGTCGGCAAGCAACTGCGCGGCCTCGCGCAGGCAGGCCGCGATCTGCCGGTTTTCCTCGTGTGTTTGGCCGATGGTCGTTTGCATGTGCGGAGCCCGGAGATGTGCAAACGGAATGGACACGGCGCGCAACGCCCCGGTCCACCTTTTATTTCAGCACATTGTCACGGCAAGCGACGAGCAAAAATTGATGTGCGTCAACGGCAAACGTTGCACGGGCGGGACCGGTCCCGCGCGCGTTCGTGCCGGCGTGCAGCACGAGCGCGCGACCCGTTACGCGTCGAGGAACGACTGCGCGCCCTCGGCCTCCGCGGCCATGCGCAGCGTGGCGAGCGCGCGCTTCTCGATCTGCCGCACGCGTTCGCGCGACATTCCCGCGTCCTGCGCGATCGCATCGTAGGTGTCGGGCTCGGCGCCGCCGAGGCCGAATCGCCGGCGCAGCACGTCGGCCTCGGCCGGCGTGACCGAGCGCAGCAGCGACGTCACGCATTCGCGCATGCGCGTGTCGGCCAGACGCTCGAACGGGCTCGCCGATGCCTGGTCCTCGAGCAGGTCGACGAGGCCGGTATCCGCGTCGGGCAGCGGCGTGTCGAGCGACAGCGGCTCGGCAGGCAGCGCGAGCACGGCGCGCAGCTTGTCCTCGGCGAGCCCGGTCTCGGCCGCGAGTTCGGCCGGCGTCGCGCGGCGGCCCGTGCGCTGGCGAAAGCGCAGCGCATGGCGTTGCACGCGCTGGTACTGGTCGCCGACGTGCACGGGCACGCGGATCGTGCGCGAGCGGTCGGCCACCGCGCGCGCGACCGCCTGCCGGATCCACCAGGTCGCGTAGGTCGAGAACTTGAAGCCGCGCCGGTATTCGAACTTCTCGATCGCGCGCATCAGGCCGAGGCAGCCGTCCTGCACGAGATCGGGCAGGTCGACACCGCGGTTCATGTACTTGCGCGCGATCGACAGCACGAGGCGCAGGTTCGCCTCGAGCATCGCGCGCGTACCGTCGCGCACTTTTTGCTGGCCGTCGCTCAGCGCGGCGCCGAGCGCGCGCCGCGCGACCGGATCGAAGCACGCGGCATCGGCGCCCGCGGTGGCGTCCGCTCCGGCTTCGACCGAGGCAGTGGCGAGCGCGCGCACGACGCGGCTCGCTTCGTCGACGGCCGGTGCAACCCATGCGAGCGAACCGAGCAGCGCGGCCAGGCGGTTGCGCGCATCGCGATACTCGGCCGAGCGGCAGCCCTGCGTTTGCAATGCGTCGCGCACGGTCGCAACCGCGCCTTGAAGCGTGTCGTAGCGCGCAGGCGCCTGCGCGTCATCGCCGCCGTCGTCGCCTTCGTCGGTGGTCGCGGCGGTTGCACGCGTTGCGGCATGGCGCGCGAGCAACGCCTCGACGGCCGCCGGACAGCCGGCGAGCGCGTGCAGGATCTGATGGCGGCCCGTTTCGATCTCGCGGGCAAGCACGATTTCGTCCTCGCGCTTGAGCAGCGGCACCGCATGGATGCGCCGCATGTAGAGGGCGAGCGGATCGGTCGATGCGCCGGTGCCGCGCGCGAGATCGCCAAGCAGCGCGCGGCCCTCGTCGAGGGCGTCGCGATCGACGTCGACCGGTGCCGCGCCCGTGAACGGCGCCGGCGCGGCGGGCTCGTCGAGCACGGCGATGCCGATGTCCGCGAGCGCGGCGCGCACGACGTCCAGCGCGTCGGGGCTGTCGCTTTCCGGCGGCAGCGCGTCGACGAGGTCGGCGTGCGTCAGATAACCCTGTTCGCCGGCGAGCGCCAGCAGCTGGATGATCGGATCGAGGGGCGTGTCCGCCCGAAGCGTGGGGCGTGGCGTAGTCATGTCGATGGCGGCGCGAGCCGCGCTCCTGTCTGGGCGGGCCGAAGTCCGCGGGTTTCAGGCTCCCGGGGGCCGCGAACACCCGTCCGCGCCGGCCAGCCTGACTCGATATTCAACTTGAGGGCATTTGCGCCAACTTCAACGCCGGCGTGGCTGACGCGCGAGCATGCGGCATGCCCGCGCGGTCGCGCCCCGTTCTTGTTGCCGCGAAACAAAAAGTAACGGATCAAACCCGCAGAAATATGCGGGGGACGTAAGCTAGAGTCAGGCGCGCGCCACGCGGCGACGCACCGATTCCCTGCGGAGCCTCGAATGAACCCGATTCCCGCCGCGCGGCCTGCCGTCATGGCGCTGGCCATGTTCGCGCTGAGCGGCTGTTATTACACCAGCCCATACGGCTATGCACCGTATTACGCACCCGTGCCTGCCACGGTGTCGCAGCGAGAGATCCCGGTGGCGCCGGCAACCGCCGCACCGGTCGCGCCGTCGACGCCCGCGGTGCCGCCGCCGGCAGACGATTACGCCTACGTACCGGCCCCGGTATATGTCGCGCCGACCTATGTGCCTTACCCGGCCTACTATCCCGCGTACTACCCGGGCTGGTATGGGCCGCCCGTCACGATCGGCCTCGGATTCTGGGGGCATTGGGGCGGCGGCTACCGGGGCGGATACTGGCACCGTCCGTGGGGCGGCGGTCACTGGGGAGGCGGGCATGGGGGCGGGGGCCATCGACACTGACCGACGCGCGGTGGCACCGCGCGGGAGAGCATCATGAGCAACACGATCATCCGAAGTTTGTGCGTCGTCCTGTTCGGCATCGCCGCGGTGCCGGGCATCGCCGACGCCCAAAGCAGCGCCTACACGAACTCGCCGGCCGAAATCTATGCGGGGCCGGCACCCGATTATCCGGTCGTCGCGCAGGTTCCGCCCGGCACCGCGCTGGACGTGTTCGGCTGCCTGAGCGACTACTCGTGGTGCGACGTCGCGCTGCCGGGCGTGCGCGGCTGGGTCGACGCGGAGCAGCTCGACTATCCGTATCAAGGCAATTACGTGCCGTTGCTCGAATACGGCGCGATCATCGGCGTGCCGGTGACCGGCTTCGCGATCGGCGCGTACTGGGACCGCTACTACCGCCATCGGCCGTGGTTTCACGATCGCGACCGCTGGGAGCGTCGTGCCGAGCCGCGCGTCGGCCCCGGCGGGATGCCGCCCGCTTACGGACACCCGCAGCCGGGCGGGCCGAACCAGCGCGCGCCGGGCGGTGGGGCGCCCGAGCGGCATGATGCACGGCCGTCGGCCACGCGCGGTGGCTGGAACGGCCCGAACCGCGCGCCGGCGCCACAACAGGCTGCACCGGCGCCTGCGCCGATGCCCGGCGCCCGTCAGCCGCAGCAGCCGGCGCAGCAGCCCGCGCCCAACGGTGGTGCGGCCCGGATGATGGCGCCGCCCACGTATCAGGGCGGCGGCGGTTACGGCGCACGGCCGCAAGGCGGTGGAAACAGCGGCGGGAACCGCGGCGGTGGGAACCACGGCGGCGGTGGAGGCGGATGGGGCACCGACGAGTTCCGTCATTGATCGACTGACGGCGCCGGTGCCACGGCTTCGGGCCGGCGCCGGACGAAAAAAGCCGCTCCGAGGAGCGGCTTCCGAATCACGCAGGCCGGCCGTTCGCGCGGCCCGTCGTCCGGTGTCAGTCGTCGAGCAGCGACAGGTCGCGCACGGCACCCTTGTCGGCCGACATCACCAGCTTCGCATAGGCCTTCAGCGCCGCGGACACCTTGCGCGGGCGCGGTTGCGCCGGTTTCCAGCCCTTCGCGTTCTGCTCTTCGCGGCGACGCGCGAGCTCCTCGTCCGACACCAGCACGTCGATCGTGCGGTTCGGGATGTCGATGCGGATCCGGTCGCCGTCGCGCACGAGGCCGATCGCGCCGCCCGCTGCCGCTTCCGGCGAGCAGTGACCGATCGACAGGCCCGACGTGCCGCCCGAGAAGCGGCCGTCCGTCAGCAGCGCGCATGCCTTGCCGAGGCCCTTCGACTTGATGTAGCTCGTCGGGTACAGCATTTCCTGCATGCCGGGGCCGCCCTTCGGGCCTTCGTAGCGCACGATCACCACGTCGCCGGCCTTGACCTTGTCGTTCAGGATGTTCTCGACCGCTTCGTCCTGCGATTCGGTCACGTGCGCCGAGCCCTCGAACACGAGGATGCTTTCGTCGACGCCGGCCGTCTTCACCACGCAGCCGTCGAGCGCGATGTTGCCGGTCAGCACGGCCAGGCCGCCTTCCTTCGAGAATGCATGCTCGTACGAGCGGATGCAGCCTTCGGCGCGGTCGAGGTCGAGGCTCGGCCAGCGCGTGTCCTGGCTGAATGCGACCTGCGTCGGGATCCCGGCCGGGCCGGCCAGGTAGAACGTGCGGACCGCTTCGTCTTCCGTGCGGACGATGTCCCACTGGTCGAGCGCATCCTTCAGCGTCGGCGCGTGCACGGTCGGCACGTCGGTGTGCAGCTTGCCGGCGCGGTCCAGCTCGCCGAGGATCGCCATGATGCCGCCCGCGCGGTGCACGTCCTCGATGTGGTACTTGTTCGTGTTCGGCGCGACCTTGCACAGCTGCGGCACGATGCGCGACAGGCGATCGATGTCCTTCATCGTGAAGTCGATGCCGGCTTCCTGCGCGATCGCCAGCAGGTGCAGGATCGTGTTGGTCGAACCGCCCATCGCGATGTCGAGCGTCATCGCGTTCTCGAACGCCTTGAAGCCGACCGAGCGCGGCAGCACGCGCATGTCGTCCTGCTCGTAGTGCTGGCGGGTCAGTTCGACGATGCGGCGGCCGGCGCGCTTGAACAGCTGCTCGCGATCCGCGTGCGTTGCGACGACCGTGCCGTTGCCGGGCAGCGACAGGCCGAGCGCCTCGGTCAGGCAGTTCATCGAGTTCGCGGTGAACATGCCCGAGCACGAACCGCAGGTCGGGCAGGCCGAGCGCTCGACTTCGGCGACGTCGGCATCCGAATACGACTGGTCGGCCGCGATCACCATCGCGTCGACGAGGTCGAGCTTCTTCAGTTCGACGGTCTTGGTGACCGGGTTCGCGAGGCGCGTCTTGCCGGCTTCCATCGGGCCGCCCGACACGAAGATCACCGGGATGTTGAGGCGCATCGCGGCCATCAGCATCCCCGGCGTGATCTTGTCGCAGTTCGAGATGCACACCATCGCGTCCGCGCAGTGCGCGTTCACCATGTACTCGACCGAGTCGGCGATGATGTCGCGGCTCGGCAGCGAATAGAGCATGCCGTCATGGCCCATCGCGATGCCGTCGTCGACCGCGATCGTGTTGAATTCCTTCGCGACGCCGCCGGCGGCCTCGATCTCGCGCGCGACGAGCTGGCCGAGATCCTTCAGGTGCACGTGCCCGGGCACGAACTGCGTGAACGAGTTGACGACCGCGATGATCGGCTTCGAGAAATCGTCGTCTTTCATGCCGGTGGCGCGCCACAGCGAGCGCGCACCTGCCATGTTGCGACCGGCGGTGGAGGTTTTGGAACGGTATGTGGGCATGGTGATGGCTGAAGAAATATCGCGAAAAAGGGTGGAGGCACGGGAATGGAGGCCTCTCGCGCGCCCGTGCGAACAACCTCTTGAGCTGCGCCCTGGGCAAACCCGTCGATTATCCCACAGCCGCCGGGCATGCGGCCGCCGGCGGGCGCGGGCGAGTGGGCGCCGGGCTGGGCGCCTGGACGCGGGCGCGGGACACGCCGGTCGAACCGGACGGCGACTTCATCGCCCGTCCTGCCGGCGATGAAGCCGCGCCTGGCGATCGCGCGTCAGTCGAGCAGCGTCAGGATTTCGTCGTACAGCGCCTTCGGAATCCGCACGCCGTGCGCGATGCTGCGCGCACGGGCGTCGAAGCGCCGCTGCGACGGCAGCCGCGCGCCTTGCCCGGTGATCGACGCGAACATCCGCTCGCCGCGCGCGAGGCCCGCGTCGAGATCGTCGCCGAGGAACACTTTCGGGTCGAATGCGATCACGAGCTCGCCGTGGCACGGCGTCGCGCCGACGCCTTCGTCGAAGTCCATCGATTCCTGACTCGTCATGTCGCCGATCAGCGCGCCGCCGAGCAGTTCGACCATCGCCGCGAGTGCCGAGCCCTTGTGCCCCCCGAACGTGCGCATCGCGCCGTGCAGCGCGGCCTTCGGATCAGTGGTCGGCTGGCCGTCGGCGTCGATCGCCCAGTGCGGCGGGATCGCCTTGCCCTGTTTCGCGTGCAGCTCGATGTCGCCGCGCGCGATCGCGCTCGTCGCGAAGTCGAACACAAACGGCTCGCCGTCCGGGCGCGGCCACGCGAACGCGATCGGGTTCGTGCCGAACACCGGCTCGCGGCCGCCTTCCGGCGCGACCCAGCTGTGGCTCGGGTTCATCGCGATGCCGACCAGCCCCCCGGCGGCGATCGCCTCGACCTCGGGCCACAGCGCCGAAAAGTGGTAGCAGTGGTTGATCGCCATCGCGGCGATCCCGTGCTGCTTCGCCATCTCGACGAGCACCGGCAGGCCGGTTTCGAAGCTCAGCAGCGAGAAGCCGCGATGGGCGTCGACCGCGACGATCGACGACGACAGCCGGCGCAGCGTCGGCACGGCTTGCGGGTCGACCTTGCCCTTCTTCAGCGAGCGCACGCACACGAGCAGCCGATACACGCCGTGCGAGTGGCACTCGTCGCGCTGGCCCTGCGTGATCACGCCGGCGATCGCCCGCGCGTGCGCATCGGACAGCCCGTGGTGCGTCAGCACCCGCAGCGCGAGCGCATGGACCTCATCGAGCGACAGGACGACTTCGGCGAGCGGCTCAGACATCGCGCGCTTCCCGGGGCGCCGGCACGCCGTCGATGCGTTGCGGCACGTTCAGCGGGTTGCCGTTGCGGATGGCGTCGGGCAGCAGCGCGTCCGGCACGTCCTGGTACGACACGGGGCGCAGGAAACGCTCGATCGCGCGTGCGCCGACCGACGTCGTGCGCGTGTCGGACGTGGCCGGGAACGGACCGCCGTGCACCATCGCATGACCGACCTCGACGCCCGTGCCGAAGCCGTTGACGAGAATGCGGCCGGCCTTGCGCTCGAGCGTCGGGCGCAGCGCGGCGAACAGCGCGGCATCGCCGTCGGCGAGATGCGCGGCGATCGTCAGTTGCCCTTCGAGCGACTTCAGCACGCGGTGCAGCGTGTCGGCATCCTGGCAGCGCACGATCAGCGATGCCGGACCGAACACTTCGTCACGCAGTTCGGGATGGGCGATGAATGCGTCCGCCGAGGTCGCGAACAGCGCCGCGCGCGCCTGGAAGCGACCGCCTTCCACGCCTTGCGCCAGCAGTTCGACCGCGTCGTGCGCGCGCAGGGTGGCCACGCCTTGTGCATAGCTCGCGTGGATGTGCGGCGTCAGCATCGTCTGCGCGACGGTCGCCTGCACGGCGGTGGCCGCCGCGGCTTCGAACGCGCGCAGCGCGGAGCCGTCGACGGCGAGCACGAGGCCCGGGTTGGTGCAGAACTGGCCGGCGCCGAGGGCGAGCGATGCGACGAACTGCGGCGCGATCGCATCGTGGCGCGCGTCGAGCGCGGCCGGGAACAGCAGCACCGGGTTGATCGAGCTCATTTCCGCATAGACCGGAATCGGCTCGTGGCGCGCGGCCGCGATGTTCATCAGCGCCACGCCGCCACGGCGCGAGCCGGTGAAGCCGACGGCCTTGATGCGCGGATCGGCGACGAGCGCCTGGCCGATTTCGCGCGACGCGTCGAACAGCAGCGAGAACACGCCGGCCGGCAGCCCGCATTCGCGCACGGCCTGCTGGATCGCACGGCCGACGAGCTCGGACGTGCCCGGATGCGCGGAGTGCGCCTTGACGATCACCGGGCAGCCGGCGGCGAGTGCCGACGCGGTGTCGCCACCCGCGACCGAGAACGCGAGCGGGAAGTTCGACGCGCCGAATACGGCGACCGGCCCGATCGCGACGTTGCGCAGGCGCAGGTCGACGCGCGGCAGCGGCTTGCGGTCCGGGCGGGCCGGATCGATGCGCGCATCGACGTAACCGCCGTCGCGCACGAGCGACGCGAACAGCGCGAGCTGACCGACCGTGCGGCCGCGTTCGCCTTCGATGCGTGCGCGCGGCAGGCCCGTTTCGGTGACGCAGCGCTCGATCAGGTCGTCGCCGAGCGCCAGGATGTTGCGGCCGATCGCATCGAGAAACGCCGCGCGTTGCTCGGGGCTCGTCTCGCGATACGTGTCGAAGGCTTCGTCGGCGAGCGCGCAGGCCGTCTCCAGGTCGTGCAGGCTCGCGCCGCCGAATGCGGGTTCGAGCGGTTCGCCGGTCGCGGCGGCGATCGCGTGAAGGGTGCCGTTCTGTCCGGCGATGGCCGACTGGCCGATCAGGAGCTGACCTGTGAGTTGCATGGGTTTTCCTCGGAAAATGCGGGGCCGGGCGTGGGGCGCCCGGCCGGAATGAAAAGGGGAAAGTGGGTGTGTCAGTCTTCGTCGTCGTCGAGTTGCAGCTTGTCGGAACGGATGCCGGTATTGGCGCCCCAGTAGTAGATGACGAGCGCGACGGCCGCGACGACGACCGTGTCGTACGGATGCGCGAGCTGGCCCGTGCCGCCGAAGCCGCCGAAGTAGGACAGTACGATCATGGCCGCGTAGAACGCGATCAGCCACGCGGACGAACGCACCTGCTCGGCGAGGCTCAGGTGCGCGGTCGGCACCCAGCGGCGGCATGCGAGATAGATCACGAACATGACGATCTGCAGGCCGAGCAGCCAGGACACCGTGCCCCAGCCCGACCAGTAGACGATCAGCGCGGCGATCACGAACGATGCGGGGCCGGTGATGCCGAACGCCACCGCGCGGAACGGCCGCGGCAGGCCGGGCGCGGTGCGGCGCAGCGCGGCGACCGACACGGGCGCGACCGCATAGCTCAGCACGAGCGCGGCCGACACGATGTTGATCAGCGCCTCCCACGACGGGAACGGCATGGTCCAGAAGATCGCGAGGCCGAACGTGAGCCACAGGCCCGCACGCGGGATGCCCGATGCCTCGTCGACGCGCGTGAACACCTTGAAGAACGTGCCCGTCTTCGCCCAGCCGTAGACGACGCGCGGCGTCGCGTTCATGTAGATGTTGCCGCAGCCGCTCGGCGAGATCATTGCGTCGGCGACCACCATCACCGCGAGCCAGCCCACGCCGAGCGCGAGCGCGATGTCGCGGTACGGCAGCGAGAAGGCCTTGCTCACGTCGTGCCAGCCGGCGGCCAGCATGTCGGTCGGGATGCTGCCGATGAACGCGAGCTGCAGCAGCACGTAGATCAGCGTGGACAGCAGGATCGACAGGATCAGCGCGATCGGGATCGTGCGCTGCGGATTGCGCACTTCGCTCGCGACCGACACGATCGGCGTGAGGCCGAGATACGCGAAGATGATGCCGCCGGCCGACACGGCCATCTCGATGCCCGGCATGCCGAACGGCGCGAAACCGTGCGCGGTGAGGTTGGCGGGCTCGAAGAACGTGAACAGCACCGCGATCACCGACAGCGGCACGATGAACTTGAAGATGCTGATGATGTTGTTCGCCTTCGCGAACGTCTTCACGCTCGAATAGTTCAGGTAAAAGAAGAAGCACAGCAGCGCGGCCTGCACGAGCCAGCCGATCGTCGTCGGGTCGCTCGATCCGGCCTTGGTGAGGCCGGGGAACCACGCGGCCGCATACTGGCGCGCGGCGACCACTTCGATCGCGATCAGGCTCGAGAACGCGATCAGCGTGATGAAGCCCATCAGGTAGCCGAGCAACGGGCCGTGCGAGAACACCGGGTAGCGGACCACGCCGCCCGCGCGCGGCAGCGCGGCGCCGAGCTCGCAGTAGACGATGCCGAGCAGCAGCACCGCGAAGCCGCCGAGCAGCCACGAGAAGATGCCGGCCGGGCCGGCGATCGTCGACACGTGACTCGCGGCGAACAGCCACCCCGAACCGAAGATCGCACCGAGGCCGATGAACGTCAGGTCGGTCAGCGACAGCTGCTTCTTGAACTTGCCGTGACCGCCGTCGGCGGGCACGGAACGGGAAAGCGGGACGGACGGGTGTGTGTTGCCTTGACCTGGCATGGGTTTGTCTCCTGGGAAATATCGGGGCAGGTGCGGCCTGCGCCGCGCTCTGGGGCGCAGCAGGCGCAACGCCTGCCGGCCGGCGTGCGACCGGTTCGAACGACCGCGAGGGCCGGGGCCCGCTCGAGTGCGGCGCGGGCAGGCGCTGCGGCGAACGGGCCCGTGCCGGCCATGCCGGACACGGAAGTGGCGATGCGACGGGGGGAGGCCGCCGCACCGCCGGGGGGAAATCGGTCAGCGGTTCGCGCGGTTCCGTTCGGCGCGGTGCGCGGCGTCGAAAGCGATGGAAGCGTCCGGTACGAACCGGTGGCTGAGGGCGGGGAAAACTCCGGTCCGCTGGATGGCGTTTCGGCTCACTGCAATCTCCTGCTTCGTATCGGTCGACGACAGGCGCGTCGACGTGCAACCAGTATCGCCGTGCAAACACCCATCACGCTTGAGCCGTATCGCGGAGCAAAATGACGAAATCGGCACAGTGGCCGCAAGGGCCGCGACACGCGTTCCGCACTATGCCGATTTCGTCGTCGTCCTCATCGAAAAGCCACAAGCGGACGGACGCGCGACGGAGGAAGCTATGCTCCTTTCCCCACTTCGAACGGCTCATGATGAAGCGCATCCAGATCATCGATTCGCACACGGGCGGCGAACCCACGCGGCTCGTCGTGTCCGGTTTTCCCTCGCTCGGCAACGGCACGATGGCCGAGCGCCGCGACGTGCTCGCGCGTGAGCACGATCGCTATCGCACCGCGTGCATTCTCGAGCCGCGCGGCAGCGACGTGCTGGTCGGCGCGCTGCTGTGCGAACCCGTGTCGCCGGAGGCGGCGGCCGGCGTGATCTTCTTCAACAACAGCGGTTACCTCGGCATGTGCGGCCATGGCACGATTGGCGTGGTGCGCACGCTGCATCACATGGGCCGCATCGAGCCGGGCGTGCACCGGATCGAAACGCCGGTCGGCACCGTCGAGGCGACGCTGCACGACGACCTGTCGGTCAGCGTGCGCAACGTGCTCGCGTACCGCCATGCGAAGGCCGTCGACGTCGATGTGCCCGGTTACGGTCCCGTGAAGGGCGACATCGCGTGGGGCGGCAACTGGTTCTTCCTGATCAGCGATCACGGCCAGCGCGTGGCCGGCGACAACGTGGCGGCGCTGACCGCCTATTCGTCCGCGGTGCGTGCAGGGCTCGAACGCGCGGGCATCACCGGCGCGAACGGCGGCGAGATCGACCATATCGAACTGTTCGCGGACGATCCCGAGCACGACAGCCGCAGCTTCGTGCTGTGCCCGGGCCATGCGTACGACCGTTCCCCGTGCGGCACCGGCACGAGCGCGAAGCTCGCGTGCCTCGCGGCGGACGGCAAGCTCGAACCGGGCGTCGTGTGGCGGCAGGCGAGTGTGATCGGCAGCGTGTTCCAGGCGAGCTACGCGCAGGCCGACGGCGGCATCGTGCCGACGATTCGCGGCAGCGCCCACCTGAGCGCGGAAGCGACGCTGCTGATCGAGGAAGACGATCCGTTCGGCTGGGGCATCGTGTCGTGAGCGAGACCCGGACCGACGTCGTCGTGATCGGCGCCGGCATCGTCGGCGCGGCGTGCGCGCATGAACTCGCGCAGCGCGGGCTGCGCGTGCTCGTCGTCGACGACGCGAGCGGCGGCGCGACCGGCGCCGGCATGGGGCACCTCGTCGCGATGGACGACAACGCGGCGGAGCTCGCGCTGAGCCATTATTCGATCGAATTGTGGCGCGCGCTCGCCGGCGAGATGCCGGAAGGCTGCGCGTACCGCAACTGCGGCACGCTGTGGCTCGCGGCCGACGCGCACGAAATGGATCTCGCGCGCACCAAGCAGGCGACGCTCGCCGCGCACGGCGTGGCGGGCGAGCTGATCGACGCGGCGACGCTCGCGCGGCTGGAGCCGATGCTGCGCGCGGGCCTCGGCGGCGCGCTGAAGATCCCCGGCGACGCGATTCTCTATGCGCCCGTCGCCGCGAGCTGGCTGTTGCAGCGCGCGCCGGGCATCACGTTGCGGCGCGATCGTGCGGTGGCGGTCGACGGTCCGAGCGTGACGCTCGCGAGCGGCGACACGCTGCGTGCGGAGCGCGTGGTCGTCGCGAACGGCGTCGCCGCGCGCACGCTGTTGCCTGAATTGCCATTGCGCCCGAAGAAGGGCCACCTGCTGATCACCGATCGTTACCCGGGCCAGGTGTCGCACCAGCTCGTCGAACTCGGCTATGCGGCGAGCGCGCACGCAAGCGACGGCACGTCGGTCGCGTTCAACGTGCAGCCGCGGCCCACCGGCCAGCTGCTGATCGGCTCGTCGCGCCAGTTCGACACCGAGGACGCGCGCGTCGAGCCGCCGGTTCTCGCGCGCATGCTGCGCCGCGCGGCCGGCTACCTGCCGGATCTGGCCGACCTGAACGGAATTCGCGCATGGACGGGCTTCCGTTCCGCGAGCCCGGACGGCCTGCCGCTGCTCGGCGAACATCCGGCGCGGCCGGGCGTATGGCTCGCGGTCGGGCACGAAGGGCTCGGCGTGACGACCGCGCCGGGCAGCGCGCGGCTCGTCGCCGCGCTGATGACCGGCGAACGGCCGCCCATCGACATCGAACCGTATTTGCCGGGACGATTTCTGACGACGTCCCCCGTAGCCGGAGCGCTGACATGATCATTCATCTGGACGGCCGCGCGCTGACGGTGGCCGACGGCGCGACCGTCGCGGCCGCCGTCGCGGCGAGCGGCGACGACACGACGCGCGTGTCGTGCACGGGTGCGGCGCGCGCGCCGTTTTGCGGTATGGGCATCTGCCAGGAGTGCAGGATGACGATCGACGGCCGCCGCCGTCTGGCTTGCCAGACGCTGTGCCGCGACGGGATGCGGGTGGAGCGCACGCGATGAAACAGGAACGACTGAGCGTCGACGTCGCGATCGTCGGCGCGGGCCCGGCCGGATTGTCGGCCGCGCGGGCCGCCGCACGAAGCGGCGCGACGATCGCGATCGTCGACGACAACCCGCGCGCGGGCGGGCAGATCTGGCGCCAGGCGGCGGCCGCGACGCCGGTGCCGGCCGCGGCGGAACGCCTTGCCGTGCTGCGTCGGCCGAACGTCACGCATCTGGCGGCCACGCGCATCGTCGCCGAGACGCAGCCGGGCACGTTGCTGCTGGAGGACGACGAGCGCGGGTTCCTGCTGGAATTCCGCACGCTGATCGTGTGCTGCGGCGCGCGCGAGCTGCTGCTGCCGTTTCCCGGCTGGACGCTGCCGGGCGTCACCGGCGCGGGCGGCCTGCAGGCGCTGATCAAGTACGGTCTCGACGTGCGCGGGCAGCGCACCGTGATCGCCGGCAGCGGCCCGCTGCTGCTCGCGAGCGCGGCGACGGCCCGGCAGGCCGGTGCGCAGGTGTCGCACGTGCTCGAACAGGCTGCGTGGGGCGATGTCGCCGGTTTCGGCGCGGGGCTGTGGCGCTGGCCGTCGAAACTCGCGCAGGCCGCGAAACTCGTCACGGCGGCTTATCGGCCCGGCGCACACGTCGTCGAAGCGTTCGGCGACAAGCGGCTCGAACGCGTGCGGATCCGGCAGGGCGAGCGTGAATTCGAGGTCGACTGCGACCGGCTCGCATGCGGCTTCGGCCTCGTGCCGAACACCGTGCTGCCGAGCCATCTCGGCTGCCGGATCGAGAACGGCGCGGTCGTGGTCGACGCGCACCAGCGCACGAGCCGCGACGGCTGTTTCGCGGCGGGCGAGTGCACGGGTGTCGGCGGCAGCGAACTGGCGATGGTCGAAGGCGAGATTGCCGGCTGCGCGGCCACCGGGCAGACGGCGCCGCTGGCCGGGCTGATTGCGCAGCGCGCGCGCTGGCAGGCATTCGCGGACGCGGTGCGCGAACGCTTCGCGATCCGCGAGCCGATCCGCCGGCTCGCGCGGCCCGATACGCTGCTGTGCCGTTGTGAGGATGTGCGCTTCGACGCGGTCGCGCCGGCGCCCGGCTGGACGGCCGCGAAGCTGCAGACGCGCTGCGGGATGGGGGCATGCCAGGGCCGCGTGTGCGGTGCGGCCGCGCAGGCGCTGTTCGGCTGGACGCCGTCGGTGCCGCGCACGCCGCTCGTGCCCGCGCGGGTCGGCACGCTGATGCTGGACGACACGGCGTCCTGCGACGGCGCCTGACGCGCCAAGGCGAGGCGGCCCGGTTCGCAGCGGGCCGCCTCGCCGTTCATTCCGTCGTCACTTTCTCCCATCCGCCCACCTGCGGCGCCGCACAGGCACGCAGGCACTCGATCGCGGCGGCCACGGCCGCGCGATTCGCGCTGTCCGGATGCCAGTACATCGACACCGCGCCCTGGCCCTCGAGCCGCATCGGCAGGATGCGGATCGCGTTCAATTGCTCGAAGCGCCGCGCGGCACGATGCGAGGCGACGCCGAGCAGGTCGGTGTTGTTCAGCAGCGTGAGGTTCAGGATCGACGAATTCGATTCGACGCAATGCGGCGGCTGTACGCGGCCGGCGGCCGTCAGCGCGACTTGCAGCGCGTTGTGCACGGGTGTGCCGGACGGCCAGACGATCCACGAGTGGGCCAGCACCTCGTCCCAGCCGACGGAGGCCGCGCCGACGAGCGGATGATCGGGCCGCGCGACGAACACCACCGGATCGACGTACAGCGCTTCGGCGTGCAGGTGCGGATCGACGGACGCGGAGCCCGAGCGGCCGACGACGATGTCGAGTTCGCCGCGCGCGAGTTGCGGCATCAGCTGGTTCATCGTGCTCTCGGTGAGCCGCACCTGTGCGCGCGGCATCCGCTTCAGCAACTGCGACACCGCGAGCGGCACGGTATCGGCCGCCGCGACGCCCGACGTGCCGATCGTGACCAGGCCACTGCCGCCTTCGCGCAGCGCGGCCATGTCGTCGCGCGCGACGTCGAGCTGCGCCTCCACACGGCGCGCGTGCTCGATCAGCGCATCGCCGTAGGCCGTCGGCCGCAGGCCGCGCGCGTGCCGCTCGAACAGCGGCAGCCCGACATCCTCTTCCAGTTCCTTCAGCCATTTCGACAGCGCGGGCTGGGTGGTCGCCAGCGCCGTCGCGGACTGGCTCAGGTTGCCCGTGCTGGCCAGGCTCAGCAGCACCTGGAGGTGCCGCAATCGCAGCCGGTAGGTCCAGTCCATCGCGTGCTCCGTGTCGGAAGGTATATCCGAAATCATATGGATTAGATGATTTCGCCATTTTACCGGGTATGTCTGCGTCGAATATAAATGCGCTAACGGACTGAAGCACGCGGTCCCCGACCCGACACAGCGCCGACCGCGATCGGCCGCCCCAAGGAGACATCATGACCAGCCGACACCCGGATACGTCGCGCGCCGACTACTACGCACGGATCGCCGAACAGCGCCTCGCGCCGTTGTGGGAGTCGCTGCACAACCTCGTGCCGAAAGCGCCGCAGCCGGCCGCGCAGGCCGCGATCTGGAAGTACGCGCAGGTGCGCGACCTGGTGATGCAGGCCGGCGGCGTGATCAGCGCGGAAGAAGCCGTGCGCCGCGTGCTGGTGCTGGAGAACCCGGGGCTGCCCGGCAAGTCGAGCATGACGCCAAGCCTGTACGCGGGCCTGCAGCTGATCCTGCCGGGCGAGATCGCGCCGAGCCACCGGCATACGCAGTCGGCATTGCGTTTCATCGTCGAGGGCAAGGGCGCGTGGACCGCGGTGAACGGCGAGCGCACGACGATGCATCCGGGCGACTTCATCATCACGCCGTCGTGGGCGTGGCACGACCACGGCAACCCGTCGGCGGAAGACGGCGGCGAGCCGGTGGTGTGGCTCGACGGGCTCGACATCCCGCTGGTCAGGTACCTCGACGCGGGCTTCGCCGAGAACTATCCGGAAGCCGAGCAGCCCGTCAGCCGCGCGGAAGGCGACAGCTTCGCGCGCTTCGGCCACAACATGGTGCCGGTGCGCCATCGCGCGAGCGATCCGACATCGCCGGTGTTCAGCTATCCATACGAACGCACCCGCGAGGCGCTCGACGCGCTGTACCGCAACGGCGAGCTCGACGCGTGGGACGGCGTGAAGCTGCGCTACGTGAATCCCGCGACGGGTGGCTGGCCGATGCCGACGATCGCCACCTTCATGCAGTTCCTGCCGGCCGGCTTCGACGGCCGCACGTATCGCAGCACCGACGCGACGATCTACTGCGTCGTCGAAGGCAGCGGCACCGCGCACATCGGCGGCGACGCGTTCGCGTTCGAGCCGCACGACATCTTCGTCGCGCCGTCGTGGGCGCCGGTCCGGCTGTCGGCGTCGTCCGACAGCGTGCTGTTCAGCTATTCCGACCGGCCCGTGCTGTCGGCGCTGAACCTGCTGCGCGAAGCGCGCGACTGACGCCGCCGGTTGGCCCGATTTTCCTGATTTCCTCGATTCGTCCAGTGCGCCGCCGAGGCGGCGCGCGTTCCTTCCTTCATGCCTACGCTGGAGCCGTTCATGACTTACGTTTTCCCGCCCGAAGCGCCGGTGGCGCTTCCCGTCGCCGGCAGCGACGCCCGCTTCGCGGTTCGTCGCGTGTACTGCGTCGGCCGCAACTACGCGGCCCATGCGCGCGAGATGGGCTTCGATCCCGATCGCGAACCGCCATTCTTCTTCTGCAAGCCGGCCGACTCGATCGTGCCGGTCGCCTACGGCGAAACGCTCGATTTGGCGTATCCGTCGCAGACGCAGAACTACCACTACGAAGCCGAACTCGTCGCGGTGATCGGCAAGGGCGGTTCCGACATTCCGCTCGAGCGCGCGCTCGAGCACGTGTGGGGTTATGCGGTCGGCCTCGACATGACGCGCCGCGACTTGCAGATGAAGATGCGCGAGATGGGCCGGCCGTGGGAAATCGGCAAGGCGTTCGACCGTTCCGCGCCGATCGGCCCCGTGCATCCGGCGAGCGAGGTCGGTCATGTCGATCAGGCCGGCCTGTGGCTGACCGTCAATGGCGCGACGAAGCAGAAGAGCGACGTGTCGCAACTGATCTGGTCGGTCGCGGAAACGGTGGCCGACCTGTCGAAGTTCTTCCGCCTCGAACCGGGCGACGTGATCTTCACCGGCACGCCAGAAGGTGTCGGCGCGGTGGTCAAGGGCGACGTGATGAAGGTCGGCGTCGAGCGACTCGGCGAACTGGCCGTGCGCGTGGTCTGACGCGCGTTCTTCGATTTCCTCGAAAGGTCACATCGTGCAACTGCATAGTTTCTTCAACAGTTCGACATCCTATCGGGTGCGCATCGCGCTCGCGCTGAAAGGGCTGCCGTTCGATACGCTGCCCGTGAACATCCGCACGGGCGAGCACCGCGAGGCCGGCTACGTCGCGCGGGTGAATCCGTCGGCGTCGGTGCCGGCGCTGGTCGATGGCGATTTCCGTCTCGGCCAGTCGCTCGCGATCATCGATTACCTCGACCAGATTCATCCGGCGCCGCGGCTGATTCCGCTGGAACCGCGGCAGCGCGCACGCGTGCTGGAACTCGCGACGCTGATCGCGTGCGACATCCATCCGGTCAACAACCTGCGCGTGCTGCGCTACCTCGACAGCGAACTGCAGGTCACGCCGCTGCAGAAGAATGCGTGGTACCGGCACTGGATCGCGGAAGGCATGGCCGGCGTCGAGCGCCTGCTCGCGCGCGCGGATACGGGCCCGTGGTGTTTCGGCGAGGCGCCGACGCTCGCCGACGTGTGCCTCGTGCCGCAGGTCGCGAACGCGCTGCGAATGGATTGCGACCTGAGCGCATATCCGCGCAGCCTCGCGGTTCATGAACACGCGCGACGCGAGCCGGCGTTCGAAGCGGCGCAGCCGCAGCGGCAACCGGACTACGTCGCGTAACACGAAGGAGGAGACGGACATGGGCGAGACAAACAATACAGGCCGACGCGTACTCGTGATCGGCGGCGGCATCGGCGGACTCGCGACGGCGCTGGCGCTCGCGCGTCAGGGCATTCGCGTGAAGCTGCTTGAACAGGCCGCGCAAATCGGCGAGATCGGCGCGGGCATCCAGCTCGCCGCGAACGCGTTCAATGCGCTCGACGCGCTGGGCGTCGGCGAGGCCGCGCGCGGCCGCGCGGTGTTCACCGACCGGCTGCAACTGATGGATGCGGTCGATGCGCGGGAAGTCGCGTGCATCGATACGGGCGCCGCGTATCGCGAACGCTTCGGCAACCCGTATGCGGTGATCCATCGCGCGGACATCCATCTGTCGATCTACGAGGCGGTCAAGGATCATCCGCTGATCGAATTCCGGACCAGCACGCAAGTGTGCGGGTTCGAGCAGGACGGCAACGGCGTGACCGTGATCGATCAGCATGGCGAACGTTATCGCGCCGACGCGGTAATCGGCTGCGACGGCGTGAAGTCCGCGATCCGGCAGGCGCTGATCGGCGATGCGCATCGCGTGACGGGGCACGTCGTGTACCGCGCGGTCGTCGACGTCGACAACATGCCGAAGAACCTGCAGATCAATGCGCCGGTCGTGTGGGCCGGCCCGCATTGCCATCTTGTCCACTATCCGCTGCGCGGCGGACGGCAATACAACCTCGTCGTCACGTTTCACAGCCGCGAGCAGGAAACCTGGGGCGTGCGCGACGGCAGCAAGGAGGAAGTGCTGTCGTACTTCGACGGCATTCATCCGCTGCCGAAACAGATGCTCGACCGGCCGACGTCGTGGAAGCGCTGGGCGACCGCCGATCGCGACCCGGTCGAGCGCTGGAGCGCGGGCCGCGCGACGGTGCTCGGCGACGCCGCCCATCCGATGACGCAATACATCGCGCAGGGCGCGTGCCAGGCGCTCGAGGATGCGGTGACGCTCGGCGCGGCCGTCGCGCGGACCGACGGCGACTTCGAAGCCGCGTTCGCGCTGTACGAACGCGTGCGGATTCCGCGCACCGCGCGCGTGCTGTATTCGGCGCGCGAGATGGGGCGGATCTATCACGCGAAGGGCGTCGAGCGGCAGGTGCGCAACGCGCTGTGGGTCGGACGCACGCAGGCGCAGTTCTACGACGCGCTCGACTGGCTGCACGGCTGGCGCGCGGAGGATTGCCTGAAGACCGTCGACTGACGCGCTTCAGCCCGGATCCGGCGGCGCGCGTTCCAACGACATCGCGCGCGACCGCCTTCATGGAGGAGACATCATCATGGCCGATACGCTGTCCATCGACGTCAGCGCATGGATCGACCGACATCGCGTTGCGCCGTTTCAGGCCGCGATCGTCGTGCTGTGCTTCCTGATCGTCGCGATCGACGGTTTCGACACGGCATCGATCGGATTCATCGCTCCCGTCATTCGCGCGGAATGGGGGCTGTCGCCCGCGCAGCTCGCGCCGGTATTCGGCGCGGGGCTCGCCGGGCTGATGGCCGGCGCGCTCGTGTTCGGACCGTTCGGCGACCGGTTCGGCCGCAAGCGCCTGCTGCTCGCCTGTGTCGCGTGCTTCGGCATCGCGAGTGCGGCGTCGGCGACTGCGGGCGGCTTGACCGAACTGATCGCGTGGCGCTTCGTGACCGGCCTCGGGCTCGGCGGCGCGATGCCGAACGCGATCACGCTGACGTCCGAGTATTGTCCCGCGCGGCGGCGCTCGCTGCTCGTCACGACGATGTTCTGCGGCTTCACGATCGGCTCGGCGCTCGGCGGGCTCGCGGCCGCGTCGCTGATCGAACGCGACGGCTGGCGTGCGGTGCTCGTCGTCGGCGGGGCCGCGCCGCTGCTGCTCCTGCCGGTGCTCGCGTGGCGACTGCCCGAATCGGTGCGCTATCTCGTCAACACCGGCGCGTCGCGCGAGCGGATCGCGACGATGCTCGCACGCATTGCACCGGACCCGGATCTCGCGCACGCGTCGTTCGTCGCGCCGCGCGGCAAGCCGGCCGGGTCGCCGCTCGGCCGCCTGTTCGCTGCCGACCTGCTGCGCGGCACGCTGCTGCTGTGGCTGACGTTCTTCATGAGCCTGCTCGTCATCTACCTGCTGTCGAGCTGGCTGCCGACGTTGTTGCGCACGACCGGCGCGACGCTGCAGACGGCCGCGCGCGTGACCGCGATGTTCCAGGTCGGCGGCACGCTCGGCGCGATCGTGCTCGGCTGGCTGATGGATCGCTTCGATCCGCATCGCGTGCTCGCGTGCAGCTATGCGGCGGCGGGCGTGTTCGTCGCGGCGATCGGGGGGCTGGCCGCGTCGCCGGCGGGCGCGGCACTGGCCGTGTTCGCGGCCGGCTTCTGCGTGTCCGGCTCGCAGGTCGGCGCGAACGCGCTGTCGGCTGCGTTCTATCCGACCGAATGCCGAACCACGGGCGTGAGCTGGGCGAACGGGATCGGCCGCGGCGGGTCCGTCGTCGGCTCGATGGCGGGCGGCGCGATGCTCGCGATGGGGTTGCCGTTGTCGACCGCGTTCGCATTCGTCGCGGTGCCGTGCGTAATTGCCGGGGGCGCGGTGCTGGTGCTTGGCGCGGTGCGGGCCGGCGCGAAGCGCGCGGTGGCGGCCGAGGCGATTGCCGGCGAGCAGGCGTAGCGGAGGCAGGGGCGACCATTGCCGATGGCGCCGTCTTCCGACGGCACCGAACGAAAGCAGGAATCTACATTATATAAATGTATATAATGTAGATTCCTTAATCGTTTGCGGTCCCCCTCATGAACGCCGACCCTTCCACCGGGCTGCCCGAGCCCGACCAGATGCGCGCCGCCGCCGAATCGGCATGCGCGCTGCTCAAGGTGCTGTCCAATCCCGACCGGTTGCTGCTGCTGTGCGAGCTGTCGCAGGGCGAACGCTGCGTGAGCGATCTCGAGGCGCGGCTGGATATCCGCCAGCCGACGCTGTCGCAGCAGCTCGGCGTGTTGCGGGACAACGCATTGGTCCGCACGCGCCGTGAAGGCAAGAACATCCACTATTCGCTCGACAGCCCGGCCGTGATCGCGGTGATGGGCGTGCTGTACGAACAGTTCTGCGGCACGGCCGCAAAGGGGACCCGCCATGCAGCTTGATGTGCTTCATTTCACGCCGTGGCTGTCGCTTGCAGGCGGTGTGCTGATCGGGCTGGCGGCTGCGTGGCTCGTTGCGTTCAACGGGCGGATCGCCGGGATCAGCGGCATCGTCGGCGGCTTGTTCACGGCCGGTGCCGCCGAGCGCGACTGGCGTGCCGCATTCGTCGCCGGGCTGATTGCCGCGCCGCTGATGATGCGCATCGCCGGTGTCGCCGCGGCGCCGCAGGTCGATGCGGGCTGGGGCGAGTTGCTGGCGGCCGGCCTGCTGGTCGGGATCGGTACGCGCTATGCGGGCGGATGCACGAGCGGTCACGGCGTCTGCGGGCTGTCGCGTGGCGCGACGCGATCGATCGTCGCGACGACGGTGTTCATGGTCGCGGGTTTTGCGACCGTATTCGTGCGACGGCACGTGATCGGAGGCTGACATGCAGGCAGGATTCGCGTTTCTGGCGGGGCTGCTGTTCGGCGCCGGCCTCATCGTGTCGGGGATGGCCAACCCGCAGAAGGTGCTCGGCTTTCTCGACCTGGCAGGCCGCTGGGACCCGTCGCTCGCGTTCGTGATGGCCGGCGCGATCGGCGTTGCCGTGTTCGCGTTCGCCTGGGCGAAGCGTCGGACGCGGTCGTTGCTCGGCCTGCCTATCCAGTGGCCGGCCGTGCGGACGATTACCGTACGCCTCGTCGCAGGGAGCGCCGTGTTCGGCATCGGCTGGGGGCTTGCCGGGTTTTGCCCGGGGCCGGCGATCGTGTCGATCGGACTCGGGTCGGCCAAGGGCATCGCGTTCGTCGTCGCGATGCTGATCGGGATGGCGTTGTTCGAGTGGATCGAGCACGCGCGGAAGGGGCGGTAGCTGGGTGACGTTGCTGCGGCCGAAGTTGTCGGCTCGGGCGCGTTCGATCGCCACCTGCACCGGTTTCGCGAGCAACTGCGCGTGCAGCGCGATGTGACGATCGATGCGATCGCGCGCCATTTTCCGGCCGGCACGCCGCGCTCACCCCGGACGGCCGCCGCGCGGCGATGCGCCGACGATACGATTTCGGCGATTTCATCGGCTGACCGCATGCGCGGCGAGATGCTGACGGATCAATGACAGGTAGCGATCGCCGACCGAGAAGTCGCGTGCGGCACGCGGCCGTTCCGCTTGGCGCAGCGTTGCCGGCGCGCTCATGCCCAGATACCGGCATACCGCCGACGGGAAGGGCTTGCGTGTATGCCCGAGCTGGCGCGCCGCGCGCTCGACGCGGGCGTCGCCGACCTGCGCACGCAGCCATGCCAGCACTTGGCGATCGGTGTCGTTGACGATACGGACCAGATGTTCCATCGCGCACCTCACTGTTCATAAATACAGTACTGTAAATATAACCAGTATATGAGGAGGCCGCAAGCGGGCGCGCATGCGCCTGGCCGTTCGGCCAGGGTTCAGCGCACCGGCGAAGGTGGGCGGGCGGCTGGCGATCCGGTCATCCGGGCGGCAGGCGCGGCGGGCGGGACGAGGTTCGCGTAGCGCGCGTCGGTCAGCGTGCCGAGAAACGCGACGATGTCGTCGATTTCCGCGTCGGTCAGTGCGGGCGGCGTGCCCGGCCGGCGGTTCATCGGCGTCGAATTGACGTTGATGTTGCCGCGATAGGCGGCCGGCACGTCGTCGAAGGTCCTGGCGCCGTGATACCAGCGGGCCGGGTCGGTCGAGCGCGTGTTGTAGAACGCGACCGCGTCGCGCAGCGTCGTGAACACGCCGTTGTGCATGAACGTCTGCTTGACCGCGACGTTGCGCAGCCCCGGCGTGCGCAGGTAGCCGCACCATTGCGTCGGCTCGGGCCATCGCAGCCGTGTGGCCGTGTCGCACAGGCCGTTGTCGAAATGGCGCGGATCGCGGTTCGCGGGCAGCGCGCGGTTGCGCGGCACCGCGATCGCGTCGTAGCCGAAATCGGTGAAGAGCGAGCGCTCCGGCCGGCTCGACGTCTCCGACAGCGTATGGCAACTCATGCAGTTTCCCTTGTCGGGATTGCGGAACAGCGTCAGGCCGCGCATCTCGGCCGGCGCGAGCGGCTTGCGCGTGCGCAGATACGCGTCGAAGCGCGACGTGAACGGCGCCATGTCGTCGCTCTGCAGATAGGCCTCGACGGCCGAGCCCAGCGCGCGCACCAGTTGCTCGGGGTCGCGCCGCACCGATGCGCCGAAGCGCGCGGCGAGATCGTCCGCCAGTTCGGTGCGGTCGACCTTGCGCAGCAACGCGGCCGGCGATCGGTTGTTCATCTCGTTCGGATCGAACAACGGCCCGCGAATCTGTTCGGCGAGCGTGTCCGCGCGGCCGTCGCTGAAGAGGCCGCCGAACGGCGACGGCGCGGGGGCGTCGTCGTCCTGATAGAAGTGGCGGCGCGGCACGTAGCGCACGTAGAGCAGCGACGGCGCGTTGCGCAGGCTGAAGCGTCCGTGGCGGCTGCCTTCCGGCACGCCCGGCCCCGCGAGCGAAGCGGCCGACAATGTCGGCGCGAACGCGCGCCCCGGATCGTGGCAGCCCGCGCACGACATGCCGCGCGGCTCGGATAGCCGCGGATCGAAGAAGATCCGGCGGCCCAGCGCGACGAGCGTCGGGTCCGGAGCGAAACGGCTGGCCGCCGCGTCGACCTTGTCGGTCACCTGCGGCGTGCCGTTGCCGATCGTGCCGACGACGCGCGACGGCGGCGCGCCGGGGAGCAGCATCGTCTCGGGCGGCGCGGCATGGGCCGCGAACGCCGTGCCGGCGAGCAGGGCGGCGGCAAGTACGCGTACCGTCCATCCGCTGCCGAGGACCGGAACCGAACCGGACACCCAATGCTCGGCAGCGGTCACCGACGAAACCGTCCGCCTCCGCGAGCCGGCCATCCGTCGCCGGCGGCCGGTCGAATCCATCAAATCGTCACTCAATCGAACTGCGTCACTCACGGCGCGATGAACCCCGTCTTGTCGCATGCGAGCGTATTGCCCGACTGGTCGCACGACGCGAGCAGCTTGCCTGCCGCCGAATATGCACGGAACACCCAGCCCGTCGCCGGCGCCGCGCGTCGCTCCATGATCAGGAAGCCGAAGCTGTTGTTGTGCGACAGCCGCTCGATCACGGCGCCCGGCGCGGGCGTCAGGCCGGCCGGGAATGGATCGGGCAGCGCGACGTCGAGGTTGTCACCGCCGTTGCCGGACACGATCGTCGCCGGATGCCCGGACGAGAAGTTGATCGCCTGGAAGTCGTGCACGTGCCCGTGCAGCGCGACGTGGATGCCGGGCGGGTAGTACGCCTGCGCGTTCAGGCTCGCCATCACCGACTGCAGCGCGAGGTTGCCCGGCGCGGGCGTGCTGCCGGCGATCGGCGCGAACGCGAGGATCGGATGGTGGTTCGTGAAGATCGTCGTCGACATGCCGGCTTTCGACGCGAGCGCCGCGACCGTCTGGAACTGCTTCTGATAGATGCGGAACTGCGCGTCGGTCGTCTTCAGCGGATTGCGGCCGACCTTCGCGGTGTCGAACACGATCACTTGCGTGCCGCCGCCGAGCGACACCGCATAGGGATCCGAGTAGTTCGCGTCGTCATCGTTGGCCGGATCGTCGCACGAACGGGCCGCCGAATACGGGTGCGGATCGAGGAAGCGGTACCAGCCCTGGCCGGCCCGCGCGCATTCCTCGTGGTTGCCGCGCACGACGACCCACGGCGCCTTCGCGAACAGCGGCGCGGCCGGGCGGAACAGGTCGGCCTGCCACGCATCCCAGCCGTAGCCCCACGGGCTGTCCTTGCAGCCGGCGATGTCGGGCGGGCACGCGTTTTCGCGGTAGTGATAGTCGCCGACGTGCAGCACGAGGTCCGGCGACAGCTTCGCGACGCTCGCCGCGATCGTGTCGAACGGCCAGACCGTCGCGTCGTTGCACGCCTGCCATGCGTTGTCGGCCTTCTTCATTCGGCAGCCGGTGTCGGCGATGATCGCGATGCGCTGCGGCTGTGCCTTCGGCAGCGGCAGCGCGCGGCCCGCGACGCTCGCCGTCTGGGCATCGGCCGGCAGCGTCGCTTCGCAGACCGACACCGGGAAGCTCGACGGTTTCGAGTCGGCCGGCGCGCTCGCCGTCGGCCGTTGCGCGACGGTCGCGGCGCCGGCGCGCAGCGTCATGCGCGACAGCTTGCCGTCGACGGACAGCTGCGGGCAAAGCGGATCGCTCGCGGACGCAGGGCTGTAGTTCGTGACAACGCGTGCGATCGCCTGGTTCGCATCGCCGATCTCGACCCACGCGGCCTGAACGTTGATCGCGGCACTGGCCGGGTCGGCGGGCGTATCGATGTGATTCGAACACGCGGACAGCGCCGCGAGGGCAACAAGCGAAGCGTAGCGCACGAACAGCGCGCGGGAGAGGAGTCGTCGCATGGGAGGCACCGTAGGAAAGCCGTCAACGATACGGAACGCGAATGTAAGAAATGTGAAGGCACGGAGGCGACGGCCGATGCGGCGCGCGAGTCGTGCCGCGTTCGCGGCCTTGACCTCAAGCCGGCTTGAAGCAGCATAGTCCGGATCACGGTCAACGATGCGGACAAACGGAGAATCGACGATGGAAGGAAACCGGACAAACGAAGCGCAGTCTGCGCTGTGGAATGGCCCGTCGGGGCTGGCATGGGTCGACGCGCAGCGCTCGCTCGACCGGATGTTCGAGCCGTTCGAGGCATTGCTCGCGGATGGGGCGGTGGCGGCGTCCGCGAGCAGCGTGCTCGACGTCGGCTGCGGCACCGGAGCGGTGACGCTCGCGATCGCACGGCGCCTTGGCGCGCACGCGCACTGTACGGGCCTGGACATTTCGGCGCAGATGCTTGCCGCCGCACGGGCTCGCGCCGAACGCGAGGGCGTTGACGCCGACTTCGTGCATGCCGATGCGCAGACGCATGCGTTCGCGCCGGGGCGGTTCGACCTGATCGTGTCGCGCTTCGGCGTGATGTTCTTCGACGATCCGGTGCAGGCCTTCGCGAACCTGCGGCACGCGGCGCGCCCGAACGCGCGACTGCGATTCGTCGCATGGCGCGGCGCCGCCGACAATCCGTTCATGACGACGGCCGAGCGCGTTGCGGCGCCATTGCTGCCGGCCCTGCCGGCGCGGCAGCCGGGGGCGCCGGGACAATTTGCGTTCGGCGACCGGCAACGGATCGCGTCGGTATTGTCGGACAGCGGCTGGGCCGACATCGCGATTGAGCGCATCGATATCGCGTGCGCGTTGCCGGCGTCCGCGCTGGACGACTACATCGCGCGACTCGGGCCGGTCGGGCTCGCGCTTCGTCAGGTGGACGACGCGACGCGCCGGCGCGTGATCGATACGGTTCGCGCTGCGTTCGAGCGCTACGTGGAGGGCGCGGACGTGCGCTTCGACGCGGCGTGCTGGCTCGTCACCGCGCGGGCGCCGTCTGCATGATGCATCAGGAAAATGGCGGCAGCCCGTTGTTCGGCATGTGTGCTGCCGTCCATGCGTGACAGGGCTGCGGCGCCGTGCAAAAGGCAGGTGTCAGTCGCGCCTCGCCCGCAACATCAGCCAGGCGCAGCCTGCCGCCACGAGCGCGAGCCCCAGCAGCACCGCCTCGACGCCGAGTGCGAAACCGGGCGGCATCTCGCCGCTGTTCGGCATGGGCGACAGGTTGGCGGTGATCGCGATCGCGCCGCCGGCGAGCAGCGCGATGCAGACGATCCAGTAAACCTTGCCGCGCGCGGCGGCGGTGCGGATCCGCCAAAGCGCGAGGCCGACGCCGCCGAGGTAAAGCACCGCGAGCGTCGCGAGCGCGACGAAGTCGCCGGTGCGATCGTTCAGCAGGCCGCTCATGGCACGGCTCCGTCGGGCGCCGCGCGTCGGCTCGACAAGAGGAACGCAGCGGTCGGGTTCATTCGGCCTCCGTTGCGTGTCCCGGCGCGCGGCTCAGCAGATGCGTACGCTGGTCGGCCGCGAGCGAGACGTAGCGTTCGTATTGACGCAGGACATCGGCGATCAGTTCGTCGCCGCGTAGATATTCGACGTCGTAGCCGAGCCGGCCGTCCTCGAAGAACGTGACGATGCCGTACACGTGCGGACGCTCGGCTTCCGGCTCGGCCGCTTCGCGTACCAGGAAGGCCGCCGCGGATTTCGCCGTCACGCGCGCGCCGTAGACGAAATCGCGGTGTTCCGCGGTCGGTACGGTCAGCCGCACCGCATCGTCGCTGTCGCGCTGCACGTGTGCGTCGACGCCGCCTGAACGCAGCTCGTCGGCGACTTTGCGCAGCGCGGGCTCGACGGTTTCCGCGACGAACTGGCGCGCGTCGGACTCGGTCGTCTGCCGCAGGATATGCGTCAGGCGATGGCGCCAGTGCTGGCCGGTCCAGAAGCTCGTCGCGGGCGCGACGTCCTGCGAATAGTGCGCGCGATCGGCCGCGAGCCCGCGCCACAGCCCGTAACACAGTGCGAGCATGATCAATGCGACCGGCAATGCGGCGATCAACGTCATCGCCTGCAGCGCGCCGAGCCCGCCCGCGACCAGCAGCACGGCCGCCGTCACGCCCAGCAGCGCAGCCCAGAACAGCCGCTGCCAGACCGGCGAATGCGCGGTGCCGCGCGTCGCGATCTGGTCGATCACGAATGCGCCGGAATCGGCGGACGTGACGAAGAACACCGCGATCAGCACGATCGCGACGATCGACAGCAACTGCGGCAGCGGCAGGAAATCGAAGAAACGGAACAGCAACGCATCGACGCTGCCGGCCGTCTGCGCGAGCGCGCCGGCCGCGCCGTGCGTGTCGAGCCAGATCGCGCTGTTGCCGAACACGGTCATCCACACGAGATTGAATGCGGTCGGCACGAGCAACACGCCGATCACGAACTGGCGGATCGTGCGGCCGCGCGAGATGCGCGCGATGAACATGCCGACGAACGGCGACCACGACACCCACCATGCCCAGTAGAGGATCGTCCAGCCGCCGAACCAGCCTTCCTCGCGCGGCGGCGCGTACGCATAGGTGCGGAACGACAGGTCGACGAGATTCGACAGGTACTGGCCAATGTTGTCGCCGAGCGCGCGCAGCAGGAACGACGTCGGGCCCGCGACGACCACGAACGCGAGCAACAGGAACGCCAGCAGCAGGTTCAGCTCGGACAGCCGCCGCACGCCCTTGTCGAGACCGCTCGCGGCCGATGCGCCGGCCAGGATCACGACGATCACGACGAGCCCGATGCGGAACGCGTTGCCGCTCGTATCCCAGCCGGCGACCGTATGCAGGCCCGCGCTCAACTGCATCACGCCGTAGCCGAGCGTCGTCGCGATGCCCGCGACCGTGCCGACCAGTGCGAACGCGTCGACCGTGTGGCCGATCCAGCCGTTCACGCGCTCGCGCAGCACCGGATACAGCCCGGAGCGCAGCGTCAGCGGCAGGTTGTAGCGGAATCCGAAGTATGCGAGCACGAGCCCCATCAGCCCGTAGATCGCCCACGCATGGAAGCCCCAGTGGAAGAAAGTCATCAGCATCGCCTCGCGCGCGGCGGCCGGCGTGCCGGGATCGACGGTCGGCGGCTTCAGGAAGTGCTGCATCGGCTCGCCGACGCCGAAGTACATGAGGCCGATGCCCATGCCCGCCGCGAACAGCATGGCCGTCCACGACAGGAAGCTGAACTCGGGCTCGGCGTCGTCGGGGCCGAGCCGGATGTTGCCGAAGTCGCTCGCTGCGATCAGCACGAGAAACACGAGGAACGTGGTGACGGCGAGCACGTAGAACCAGTCGAAGCGCGCGACGACCCATTGCTGGCCGGAGGAGAAGAGCGCGCCTGCTTCGGTCGGGAGCAGCGCGCACACGACGAGCAGTGCGCCGATGACCGCGAGCGCGGGCAGCACGACCTGCGGCTTGAATGTCGTGCGGGGCGAGGAACGGGAATCTGGCATGGCTGGCATCCAGTTGTGGGCGCAACGAGGCGCGACGCCGCCCGGCGCGCGTGTCGCGCGTCGGACCCTGATACGGCGTGCGTCGAGTGTACCGCGGTGTCAGGACTGCAAGAAGGGATATGCAGCAGGGAAAACCTGACGAATTGTAAGGTATCGGGGCGATCGCGAAAACCCGCACGCTGCGCGCTGCGTGCGAAAGAGGCGGACGACGAACGTCAAACCGGCGCCCCGGACGATGCCGGATCGTCCGGGGCGCAAGCAACGGAGGCGCAGCCGTATGGGTTCAGAACGTCACGGCGATCCCGGCCATGCCGACGAACTGGCCGTGCGTCGTCGACGGCGTGAGCTGCTGCGAATCGCCGACGATCGGCGCCGCGTCGACGATATGGCCGGCGCCCAGCGCGCCGAGCGTCCGTCCGCTCGAATGCGTATACGCCTGCAGCGCATACAGCGTCGTGCGCTTCGACAGGCTGTACGACTCCTTCAGCGAATACTGCTGGTAACGGGCCGCGTCCGACACGCCGTTCGCCTTCGACGCGAGCGTGTACGCGAACGCGCCGGCCACCGAGAACGTCGGCGTGAAGCGATATGCGGCGAGCGCGCCGTAGGTGTTGAACACGGCCGTGTCCGTGAACGCGGAGCCGTTGCCGGGCAGATACTTCACGTTCGAGTAGTTGAGGCCCATCGTCAGGTTGCCGAGCGTGTAGTTGCCGGCCGCCGCGACCTGCTCGACGGCCTTCGCGGTCAGGTAGCCCTGGTTCAGCACGGACACCGCGAAGCTGCCCGACGCGGCGGTCGCCGGATTCAGGAAGCCCGCCGACGAACCCGAGCTGTTGATGCGCAGGTAACCGGCCGCGATCCCGATCGGCCCGTTCGCATAGCGCAGCGCGGCGCTGAACGTGTTGCCCTTGCCGGTCGCGCCGGCGATGCCACCGAACGCATACATCGCGCTCGCGGTCACCCCGGACAAGGTCGGCGACGTATAGGTGACGGAGTTGTTGACGCGGATCGTCGTGTCGAGCCCGTCGATGTCGCCCGGATGCGCGCCCGTCGCGCCGGTCAGCCAGCTGCTCGCCGCGTACGGGCCGACCAGCAGGAAGTACGGCGTGTACTGGCGGCCGGCCGTCACCGTGCCGTAATGATCGTTGCGCAGCCCGACGAAGGCCTGGCGGTTGAAGATCGTGCCGGCGGCGGCCTGCGCGCCGGTGTTCAGGTTGAAGCCGGATTGCAGGTCGAAGATCGCGTGCGTGCCGCCGCCGAGATCCTCGTCGCCGCGCAGCCCGAACTTCGACGCATACAGGTTGCCGTCGCGCATGTACACGTTCGAGTGGCCTTGCTGGTTGTTCACGTACGCGAGCGAATCGTCGACCACGCCGTACAGCGTCACGCTGCTCTGCGCATGGGCGGCGGAAGCGCCGAGCGACGCGGCCGATAAAATCAGGATTGCAGAGTAGTGATGCGATGCTTTCATTGACGATCTCCAAGTCTCTTCAAGGGGGCGGGAGGCTGATCGGCCTCCTCTTTGGTGGAGGGCGGGCCGTGTGCGCGGCCCGCCCGATCTTAGGGTTCGGCGTTTTCCCGCGCTTGCGCGGTCAGTCGTCGAGTGCCACGACGACGCGACGCCATGCGCCATCCCGCGCATCGTGTTCGACGCGCGCACCGCGCACGGCAAGCGCGCCTTGCAGCGATGCCGGCAGCAGGATCTCCACGCGCTCGGCGGGGCGGTTCATGCGGCCATCCCAGCGGACCGACACGCCGAGTTCGCCCGACGCCGTGCGTCCGGTCTCGATGCGCCACAGCCCGTATTCGCCGTCGCGCCACGCTTCCGTTTCGCCGTCGTCCTCGACGCATTCGCCGTACGCAACGCCGTCCTCGATGCGCGGCGCGACGAGGAAGCCGCGCGTGTCCGCGCGTGCGCCGAACCGTTGCTCGGCGACGTTCAGCGGCAGCACGCGACCTTCGCGCAACAACATCACCGGCGTGTCGAGCGGCGCGGGCAGCGTCACGTTCGCGCCGCCGTCGAACGACTGCGCGCTCGCACAGCACACCCAGCGCGCGCCGGACGGCAGGTAGACCGTGCGCTCCGTGCGGCCCGGCTCGACGACCGGCGCGACCAGCAGTGCGTCGCCGAGCATCATGTCGTCGCATTCGTCGTAGCAGCGCGGGTCGCCGGGGAAGTCGCCGAAGGTCGGCCGCAGCACGGGCTCGTAGCGCGTGGTCGACAGCCACAGCAGGTGATAGAGGTAAGGCAGCAGCCGGTAGCGCTGCTTGATCAGCGACGCGATCCGCGTGGTGATCTCCGGATACATCCACGGTTCGTTGACGGTGCCGTCGTCATTCCACGAATGGATGCTGAAGCGCGGCATGAAGATGCCGAACTGCACCCAGCGCAGCAGCAGCTCGGGCGACGGCGCGGGGCCGGAGAAGCCGCCGATGTCGTGACCGATGTTCGACACGCCCGACAACGCGAGCCCGAGGCCCATCTTGAGGTTGTAGCGCAGCGTTTCCCACGACGTGTAGTTGTCGCCGGACCAGGTCTGCACGTAACGCTGCATGCCGGCGCCGCCGGAGCGCGACACGAGGAACGGCCGCTGCGCCGGCGCATGCGCGCGCTGGGCTTCGCGCGACGCGCGCATCATCAGCATCGTCTGCAGCACCTTCGCCTCGCGCGCGGGAAACGGCTGGCCGAAGCCGTGCGCGATCGCGTCGGGCGACCAGATCTCGTATTCGTTGTTGTCGTTCCACGTCGACTCGATTCCGTAGTCGAGCAGCGCCGACGTGACCTGCTCGCGCCACCAGCGGTACGCGTCCGGTTGCGTGAAGTCGAGATACGCGCCGACCTCGTCCCAGAACTGCACCCATGCCGGTTCGCCGGATGCCGAGCGGATCAGCAGCCCGCGCCGCGCGGCGTCGTCGAATGCCGGGTGGTCGCGCAGCAGGCACGGCTTGATGTTCGCGCACAGGCGGATGCCGTGGTCGCGATAGTGCTTCACGAAACCCTTCGCGTCGGGAAATTTTTCGCGGTTCCAGTTGAACACGTAGCGCTTCGCGCCGATCGACGTATAGCCCGACGAAAGGTGGAACGAATCGCACAGGATGTCGTGTGATTCGCACTGCTCGACGAACTGGTTCATCTGCCGCTGCGCGTCCGGCGCGTCGGTGTAGCTCATCGTCGAGCCCGAATAGCCGAGCCCCCATTTCGGCGTGCGCGCCGGGCGTCCGGTGAGCCACGTGAAGCGCCGGGCGGCCGCGAGCGGCGTGTCGGGCGACGCGATGAAGTAGTAGTCGAGATCGCCATGCTCGGCGACGAAGTAGCGGTAGAGCCCGTGGTAGTTGTCGAGTTCGCGGCCCATGTCGAATGCGCAATCCGACAGTGTGTCGTAGAACAGCCCGAAGCCCTGGCACGCGCCGGGCGACCACGTGACGTAGAACGGAATGTGCTTGTAGAGCGGGTCCGTGTGCTTCGCGCTGTAACCCATCGCATCGATGTTGCGCATCTCGAAGCGCGCGCCGGTGCGGTCGAGGTCGCCCGCGCGCTCGCCGAGACCGAACACCTTGTCGCCGCGCTCGCGTGCGACGTAGTGATAGGCGCGATCGTCCCACCAGCCGAAGTTGTAGGCCTGCGTGGCGCGGTCGGCGAGCACGACGCGCCACGCGTCGTCCGCGCCGCGCATCGACCACGTGCAATGGCCGCCCTGCAGTTTCACGTCGAGGCGGATCTGCGCGGTTTCGATGCGCACGCCGCCGTCGTCTTCGACGAAGTCGTAGGCCGGCAGCGCGAAGCCGCTCAGGTCGAGGCGGTCGCGCCCGTCGAGCGGCACGTCGTCGAGGCCCGGTGCGATCGTCCAGGTGCGCGGGGTGCGCGCCGTCGCGTCGGGCAGCACGCGCACGCGCACGATGTCGTCCTCAAGCACGAAGATCTCGAAGGTCGCGCCCGCGTCGGACGCGAGCAGCACACGGTTCGCCTGCCGGTCGGCGACGCGGAACACGGGCGGATGAAGAAGCGAAGTCATGAAGGCGATTCCTGGTGAAGACGGAGGTCAGGCGTGCTGCGCGAGCAGGCGTTCCTGCTTCGACTGCCCGCGGATCAGCACCGCGAGCAGCGTCACGCCGATGATGTCGAACAGGCCGAGGCACGCGAACAGCGGTGCGTAGCCGATCTTGTCGGCGAGCGCGCCGACCAGCAGCGAGAAGCCGAGCCCGCCGATCCACGCGGCCATGCCCGCGAAGCCGCTGGCGGTGCCGACTTCCTCGGGATCGAACACGTCGGCCGACAGCGTGTTGACGAGCGCGGAGATCATCTGGTGCGCGAAGCCGCCGACGCAGAACAGGCCGATGGCCGTGTACGGCGACGACACGAGCCCGATCATCGCCGGCCCCAGCATCAGCACCGCGCCGAGCGCGACGCCGGCGACACGCGACCACACGAGCGGCAGTTTGAACCGGTTCGCGAGGTAGGGCGACAGGTAGCCGCCCGCGATGCCGCCGGCGTCGGCCGCGAGAAACGGCATCCACGCGAACACGGCGATCTGCGTGAGCGGCATGTGGCGTTCAGTGGCGAGGTAAAGCGGAATCCAGAAGCTGAAGGTCTGCCATGCGGGTTCCGCGAAGAAGCGCGGCAGCGCGATCGCCCAGAAGCGCCGCGCGGTGACGACGTCGCGAATCCGGCGCTTCGACGCGGCCGGCATCGTGGCTTGGCCGTCGCGGATCAGCGTGCGCTCCTGCGACGTGATGCGCGGATGATCGGACGGCGACCGGTACTGCGTGTACCAGAGCGCGGCCCACACGAAGCCGAGCGCGCCGGTGACCATGAACGCGGATTGCCAGCCGAACCGCATCGACAGGAACACGACGAGCGGCGGCGCGATCGCGGCGCCGAGCGACGTGCCCGCGTTGAAGTAGCCGACCGCGACGGATTTCTCGCGATCGGGAAACCATTCGGCGACGGCCTTCATCCCCGACGGGATCGCGGCGGCCTCGAACAGCCCGAGCAAGCCGCGCAGGATGCCGAGCGACAGCCAGCCCGACGCGAAGCCGTGCGCGACGCCGACCACCGACCACAGCATCGCGAACAGCGCGAACCCGAGCCGCAGGCCGATCAGGTCGACGATGAACCCGCATACCGGCTGCATGATCGTGTAGCCGATCTGGAACGCCCCGACGATATACGAGTACTGCTGCGTCGAGATCGCGAACACCTGCTTCAGTTCCGGTGCGAGGACCGCGAGGGAATTTCGTGCGAGGTAGTTGAGGATCGTACCGAGACATACCAGCACGATGATCCACCAGCGCAACGCCTTGACTGTTTTCACTGCTGTCTCCTGAGCCATGCAAATCGCCCGGCGGGGCGTCTTTTGCGGGTCATGTTTGTACGATGTCCGATCTTGATGGGCGACCGATTCACCTGATTTTTATCGGAATCACCGCGTTCAATCGAACATTTCGCTGCTGTTGAAGGTCAATGTTATCTGACGACTGATCATTTTCGAGCATCCTATGTTCGAATTCGAATCCGGTCAACGTGAATCTGCATTCGAACGAACATCCTCGGGGTATTCCCGATATGTCCGCGGACAGGGCCCCCCGGTGCATTGCGCGACGAGTGGCGCCGAATGTCTGCTCGACGAGGCCGAACGGCGGTCGCACGACCGACTGCATCAGGCGGGCCCGGCAGGGGGCGTGACAACCCTGATGAAAATTTATTTTTTTCCTGCCGGCAGATTGTGTAAATTGATTTTCATCCACCTTGCAAAACCATTCGCATGACGCCTCTCGTTCCGCACGATGCCAGTCACGACGAATCCGCGATCGCGGAGCGCATCGCCTCGGCCATGCCGCGAATGACGCCGATCCACCGCCGGATGGGCGAGTTCGTGCTCGCGAATCCGTTTCGCGCGGCGACGATGCGGATCGACGAGCTGGCGCAGGCCGTGAATGCGTCGATCGCCACCGCGAACCGCTTCGCGAAGGCGCTCGGCTTCGACGGCTATCCGGCGATGCGCGCGGCGCTCGTGCGCGGCTTCGAGGCGACGCTCGGCCCGGTCGAGCGGCTGCGTTCCGCGCAGGAGCAGGAACAAGAGCACGAGCAGGGCGTGCGCGGCGCCGCGTGGATCGACGCGGTGTTCGACCAGGCCGTCGCGAACATCGAGAACACGCGTGCGCAACTGGATGCGGCCGACGTCGAGGCGGCCGTCGAGGCGATCGTCGGCGCGCGGCGCGTGCTGATTCTCGGCGCCGGTTCGAGCGCCTTTCTGACCGGGCTGATGGAGCACGGATTGTCGGTGTGTCACGACAACGTGCAGTCGCTCGCGCTGCTCGGCGGCCCGTCGCATGCGGCGCGGCGCCTGTACACGGCCGACTCGCGCGATCTCGTGATCGCGCTCGCGTTTCCGCGCTACGTCAAGGACACGATCGAGCTGGCCCGCCGCGCGGCCGCGCGCGGCGCGCGCGTGCTCGGCATCTCCGACGGGCCCGGTTCGCCGCTTGCACCGATCGCGTCGCTGAATCTGTACGTCAAGGCCGAACGGCGTTTCGCGGCCACGTCGGAAGCGGCCGTGCTGACGATGATCGAGGCGCTGATCGACGCGGTCGCGCTGCGCACGCACCGCTCCGCGAAGTCCGCCGCCGAAATGACCGAATTCCTGTTGCCGTGGCTGATCCAACCGCAAGCGACGCCGCCGGCCGCCAACCCTTCTTCCTCCGGTCCGAAAAAATCATGACTTCACCCGCGATCGTCGCGATTCATGGCGGTGCAGGCACGATCCTGCGCGATGCGATGGACACCGACACCGAACGCCAATACCGTGCCGAACTCACCGCGATCCTGCAGGCCGCGCAACACGTGCTCGCCGACGGCGGCAGCGCGCTCGACGCCGTCACCGTCGCGGTGCGGCTGCTCGAGGACTGTCCGCTGTTCAACGCGGGGCGCGGCGCCGTCTATACGGCCGAAGGCAAGCACGAACTCGACGCAGCGGTGATGGACGGCACGACGCTTGCGGCCGGCGCGATCTGCTGCGCGACCCGCGTGCGCAATCCGGTGCTCGCCGCCCGACGCGTGATGGAGGCGAGCGAGCACGTGCTGCTGGCAGGCGCGGGCGCCGACGCGTTCGCGGCCGCACAGGGCCTCGAACTCGCCGAGCCCGGCTACTTCGACACGGAAGCGCGTCATGCACAGTGGGTCAAGGCGCGCGCGGCGGCCGGCATGATGCTCGATCACGATGCCGCGACCTTCGCATTCGGCGCCGGACAGCCGGCCGAGCCGCTCGATCCCGACCGCAAGCACGGCACGGTCGGCGCGGTCGCGTGCGACGTGCACGGCCATATCGCGGCGGCGACGTCGACCGGCGGCATCACGAACAAGCAGCCCGGCCGAGTCGGCGATTCGCCGATCATCGGCGCCGGCTGCTACGCGGACGACGCGACCTGCGCGGTATCCGCGACGGGCACCGGCGAGATGTTCATCCGGCTCGCGACCGCGCATGACGTGGCCGCGCAGATGGCCTATCGCGGCGCATCGCTCGCCGATGCCGCGCACGACGCCGTGATGAACAAGCTGTCGCGCCTGGCCGGGCGCGGCGGGATCGTCGCGGTCGACGCGCACGGCAACGTCGCGATGCCGTTCAACACGGAAGGGATGTATCGCGGCTACGCACGCGTCGGCGAGACGCCCGTGGTCGGCATCTATCGCGACGATGCGGCCTGATTCCGGACCGCACGAGGAGACCTCCGCATGACTTCGAGCCGAACCCCGTCCGCGCTGGTGCTGCCGGAACAGCGCGTCGTCGCCGTCGACGACCTGTCGGTCATGTTTCGCCGCGAAAACGCGACGTTCGATGCGGTGCGCAACGTGTCGTTTCACGTCGATCGCGGCGAGACGCTCGCGATCGTCGGCGAGTCGGGCTCCGGCAAGTCGGTCACGTCGCTTGCGCTGATGCGGCTCGTCGAGCATGGCGGCGGCGAGATCACGAGCGGCCGGATCGTGTTGCGGCGTCGCGGCGGCGCGCTCGTCGACCTCGCGCAGGCGAGCGCGGCGACGATGCGCGGAATCCGCGGCGCGGACATCGCGATGATCTTCCAGGAACCGATGACGTCGCTGAACCCGGTGTTTACGGTCGGCGACCAGATCAGCGAGGCGATCGCGCTGCACCAGTCGAAGAGCGCGACCGAAGCCCGCGCGGAAGCGTTGCGGCTGCTCGATCTCGTGCGCATTCCGGAGGCGCGCCGCGTGTTCGCGCGCTATCCGCATCAGTTGTCCGGCGGGATGCGGCAGCGCGTGATGATCGCGATGGCGCTGTCGTGCCGGCCGGCGCTCCTGATCGCCGACGAACCGACGACCGCGCTCGACGTGACGATCCAGGCGCAGATCCTGCAGCTGATCCGCGGCCTGCAGGACGAAATGAACATGGGCGTGATCTTCATCACGCACGACATGGGCGTGGTCGCCGAAGTGGCCGATCGCGTGCTCGTGATGTATCGCGGCGAGAAGGTCGAGGAGGGCGAGTCCGAACGCATTTTCGCGACGCCCGCGCATCGCTACACGCGTGCGCTGCTCGCGGCCGTGCCGCGGCTCGGCTCGATGCACGGCACCGATAACCCCGAAAAATTCCCGCTGCTGAAGGTGGACGGCGCGAGCGCGGCCACGCCGGCGCCTGCCGCGAACGATGCGGGCAACGCGGCCGCGGCCCCCGCCGCCGGGCAGCCGCACGTCGATCCGGCCGCGCCGCCGATCCTGCGCGTGCGCGATCTCGTCACGCGGTTTCCGGTGAAGAGCGGCGTGTTCGGCCGCGTGTCGCAATACGTGCACGCGGTCGAGCGCGTGAGCTTCGAGCTGCGCGCGGGCGAGACGCTCGCGCTCGTCGGCGAATCCGGCTGCGGCAAGTCGACCACCGGCCGCTCGCTGCTGCGCCTCGTCGAATCGCAGAGCGGCTCGATCGAATTCGACGGCCGCGACATCAGCGCGATGAAGGGTCATGACCTGCAGGCGCTGCGCCGAAACATCCAGTTCATCTTCCAGGATCCATTCGCGTCGCTGAACCCGCGCCTGACGGTCGGTTTCTCGATCATGGAGCCGCTGCTCGTGCACGGCGTCGCGAGCGGCAGCGAAGCGCAGGCGCGTGTCGACTGGCTGCTCGACAAGGTCGGCCTGCCGCCGGATGCCGCGCGCCGCTATCCGCACGAATTCTCGGGCGGCCAGCGTCAGCGGATCGCCATCGCGCGCGCGCTCGCGCTGAATCCGAAGGTCGTGATCGCCGATGAATCGGTGTCGGCGCTCGACGTGTCCGTGCAGGCGCAGATCGTGAACCTGATGCTCGACCTGCAGCGCGAGCTCGGCGTCGCGTATCTGTTCATCTCGCACGACATGGCCGTCGTCGAGCGCGTCAGCCATCGCGTCGCGGTGATGTATCTCGGCCAGATCGTCGAGATCGGCCCGCGCCGCGCGGTGTTCGAGGCGCCGCAGCATCCGTACACGAAGAAGCTGATGAGCGCGGTGCCGGTGGCCGACCCCGCGCGCCGGCATGCGCCGCGCCAGCTCGCGGCGGACGAGATTCCGAGCCCGATCCGCGCGGTCGGCGACGAGCCGCTCGTCGCGCCGCTCGTCGCGGTCGGCCCCGATCATTACGTCGCGACGCATCGCGTCGGCGGCGCGTATTGATTGCACGGCGAGTCGCACATGGACCGCAGCTGCGCACGCGCCAGGCAACGGCGCCATTTTCCCGAGCGGATGCAGTCACGCCGCGATTTCCACCACGCGTTACCGAATCATCCACAGGAGCCAGACAAAATGAACAAGTCGCATTCGTTCCCGATGTTCCGTCCGCGCGCGTTGTTCGCCGCGGGGGCAGGCGCGCTCGCGCTGTCGGTCGCCGTGCCCGCGTTCGCGCAGCAGAACGTCGTGGTCGCCGTGTACTCGACGTTCACGACGATGGATCCGTACGACGCGAACGACACGGTGTCGCAAGCTGTCGTCAAGTCGTTCTACGAAGGGCTGTTCGGCTTCGACAAGGACATGAAGCTCGTCAACGTGCTCGCGACGAGCTACCAGGCGTCGCCCGATGCGAAGGTCTACACGGTCAAGCTGCGCCCGGGCGTGAAGTTCCACGACGGCACGGACTTCAACGCCGACGCGGTGAAGGCGAACTTCGACCGCGTGACCGATCCGGCGAACAAGCTGAAGCGTTACGGGCTGTTCCGCGTGATCGAGAAGACCGAGGTGGTCGATCCGATGACGGTGCGCTTCACGCTGCGCGAGCCGTTCTCCGCGTTCATCAACACGCTCGCGCACCCGTCGGCGGTGATGATTTCGCCGGCCGCGCTGAAGAAGTGGGGGCGTGACGTGTCGCTGCATCCGGTCGGCACGGGCCCGTTCGAGTTCGTCGAATGGAAGCAGACCGACGACATGAAGGTGAAGAAGTTCGCCGGCTACTGGAAGAAGGGCTATCCGAAGGTCGATTCGATCGACTGGAAGCCGGTTGTCGACAACAACACGCGCGCGGCGCTGCTCAAGACCGGCGAAGCCGATTTCGCGTTCACGATCCCGTTCGAGCAGGCGGCCGACCTGAAGAGCAATCCGAAGGTCGAGCTGATCGAGCGGCCGTCGATCATCCAGCGCTACATCTCGCTGAATACGCAGAAGAAGCCGTTCGACAATCCGAAGGTGCGTGAAGCGCTGAACTACGCGGTCAACAAGGAAGCGCTCGCGAAGGTCGTGTTCGCCGGCTATGCGACCCCGCAGACGGGTGTCGCCCCGGTGGGCGTCGAATACGCGACCAAGCTCGGGCCCTGGCCGTACGATCCGGCGAAGGCGCGCGCGCTGCTGAAGGAGGCCGGTTATCCGAACGGCTTCGAGTCGACGCTCTGGTCCGCGTACAACCATTCGACGGCGCAGAAGCTGATCCAGTTCGTCCAGCAGCAGCTCGCGCAGGTCGGCGTGAAGGTGCAGGTGCAGGCGCTCGAGGCCGGCGAGCGGGTCGCGAAGGTCGAGAGCGCGCAGGACCCGGCGACGGCGCCGGTGCGGATGTACTACAGCGGCTGGTCGGCCTCGACGGGCGAGGCGAACTGGGCGCTGTCGCCGCTGCTCGCGTCCGCATCGGCGCCGCCGAAGCTCTACAACACCGCGTACTACAAGAACGGCGCCGTCGACGACGATCTCGCGAAGGCGCTCGAGACGACCGACAACGCGAAGAAGGCCGCGCTGTACGCCGACGCGCAGAAGCAGGTGTGGGCCGACGCGCCGTGGATCTTCCTGGTGCAGGAGAAGATCGTCTATGCGCGCAGCAAGCGCCTGCACGGCATGTACGTGATGCCGGACGGCTCGTTCAACTTCGACGAAATCTCGGTGAAATGACGGCGATTCGCCCGTTGTGCGGCGCCGGCGGCGCAAGCTGCCGGCGCGCTGATTCGATCGGTGCCCCATGCTGAATTTTCTCGTCAAACGCCTGTTCGGCCTGCTGCCCACGCTCGCGATCGTCGCGGTGCTGGTGTTCCTGTTCGTGCACCTGCTGCCGGGCGATCCGGCGAGGCTCGCGGCCGGCCCGGAAGCCGACGACGCGACGGTCGCGCTCGTGCGCGCCGATCTCGGGCTCGACCGCCCGCTGCCGACGCAGTTCGCGAACTTCTTCGTGAAGATCGCGCACGGCGATTTCGGCATGTCGACGCGCAGCAAGCGGCCGGTGTCGACCGAGATCGGCGAGCGCTTCATGCCGACGCTGCTGCTGACGCTCGTCAGCATGGTCTGGGCGACGGCGTTCGGAATGGCGATCGGGATCGCGTCGGCGGTATGGCGCAACCGCTGGCCCGACCGCTTCGGGATGACGATCGCGGTGTCGGGCATCTCGTTTCCGGCATTCGCGCTCGGCATGCTGCTGATGGAGATCTTCTCGGTGAAGCTCGGCTGGCTGCCCGTCGTGCCGGACGGCACCTGGAAGAGCTACGTGCTGCCGTCGCTGACGCTCGGCGCCGCGGTCGCGGCCGTGATGGCGCGCTTCACGCGCGCGTCGTTCGTCGAGGTGCTCAACGAGGACTACGTGCGCACCGCGCGCGCCAAGGGCGTGCACGAGCCGATGGTCGTGCTCAAGCATTGCCTGCGCAACGCGATGATCCCGGTCGTCACGATGATGGGGCTGCAGTTCGGCTTCCTGCTCGGCGGCTCGATCGTCGTCGAGGCCGTGTTCAACTGGCCGGGGCTCGGGCGCCTGCTGGTCGACGCGGTGACGATGCGCGACTACCCGGTGATCCAGGCGATCGTGCTGCTGTTCTCGCTCGAATTCATCCTGATCAACCTGACCGTCGACGTGCTGTACGCGGTCATCAACCCGACCATCCGGTTCAAGTGAGAGTGAGGCGCGCATGAACGCGACTGTCCAGCCCGCGGCGTCGGCCGCATCGAGCGCGATCCGCACGCCGTGGCGCGAATTCTGGCGCAAGTTCCGCAAGCAGACCGTCGCGCTGGTCGCCGGCGGTTTCGTGCTGGCGCTCGTCGTGCTCGCATTCGTCGGCCCGCACATCGTGCCGTTCGATCCGGAGAACTATTTCGACTACGACGCGTTGAACGCAGGGCCGTCGGCCGTGCACTGGTTCGGCGTCGACTCGCTCGGCCGCGACATCTTCAGCCGGATCGTCACCGGCACGCGCATCTCGCTCGCCGCGGGCTTCTTCTCGGTCGCGCTCGGTGCGCTCATCGGCACGTTCTTCGGGCTGCTCGCCGGCTACTACGAAGGCTGGTGGGACCGCATCACGATGCGCGTGGCCGACGTGCTGTTCGCGTTCCCGGGGATCCTGCTCGCGATCGGCGTGGTCGCGATCCTCGGCAACGGGATGGTCAACGTGATCTGCGCGGTCGCGATCTTCAGCATTCCGGCGTTCGCGCGGCTCGTGCGCGGCAACACGCTGATGCTCAAGCACATGACCTACGTGGAAGCCGCGCGCAGCATCGGCGCGTCAGACTGGACGATCATCATGCGGCACATCCTGCCGGGCACCGTGTCGTCGGTCGTCGTGTACTTCACGATGCGGATCGGCACGTCGATCATCACGGCCGCGAGCCTGTCGTTCCTCGGGCTCGGCGCGCAGCCGCCGACGCCGGAGTGGGGCGCGATGCTCAACGAGGCGCGTGCGGACATGGTGACCGCGCCGCACGTCGCGATCTTCCCGAGCCTCGCGATCTTCCTGACGGTGCTCGCGTTCAACCTGCTCGGCGACGGGCTGCGCGACGCGCTCGACCCGAAGCTGGAGCGGCGCTGATGCGAGCGGTTCCGATGTGGAGCACGACGCTGCCGGCCGGGCCACGCGGCACGATCGCCGACGTGCCGGGCGTGACGGTCGGCCACGCGACGCTCGATGCCGGTGACGTGCAGACGGGCGTCACCGTCGTCAAGCCGCATCCGGGCGATCTTTACCGCAGCAAGGTGCCGGCCGGCGCGGCCGTGATCAACGGCTTCGGCAAGAGCGTCGGGCTCGTGCAGGTCGACGAGCTCGGCACGCTCGACACGCCGATCGCATTGACCAACACGTTCGGCGTCGGCGCGGTCGCGCAGGCGCAGATCCGCGCGGCGATCGCGAAGAATCCGCACATCGGCCGCGACTGGTCAACCGTCAACCCGCTCGTGTTCGAATGCAACGACGGCTATCTGAATGACATCCAGGCGTTCGCGGTGACGGCCGCGCATTACGACGAAGCCTGCAACACCGCGTCGCGAGATTTCGCACGTGGCGCGGTGGGCGCCGGGCGAGGGATGTCGTGTTTCGACCTGAAGGGCGGGATCGGCTCCGCGTCGCGCGTGGCCGTCGCGGCCGGCAGGCCGTACACGGTCGGCGCGCTGGTGCTCGCGAATTTCGGCCGTCTGCCGATGCTGACGCTCGGCGGCATGCCGCTCGGGCGCGTCGTCGCGCAGCGGCGTGCCGTCGCGAACGCGCAGGCGGCGGCGCCGGAGCAAGGGTCGATCATCCTGCTGCTGGCGACCGATGCGCCGCTCGACGCGCGGCAACTGTCGCGGCTCGCCCGTCGCGCGGGCGCCGGGCTTGCTCGCACCGGCTCGGTCTACGGGCACGGCAGCGGCGACATCGCGCTCGCTTTTTCGACCGCGTACACGATCGCGCACGATGCATCGACCGTCGCGCTGCCGGCCCTCGTGGCCGATGCGGCACTCGATCCGCTGTTCATGGCCGCGGCCGAGAGCGTCGAACACGCGATCGCCGACGCGCTGCTGCAGGCCGTGACCGTGACCGGGCGTGACGGCCACGTGCGGCAATCGCTGCGCGACGCGGTGCCCGATCTCGATCGGTTATTCAACGAAGACAACGAAGGACGTCCGATCCATTCATGAAGATTCTGATCTCGACCGACATCGAGGGTGTGGCCGGCGTGTTCGCCGTCGAGCAGACGCGTGCCGGCAATCCGGAATACGAACGCGCGCGCCGCTGGATGACCGCCGAGGCGAACGCGGCGATCGAAGGCGCGTTCGCCGGCGGCGCGCAGGCCGTCTGGGTCAACGATTCGCATGGCGGCTTCCGCAATCTGCTGCCCGACGGACTCGATGCCCGTGCCCGCGTTGTGCTCGGCAAGCCGCGTACGCTGGGGATGATGGCGGGCCTCGAACAGCAGCCCGACCTCGTGTTCATGATCGGCTTTCACGCGAAATCGCAGACACGCGGCGTGCTTGCGCACACCATCAACGGCTTCGCGTTCACGCAGGTGTGGCTGAATGGCGTCGAGCTCGGCGAAGCCGGGCTGTACGGCGCGCTGGCGCGCGAATACGGTGCGCATGTCGCGCTGGCGTCGGGCGACGACGTGTTCGCCGAGGAAACCCGGCCGCTGTTTCCGGACGCGCGTTTCGAGACGGTCAAGACGGCCGGCGGCGCATCGAGCGGCGACACGCTCACGCCGGCAGCGTCCTGCGCGCGCATCGCGACCGCCGCACGCGAAACGGTCGCGCACGCGCTGTCGTCCGGCTGGCGCGCGGGTGCGCATCGGCCCGCGCCGGCTGCTTGCACGCTGCGCGTGCAGACGGCCGCGCTCGCCGATCTGTTCTGCGTGCTGCCGTCGCTCGAGCGGGTCGATGCGGTGACGCTGCGCTTCGACGGGCCGTCGGTGGAGCACGTGGTGCGCACGCTGAACAGCCTGTCGGCCATGTCGTTCATGCTGCGGTGATGTGCGCAGACCGGATGCCGGCCCGCGAATTCGCCGCTGAAATCCGTGTCGGCCCACACCGAACGAGATGAAACGTAGTGGATATCTCCGCTCCGATGAAGTCGCTATCCGGCCGATTCGGCCGTCGGGTCTTGCGGCCGTCCGGTCGCGCAAGCGTGGAGCGGATCGTAGACCGATCGAAGGTGACCCGCCTTCGGTATCGGGTCATTCATGATGATGGAATTCGGGCCTTGAGAAATACGCTGCTGGATCCCTACGAACATATTCCGCGTAGCGTCGTGGCGACCGCCAATGACTACGCGGCGGGTACGACGTTTCCGGAGCACGCGCACGGGCGCGGGCAGTTCGCGTTTGCGTCGCGCGGCACGATCAGCGTGTCGACGCCGCACGGCCGCTGGCTGGTGCCGCCGCAGCGCGCGTGCTGGGTGCCGGCAGGCGTGCGGCACGAAATGACGATGACAGGGCCGGTCACGATGCTCAACGCGTTCGTGTCCGAAGACGCGGCCCGGGCCGCGGGGCTGTCGGACCAGTGTGGCGTATACGGCGTGTCGCCGCTGTTGCGGCAACTGATCGACGATGCGATCGACCTGCCGGCGATGTACGACGTCGACAGCCGGGCAGGCAAGCTGATGGCACTGCTGATCGCGGAAATCGCGACGATGCCGCGGCTGTCGCTGCACGCGCCGCTGCCGAGCGATGCGCGCCTCGCGAAGATCTGCCGGCATCTGTTCGCGTCGCCGTCGATCGCGGCCGATCTCGACCAGGTGGCGACCGATGCGGGCGTGAGCCGGCGCACGTTTACACGGCTGTTCCGCGCGCAGACCGGCGTGAGTTTTGCCGCGTGGCGTCAGCAGGTCTGCATGCTGGCGGCGATCACACGGCTGAGCGACGGGCAGCCGGTGACGCGCGTCGCGCTCGAGCTCGGATATGCGAGTGCGAGCGCCTTTACGTCGGCGTTTCGCCGCATCCTCGGCGAAACGCCGAGCCGGTATCTGGAGGCGCGCCGCTAGTCGGAACGGATACGCTGGCGGGCGCGGTGCCACGCTTCGATCACGGACGAAAAAAACGCGCCTGCCAGGTTTCGGTCAGACGCGCTTAAAGGCACTCGGTCAGAAAAAATGCGCGACAGCCAGCGGGACGTGTTCGTGCATCGAATCGTGAAATTGTTGCTTGTTCAGATTTAATTCCCTCGGCGGGCTGCGGATAGCAAAGCATACGCCGCATAACGCGCAAACGATATTGCGCGGCCCCCACGATTTATGTGCAATCGCAGCATGCGTTTTAATCGCGCGTTCGATTTCGGGGTCTGAAGGAGCCAGCGACGGGCGTCGGCGATCCCGACCGGACATGCTGCGGCACGGCATCGAATGTCGGCGCGCGAAAACGAAAACCGCCGCGCGACGCGATACCTGTTGGTATCGCGCCACGCGGCGGTTCGGTGTGAGCAGCCGGCCGGCGCCGGCTCCGCGTCACACGTCGAAGAACACGGTTTCGTCCGGCCCCTGCATGCGGATGTCGAAGCGATACACGACGGGCCGGCCCGGTTGCGCGTCGCGCTTCGCGACGAGCGTCGCGCGGCGTTCGGCCGGCACCAGGTTCAGCACCGGATCGGCCGCGTTCGCGGCAGCTTCGTCGTCGAAATACACGCGGGTGAACGCGTGGGTCAGGATCCCGCGCATCATCACGGTCACGTTGACGTGCGGTGCTTCGTCGGCGGCGATGCGGCCCGGCTTCACCGTCGATACGACGAAGCGGTGCTGCGCATCGGTGCCCGTGCCGACGCGGGCGAAGCCCGTGAAACCGGACTTCGCGATGTCGTCACGCGACGCGGGAAAGCGGCCCGCCGCGTCCACCTGCGTGAATTCGAGCACCGCGTCGCTGACGACGTTGCCGTCGCCGTCGAACACCTGTCCGACCAGCAGCACGTGCTCACCGTCGGCGTCCGGCGTGGCGATCGTCGGCGTGAACAGACTCTTCAGATCGTAGTTGTATTGCTGCGGGCACAGGCCGTACGCGAAGTACGGGCCGACCGTCTGCGAAGGGGTTTGCTTCAGCGTCGTCATGGTTCAGCGCTCCATCGGGGTAGCGTCGCGGCCGCGCAGCACGATGTCGAATTCGTAGCCGAGCGCATAGCCTTCTTCGGTGATGTCCATCGAGAAGCGCGAGATCAGGCGGTCGCGCGCCGCTTCCGGCGTGCCCTGGAAGATCGGGTCGTACGCGAGCAGCGGGTCGCCGGGGAAGTACATCTGCGTGACGAGGCGCGAGCCGAAGTAGTCGCCGAACAGCGAGAAGTGGATGTGATTCGGGCGCCACGCGTTCGGATGGTTGCCCCACGGATAGGCGCCGGGCTTGATCGTCAGGAAGCGGTAGCGGCCTTCGGCGTCGGTCATGCAGCGGCCGGCGCCGAGGAAGTTCGGGTCGAGCGGCGCGTCGTGCTGGTCGACCTTGTGCACGTAGCGGCCGGCCGCGTTCGCCTGCCATACCTCGACGAGCGTGTTGCGCACGGGCTTGCCGCCTTCGTCGAGCACGCGGCCGGTGACGACGATGCGCTCGCCGAGCGGCTCGCCGTTCTTCACGGCGTTCTTCGTCAGGTCGTGGTCGAGCGCGCCGAGATCCTCGGCGCCGTAGACGGGGGCGAACTGGTCGCGCAGCTTTTCCTTCAACGGGATCATCGGGCGCGTCGGGCCGCGCTTCACCGACGAACGGTACTCGGGGTGGACATACGCGGGATGCGACGGCCAGTCGCGCGGCGTGAGGATCGTGGGGGAATCCATCGGGCGTCTCCTGATAGGTATTTCGCGAAGTGGATGGCAAGACTTTAGCCAAGCCGGAAAGTTATGAAAAATGACCTTTTTTCGCGAATTGCATAACCATTCGTTATATTTTGCGGCGCCAATGAAAGTCCGCCGGACAGGCGGCCTGTCCGGCGGAAAAAGCGATCGGGCTTCGCGTCGTCGGCGACGACTCCGTGCACGGCCCTCCAGCCAGCCCGTCGCTGCTTTATTGTGTTTCGTTGTTGTTGTTATCCGGTCTCCCCGAGCATGCCCGTCGTTCGTCCTTCGTCGTTACGGTCGGGCGGGATCGAAGACGATCCCGTCGAATTCGAGCGACAGCGTGCCGCTGCGCAGCAGCGCGGCCGGTGTCACGGCGCGGTCGGCGCCGAGCACGTCGGTCACGTAGTTCGCGCAGAACCCGCGCTGCGCCAGCAGCTTGACGCGGCTGCCGAGCAGCGCGTCGATCCGCTGTTCGGCCAGCGCGTGCACGTTGCGTTGCGCGTCGGCGTTCGGTGCCGCGACGCGGCGGGCCAGCGCGATGCGGCCGCCGTCGGCGCGGGAGACGAAGCGCGACAGCGGCGTGAGCTTCGTCCGCGCAAACGCGGGCTCGGCGATCAGCGGCTCGTCGCCCGACGTATCGACGACGATGCCGAAGCGACCGGCCCACGCGTCCGTGCTGCCTGCGGCGGCGCGGGACGCGCCAGCCGGTACGCGGATGAACACGAGATCCCCGACGTGTGCGCCGGCGGCCAGCGTGCGCATCGTGGCGAGCGGTAGCGTGCGATCGGTGTCGCGGGCATCGCGCCGAGCAGCGTGCTGCGGATCGAAGGAGTGGGTGTCGGTTCGGGTGTTCATCGCGGCTCCGTCGGTGCATGACAGGACGGAGCGGATTATGCAGACGAGTATCCAAAAGTGCTTGTTCGGATGCGCGAGTAGCCTAATATCCGACCATTAGCATCATTTTTCGATACCAACATGACCGAGACCGCCCAACTCATCGAAACGCTGAAGCGCCAGCTGAAGGCGCAGGGGATGACCTACCGCGACGTCGCGCGTGCGCTCGACGTGTCCGAGACGAGCGTGAAGCGGCTGTTCGCGAGCGGCCGCTTCACGCTGGAGCGTGTCGCGGAAATCGCGCAGTTGCTCGGCTATACGCTCGCCGAGCTCGTGCAGGAAGCGTCGGCATCCGCGCCGCGATTGCGCGTGCTGACCGAGCAGCAGGAGGCGCTGCTCGTGTCGGACGAGAAGCTGCTGCTCGTCGCCGTCTGCGCGATCAACTACTGGACCGTGCAGGACATCGTGTCCGCCTATCGAGTGACGCAGGCCGAGTGCGTCAAATACCTGCTGATGCTCGACCGGATGAACGTGATCGCGCTGCTCCCGGGCGACCGGATTCGCGTGCGCGTCGCGCGCGATTTCGACTGGCTGCCGGGCGGGCCGATCCGCCGCTATTTCCATGCGCACGTGCTCGACGACTTTCTCGGCAGCCGCTTCGACGGCCCGGGCGAGACGATGACGTTCTCGCAAGGGATGCTGACGGACGCGGCCGCCGCGGAACTCGAGCAGGAACTGCGGCGGCTCGGCAGCAAGGCTGCGGCGCTGCATGCGGAGTCGTCGGCGGCGCCGCTCGGGCAGAAGCGCGGCACGGCGCTGCTGATCGCGAAACGGATCTGGGAGCCGACCGGATTCCACGCGCTGCGGCGTCATGCATGACACCGCGCCGAATGCTTGGGCCTTTCCGGAAAGTTATGCAAAATGGCATTTCATCATCACCCGCATAACTGCTCGTTATGAATAACCGTATCGCCGACGGCCGCGTCAAGTTCCGGCACCTGCAATGTTTTCTCGCGGTCGCGCAACTGGGCGGTGTGCAGAAGGCGGCCGAAAGCCTGTCGATCACGCAGCCGGCCGTGTCGAAGACGATCGCCGAACTGGAGTCGATCCTCGGCGTGAAGTTGTTCGAACGGGGGCGTCACGGCGCGCAGCCGACCCGCGAAGCGCAACTGTTCATCCCGCATGCGAACGCGTGCGTGCTGGCGCTGCGGCAGGGCGTCGGGCTGCTCGCGCGCGAGGGCGGCGCGGCGGCGGCGACGCTCGAAATCGGCATGCTGCCGACGGTTGCGGCATCGCTCGCGCCCGCGCTGATGAAGGCGCTGACCGCACGCTGGCCGCGCATCGTGGTGCGGATCGCGACGGCCGCGAACGCCGAGCTGCTGGAGCGCCTGAAGGCCGGGACGATCGAATGCGCGATCGGGCGCCTGTCGGAGCCGGAGCGGATGATCGGCCTCGCGTTCGAGCAGTTGTACAACGAACCGCTCGTCGCAGTCGTGCGCGCGGGCCATCCGCTGCTGACGAGCGCCACGCCGGCTGTCGAACTCGCGCGCTACCCGGTCGTGCTGCCGCCGTTCGGCACGCTGATCCGCCAGTCGGCCGAGCAACTGCTCGGCGCGTGCGGCGCGCCGCCGCTGGATTCGTTCATCGAGGTGCTGTCGGTGTCGGTCGCGCGTGCGCTTGCGCTCGAGAACGACGCCGTGTGGTTCGTGCCGCTCTATGCGGCCGAATCCGACCTGTCGGCCGGTGCACTCGCGCGGCTCCCGCTGCCGTCCGCGGGCACCGACGAGCCGGTCGGGCTCGTGCTGCGCACCGACGCGCAACCGTCGCCCGTCGCCCGGACGTTGATCGACGCCGTGCGCGAGATCGCGCAGGCGCGGTTCGGCGATGCGCCCACCCGTCGCACGCCCCGCGGCGCGCGCAAGCCGGCTCGCCGCGCGCGTTGAGCCGCCGGGCAGGGCGTGGGCGGGCGGTGTCCGGCCGCCGTTCTTTCACCTCCATTCGTTAGCCGTTCGGTCAGTAGCGGACCTCGTCATGCTTGGCATATCGTACCGTTTTTGATACGCTCGATGACACGACGATGGCGAGACAGCAGATTCAGATCACGCTCGGCGTGCGGTTCTTCCGCACCGCGCGTGGTAACGAGCCGGTGCGCGAATGGCTGCAGGCGCTCGGGCAGGTCGAGCGCAGGGTGATCGGCGAAGAGATCAAGACCGTTCAGCTCGGCTGGCCGCTCGGCATGCCGCTGGTCCGGAAGATGTCTGCGGATCTTTGGGAAATCCGCGTGATGCTGCCGCGGCGAAGCGCGCGCGTGCTGTTCACGATCGTCGGCGACACGATGGTGCTGCTGCATGCGTTCTTCAAGCAGTCGCAGGCCACGCCGTCCGACGATCTCGATGTGACCGTCGCGCGGCTGAAAGCGCTGACGCGCGCCATCTGAATTCCCCCGGCTGCGCCGCCACATGCGATCGGCGATGTGCCGGCCGGCAACGCCATGCACTGGAGTACCCATGACGACCACGAACAATCCGCATATCGGCAGCGACTTCGACACATTCCTCGAGGAGGAAGGGCACCTCGAAGCGGCCACCGCCACCGCGATCAAGCGCGTGATCGCGTGGCAGATCGGGCAGGAAATGAAGGCGCAGCACATCACGAAAACCGCGATGGCCGCGCGGATGAAGACCAGCCGCGCCGCACTCAACCGGCTGCTCGACGAAACCGATACGAGCCTCACGCTCGCGACGCTCGCGAGCGCCGCCACCGCGCTCGGCAAGCGGCTCAGCTTCGAGCTCGTGCCGGCCTGACGCACCGGGCGAAGCGGTGTGTGGCCGGTGCGGGGCGTGCCGGTGCATCGCGGCGAACGGGCGCGCGCTCGTCCGCACACGGGCACCGGCAAGCGATCACGTGCGGTGCCCGGCTATCCGCAGATACAGCAGCGCACCGCCCGCGAGCAGCAGCGGGCACAGGAAATACCATCCGGTCGTCAGGAACAGCCCGGCGACGGCGACCAGCGAAATCCACGCGCAGCGATATGCAATGCCACCGCGCGGCAGCAGTTTCAGCGCGGCGGCCGCGCCGAGGCCGTACACCATCACGAAGCATCCGGACGTGACGAGCACGAGCGGCTTCGGCCCGACGTCCGAGAGCGTCGTCGCGGCCAGCGCGACGGCCGCCAGCATCGCGATCACGCCGAGGCTGCGGCGCGGCACGCCGCCGACCTGGCTGCCTTGCGCGAGCCATGCAGGCAGTGCGCCGTCGCGCCCGAGCGCCGCGCCGAGCTTGGCTGCGCCCGCGAAGTACGCATTCATCGTGCCGAGCGTGAGCAGCAGCGCGGCCGCGGCCGCCAGCACCTGCGCATGACCGCCGATGCCGCCTGCGATCAGTTCCGCAAGCGGCGCACCGGACGCGCCGGCCGACGGCCCGAGCACCGTCACGCTCGCGGCCGCGACCGACAGATACAGGAAGCCGACGACCACGACGGCGATGCCGGCCGAGCGCGGCATGTCGTGCGCGGGCCGGCGAAATTCGGCCGCGAGGTGCGTGATCGCTTCCCAGCCCGCGAAGCTCCACACGAGCAGTGCGGCAGCCTGGCCGACCGCGAGCCACCCGTGCGGCGCGAACGGATGCAGGTTCGCCGGGCGCGCATGTGGCGCGGAGGCGAGCACGGCGGCCAGCAGCAGCGCGACGAGCAGCGCCGACAGCACGAGCTGCATGCGGCCCGATACCGTGACGCCGAAGGCATTCGCGGCCGACACCGTCGCGATCAGCGCGGCAGCCGTGACGATGACCGTCGTATGCCCGCCGCCCGTGACGGCCGCGACGTACGCGCCACCGAACATCGCGGCGGCCGGCGCACCGGCCGGCACCGCGAAATAGAAACACCAGCCGACGATCGCCGCGGCCTTCGGCCCGAACGCGCGTCGCGCGTAGGTCGATACGCCGCCCGCGTCCGGATAGCGCGCGCCGAGTGCGGCGAAGGTGGCCGCAAGCGGCCCCGACAGCACGACGAGCGCGGCCCACGCAAGCAGCGACGCCGGGCCAGCGACCTCGGCGGCGAGCGCGGGCAACGCGATGACGCCGGTGCCGAGCACCGCGCCGATATATAGCGCGGCGCCCTGGAAAATCGTCAGCGAGCCCGCGTGATGAGCGGCGGGCGAATCGGCATGCGAGGACATGAAGGGCAGTCTCCGGAAGGCTTGTTCTGCGCGCGGACGGCCGCGCGGTGAATCGCTCGATGCTACCCGAACGGGCGCGGCGATGCGGCGCGGCGTTCAGTAGTCCGCGACGTGCCGCGTGTCAGCCGATGTCAGTAGCGGCGTGCGAGCCGCAGCCGCGCATCCTCGCGTGCAGACGGCGGCAGCTCGGGCACGTAGTGGAACGTGCCCGATACGAGCGACGCGACCGGCACGCCGTCGCGGAACAGCACGCGATTGCCGGCCAGCGCCGGCACCTTGTCGCCGGGCAACAACGTGCCGGCCAGGTTCAGCGGATCGGCGCCCGTCACGCACACGTACTGGCCGTCGCCGGGTTGGCGACGCAGTTCGCGCAGGATCGGGATGGCTTCCGGCAGCGCGAACTGCTCACCCGCAAGCCCCGCGACGAAGCGTCCGCCGCGAATCTCGCCGCGCGCTTCGAGACGTTGCAGCACGCGCACGAGTTCGCGCCAGCTCGGCAGCCAGTCGGCCTCGCGTTCGAGCAGCCGCCAGAACACCACGCCATAGCGGCGCAGCAGCGTCCAGACGATATGTTCGAGTGCGTCGGGATCGGTCGCGGCCGGGCCGCGCTTCGGTGCGGGCGCATCGTCCGGTGCCGAAGCGCGTTGCACGAGCGCCCAGCGACCGGCGTCGTCCATTCCGCCGATCAGCGCGCCGCCGCGCCGCGTGCGCGGCGCATATGTCGCGCTGCGCTTGACCGCGGGCTTCAGCAGCGCGCGCAGTCCGGCGAAGCTGTCCGCATTCACGAGGCCGGCCGACACGAGTTCGCCGAGCGCCTGTTCGAGTTCGACGGGCAGCATGTGCAGTTCGTCGAGCAACGCGTCGAAGAACATCGCACCATGCGCGGCGAGTGCGTCACGCACCTGGGTCGCGCGTGCGGACAGCGCCGGTTGCGCGTCCGGGTCGCGCAGCGCCTGCCATGCGCCGAGGTGGCGGCGCGGCAGCAGCACGACCGGCGTCGTTTTCACGGGGGTGCCGGCCGCGCGGGCCGGCGCGCCGATGCGGGTCCACACGAGCTTGCCCGAGCGGCACAGCTCGTCGAGGCCGCCTGCCGTGTAGTCGGTCAGGCGCGCGGGCAGCAGCGCGTCTTCCCATGCGCTCGCCGCGGCTTCGTAGCCTTCGAGCTGCTCGACGACGGCCGCGAGCGCGTCGCGGCCCGTGCCGCGCGTGTCGGGCGTCAGGTGCTGCCAGTGGAACAGGAAGCGCATGAAATCGGCGCGCTCGACCGGTTCGATCTCGCGGCGCAGCCGCTTGACGGTGTAGCGATGAATGCGCGCGAGCAGGTGACGTTCGCACCATTCGTCGGTCGTCGCGCCCGGCGTGAAGCGGCCGCGCATCACGTAGCCTTCGCGCTCCAGTTCCGCGAGCGCGGTCGCGATCGTCGCGGACGGCAGGCCGAGCGGCTGCGCGATCGCGTCGAGCGTCAGCGGCCCGAAGCCGGTGAGCCGCGCACGGATCACGTCGACGAGCGCGGCATCGACTTCCCAAGGTTGTGCGCAGGCGGCGGGCACCTTCAGCGCCGGCGCGACGCGTGCGTCGGGGTGCAGTGCGCGCATGCAGACCAGCCGTTCGACCGGCACCCACAGCGCGGCGCCGTCCGACGTGACGAGCTTCGTCGCGCGGCGGCGTTCGGTCAGTTCCGCGAGCCGTTCTGGCCAGCCTTCGTGCGCATGCGCTTCGCTGTCGGCGACGCAGGCGAGCGTGAGCAGTGCATCGTGCATTTCGTCGGCATCGCGCACGAGCGGCCATGCCTCGTCGCGCACCGCGTCGATCGCGTCGGCGTCGAGCGCGCCGAGATCGTCGGCCGATTCGGGATCGCTCCAGCGGCGCGACTGCACGGCCTGCGTGCGGCGCTCCTCGAGCGGCGCGTCGTCGAGGAACGCATAGGGCTTCGCGTTCAGGATCTCGGCCGCCAGCGGCGACGGCGCGGGCAGGTCGCGCGCGATCAGCTCGATCGCGCCGCTTTCGATCCGGCGCAACAGCGCGAGCCAGCCGTCGGTATCCATCGCGTCGTGCAGACAATCGTCGAGCGTCTGGTCGACGAGCGGATGATGTGGGATCTCGCGTTCGCCGACGATGTTCTCGAGGCACGCGACCTGATCGGGGAACACGGTCGCGAGCAGGTCCTCGCTCTTCATCCGCTGCAACTGCGGCGCGGTGCGCCGGCCGCCGGTGAAGCGCGGCAGCGCGAGCGCGGTCGTCGCGTTCCAGCGCCAGCGCACGCCGAACATCGGCGCGTCGAGCAGTGCCTGGACCAGCACGTGCTCCGCGCTGGCCGAGCGCAGGTAGCGCCACACTTCGTCGAGCGCGAAGCTGTGCGCGAGCGACAGCGACAGAATGATCGCGTCGTCGGTCGCGGCGGCCTGCAGCTCGAAGTTGAAACTGCGGCAGAAACGCTTGCGCAGCGCGAGCCCCCACGCACGGTTGATGCGGCTGCCGAACGGCGAATGGATCACCAGCTGCGTGCCGCCCGATTCGTCGAAGAAGCGCTCCATCACGAGCGTGTCCTGGGTCGGCAGTGCGCCGAGCGCGGCGCGCGTGCGGGCGAGATAGTCTGCGATCTGGCGGGCCGCATCGGGCGACAAATGAAGATCGTCGACGAGCCAGCGCAGCGCCGGCGCGAGGCGGCTTTCGGCCGGGCCGATCGCGGTGCCGACGGCGTCGTCGCGCGAATCGGTGGCGGCACGGGCTTCCGCCGCCTGCCCGGCGTTGCCGCGCGTGCCCGTCTTGCCGGCTGAGGCGCCGCTCGCGTGCTTGCGTCCGCCGGCCTCCGTGTGCCGATCGCCTTCGGCGAACAGCCCGTCGAGCCGCGCGCGCAGCCGGCCGACCGCCGCCGACAGCTCGTCGCTGCGCCCGGGCGCCTCGCCGAGCCAGAACGGAATGTTCGGCGACTGGCCTTGCGCGTCCTCGACACGCACGCGGCCCGTTTCCACGCGAATGATCCGGTACGACTGGTTGCCGAGCTGGAACACGTCGCCCGCGAGGCTCTCGATCGCGAAATCCTCGTTGACGGTGCCGACCTGGATGCCCTGGGGCTCCAGCAGCACCGCGTAATCGGCCATGTCGGGAATGGTGCCGCCCGATGTCGTCGCGGTCATCATCGCGTTGCGGCGCCCGCGCACCGTGCCGCCGACCACGTCGCGATGCAGGTACGCACCGCGCACGCCGCGGCGGCTCGTGAAGCCTTCGGCGAGCATCTTCATCACGTCGTCGAAGCGTTCGCGCGACAGGCTCGCGTACGGCGCCGCGCGCGTGAAGCTCGCGTACAGCGCGTCCTCCTCCCATTCCGCGCAGGCGACTTCGGCGACGATCTGCTGGGCGAGCACGTCGAGCGGCGCTTCGGGAATCCGCAACGCATCGAGCTCGCCGCGTTGCACGCAGTCGAGCAGCGCCGCGCATTCGACCAGCTCGTCGCGCGACAGCGGGAACAGGCGGCCCTTCGGCACGCCGCCGACATGGTGCCCCGAGCGGCCGACGCGCTGCAGGAACGGCGCGATCCCGCGCGGCGAACCGACCTGGCACACGAGATCGACGTCGCCGATGTCGATGCCGAGTTCGAGCGACGCGGTCGCGACGAGCAGTTTCAATTCGCCGCGCTTGAGCCGCTGTTCGGCTTCGAAGCGATGCTCCTTCGCAAGACTGCCGTGATGCGCCGCGATCGCGTCCTTGCCGAGACGGTCGGCGAGATGGCGCGCCATGCGCTCCGCGGTGCGCCGCGTGTTCACGAACACGAGCGTCGTGCGGTGCGCGGCGGCGAGCGCGGCGATGCGGTCGTACACCTGCTCCCACACGTCGGTTGCCATCACCGGTTCGAGCGGCACGTTCGGCAGCTCGAGCGCGAGGTCGCGTTCGCGCGTGTGACCCGTGTCGACGATCGTGCAGTCGCGCGGCGCGTCGGCCGGGCCGCCGACCAGGAAGCGCGCGACCGCGTCGATCGGTTTCTGCGTGGCCGACAACCCGATGCGCGGCAGCGCACGACCCGTCAACGCATCGAGGCGTTCGAGCGACAGCGCGAGGTGGCTGCCGCGCTTGGACGATGCCAGTGCGTGGATCTCGTCGACGATCACCGAACGCACGCTGGACAGCATTTGCCGCCCCGACGTGGATGACAGCAGCACGTACAGCGACTCCGGCGTCGTCACGAGAATGTGCGGTGCGCGTTTGCGCAGCGCGGCGCGTTCGGCCTGCGTGGTGTCGCCGGTGCGCACGGCGGTGCGGATCGCCGGCACCGGCAGGCCCAGTTGCGCGAGCGATTCGGCGATGCCGGCGAGCGGCGCGTCGAGGTTCACGTGGATGTCGTTCGACAGCGCCTTCAGCGGCGACACATAGACGACGAGCGTCGCGTCGGGCAGCGCGCCGTCGTGCGCGAGCGCATCGCGTACGAGATCGTCGAGCGCGCACAGAAACCCAGTGAGCGTCTTGCCGGAGCCGGTCGGCGCGGCGACGAGCGTCGACCGCCCGGCCTTGATGTGCGGCCACGCGAGCGCCTGCGCGCCGGTCGGCGCGGCAAACGCACGGCGGAACCACGCGGCGACGGCCGGGTGGAACACGTCGAGCGCGTTGGCGGGGCGGGTGGCTGTGACGTCCATCGGAGCGTTGAATTGGGGTGCGAGCGCATGGGCGCCGCGCGAATCGTCAGTGTGCCAGACGTCGCGTGCGCGTGCCGGACACCGCGGGCGAGAGAACGCGCGCGTCGGAGATTCAGATGAGGTGCGATGCCGGCATTTCAACGGGCGAGCGCGCGGAACGGCACCCGTCGGGTCGCGGGTGCCGGATCGGCGAGAGGAGGACGTCGTGTTCGACGTGCGTCGGGCGGTTGCGCGGCTCGATTCGCGGCCACGCGAAACTGCATGCGATTACACGCGACTACACGCGATGCAGCCAGCCGAGCCAGTGTTCGAGGAACGGGGCGCGCGTCCACAGCGACTGCGCGAGCCACAGCGTGCCGCCCCATGCGGCGGCCACGACGATCAGGTCGCAATGTCCGCTGTTCCACAGGTTCAGCGAATGGCGCCGCCAGATCCACGGCACGCCGAGCGGATTCGGCCAGTCGGCGAGCAGGTGCATCACGCCGCCGCACGCGAAGCCGAACAGCGGCGCGGCCCACAGCGGATGCGGATGATGCGTGAGCCCGTGCCATCCAAGCGCGAGCAGCGCGATCCAGCCGATGCCCCAGTGCGTGACGGTGCGGTGCGTGATCCACAAGCGGCGCTTGCGGGTCCACCACGCGACTTCGAGCCAGTCGGGCGCGGTGCCGCCCGCGACGCCGGCCGCGAACGCGGCGAGCAGGCCCGCGTGCCAGGGGCCGGTCGCGCCGGTTTGCGCGACGAGGATGGCGGCGGCGACGCCGGCCGCGAAGCCGGACGCGTGATGCGCATTGTGTGATGCCATAGGAAACGAGACGAAAAAGCGTGAAGCAACGGCAGACGAACGGGAACGATCGGCCCCGAAAGCGGGGCGCTATCTTCTCAGATCGGCCCGCCCAGCGGGCGGTCCGATCGCGGTTTTTTTGCATGCACCGCACCGCGCAAGCGCCGCGTGCCGTGATTTTCCGATTGTGCGATGCGCATCGAATTCGCCGCATGCAATTTCGACCGATCCGCCGGCCCGCTTTTTGCTCCGCCGTGTGGCCGAGCGCACTGGATTCGCGATGATTCGTAGTCAGAGGCGGGTTTTCCGTCAAGGCGAACTCGTTTACTACGAAAACGACATGCGGCCGACCGCGTGCCAGCGGCTATAAGCGGATCAGGGGCTTATTCCAGCTCGCCGGAGATCCATGGGGGACATGCAATGACTACGCTGAATCGTTTCAAATCATCCGCGGTCGTGCTCGCGACGGTGGCCGGCATCGGCTTCCTGCCGAATGCGCCGGCCTATGCGAAGGGGCCGCAGCCGGCGGTCCTGACGAGCGCGGCGGTCGCGGTGGCCGACAAGTACAGCGCGGACGCCGCGGAGCAGATCTTCAAGGAAGGCGGCAACGCGATCGACGCGGCCGTCGCGATCGCGTTCACGCTCGCCGTCACGTATCCGGAGGCCGGCAACATCGGCGGCGGCGGCTTCATGACGATCTACAAGGACGGCAAGCCGTACTTCATCGACTATCGCGAGCGCGCGCCGCTCGCCGCGACGAAGGATATGTATCTCGACAAGGACGGCAATGTCGTCAAGGGCATGAGCCTGTACGGGCCGCGCGCGGCCGGCGTGCCGGGCACGGTGTCGGGCATGTGGGAAGCGCAGAAGCGCTTCGGCAAGCTGAAGTGGAAGCAGGTGCTCGCGCCGGCGATCCGCTATGCGCGCGACGGCTTCGTCGTCGACGAGCAGCTTGCGCAGCGCGGCGTCGACGCGTCGAAGGAGTTCGGCGGCAAGACCAACTTCGACAAGTACTTCTCCACGATGAAGGCCGGCACGAACTTCAAGCAACCCGATCTCGCCGACGTGCTCGCGCGGATCGCGAACGACGGCGCGAACGGCTTCTACAAGGGCAAGACGGCCCGGTTGATCGCCGCGTCGATGAAGACCGGCGACGGCGACGGGCTGATCACGACCGAGGATCTCGCGCAATACCGTGCGGTGTGGCGCCAGCCGGTGCAGGCGAAGTGGAACGGCTATGACGTGATCACCGCGCCGCCGCCGAGCTCGGGCGGCATCGGCCTCGTGCAACTGCTGAAGATGAAGGCCGACCTCAAGCAGGACTTCGAGGGCGTGAAGCTTAACTCGCCGCAATATGTCCACCTGGTCGCGGAAATCGAGAAGCGCGTGTTCGCCGATCGCGCGCAGTATCTCGGCGACCCCGACTTCTACAAGGTGCCGGTCGCGCAGTTGACCGACGACGCGTACATCGCGAAGCGCGCGGCCGAAGTGAGCCCGACGCAGATCGCCGACACGAAGAGCGTGCAGCCGGGCCTCGGCACGTCGATGCCGGAGAAGGCGGAAACGACGCACTTCTCGGTCGTCGACAAGTGGGGCAACGCGGTGTCGAACACGTACACGATCAACGGCTACTTCGGCTCGGGCGTGATCGCCGACGGCACCGGCATCGTGCTGAACGACGAGATGGACGACTTCTCCGCGAAGCCGGGCGTCGCGAACATGTTCGGCGTGGTCGGCAGCGATGCGAATGCAATCGAGCCGAAGAAACGACCGCTGTCGTCGATGTCGCCGACGATCATGACGAAGGACGGCAAGGTGTCGCTCGTGATCGGCACGCCGGGCGGCTCGCGGATCTTCACGTCGATCTTCCAGGTGATCAACAACATCTACGATTTCGGGATGCCGTTGAAGGAGGCTGTTGGTGCGATGCGTTTCCACCATCAACTGCTGCCGCCGAACACGATCTTCTGGGAGCCGTACCACCCGATCGAAGGCGAACTCGCGAAGCAGATCGAGGCGCGCGGCTATACGCTGAAGGGGCAGGACTTCAGCGGCGACATCCAGGTGATCAAGATCGACGGCAAGACGCCGGAGGCGATGGCCGATCCGCGCGGACGCGGGGTCACGCGGATTATTCAGTGACCGAGGCGGGTGGGGGTACTGCTCGATCACGTGCCCGGCTTTTTCCGTTGCGCACGAGGATCAGGCCCGACGTCAGCCCGCCGAACCGGAGGCTGGCGTCCAATACCTTCGATATTTCCGCGAACCCGGTGCGGCTCGGATTCCGCTTGTGAGGGGCGGATCGGCCCCTTTTTCATCAATTTGACGCGAGACGCTGGGATAATGGTGGAGTTTGGCTGCGTCAATTGAAGGAAGGAGGCCCCCATGGGCGATAACGATTCCCGCACCGAGACCGACAACTTCACCGATTCGGCATCGCTCGAGTCGCGCCAGCGCCGTTTCGAGGAAGACCTCGTCGACGCGTACGACGAAGAACTCGAGATGGAGCTCGACGACCGCCGCTTCGATGACAACGAGGATCTGCTGTTCTCGCCGGAGCGCCGCGAAGCGCGCAAGCAGTATTTCCGCGAGCTGTTCCGGCTGCAGGGCGAGCTCGTGAAGCTGCAGGACTGGGTCGTGAACACGGGGCACCGGCTCGTCGTGATTTTCGAGGGGCGCGACGCGGCGGGCAAGGGCGGCGCGATCAAGCGCATCACGCAGCGCCTGAACCCGCGTGTGTGCCGCGTGGCGGCGCTGCCGGCGCCGAGCAACCGCGAACGCACGCAATGGTACTTCCAGCGCTATGTCGCGCATCTGCCGGCCGGCGGCGAAATCGTGCTGTTCGATCGCAGCTGGTACAACCGCGCGGGTGTCGAGCGCGTGATGAATTTCTGCACCGAAGACGAATACGAGGAGTTTTTCCGCTCGGTGCCCGAGTTCGAGAAAATGCTCGTGCGCAGCGGGATCCAGATCGTCAAATACTGGTTCTCGATCACCGACCACGAGCAGGAGCTGCGCTTCCAGAGCCGGATCGAGGATCCGCTGAAGCAGTGGAAGCTGAGCCCGATGGACCTCGAGAGCCGCCGCCGCTGGGAAGCGTACACGGCCGCGAAGGAAGAGATGATGCAGCGCACGCATATTCCCGAGGCGCCGTGGTGGGTCGTGCAGGCGGTCGACAAGAAACGCGCGCGCCTGAACTGCATCCATCATCTGCTGACCCAGGTGCCGTATCACGACGTGCCGCGCCCGACGATCGATCTGCCGCAGCGTGAGCACCACGAGGACTACATTCGCCGTCCGACGCCGGACAGCATGATCGTCCCGGACGTTTACTGAGCCGCCCGGGCCGGCTGGATCGACCACTGAGGCGCGCCTTGCAACGCGGCGCGCGTTACTCCCGGATCAGGAACGCGCTGCGGTCGCGGCCGGCGATCCACGCGGGCGCACGACCGCGTCCGCTCCAGGTGGCGCCGGTCACCGGATCGTGATATTTCGCCCCGATGGTGAACAGCTTTGCGCGATTGCTGTAACCCTGCCCGAAGACTTCGCGAGCGGTCAGCGCATGGTTCTTCACGAGTTCGCGTACCTGCACCAGCGCCGCGTGGCGTTCGCGGCGGCGCGCCGCCCGGATGCGTCGATCGAGTTCCGTGAGTTGGGCTTGTAATTGCTGCAGTTGCATGCGTCCGATATCCCCGTAGCTGAATTCTGATTGTTGGCTGTCGCGCGATGTGCCGCGTGTCTGTACATTCGGCCAGACGTTTGCAGGGCGCATCGCGAGGAACACGGGAGAGATTAAGTTTCGGCGCGCGGATTTTCTATCGGACGTATCTGAATTTTCACGGGCATCTGTGTGAAACCGTGATGGCGATGCCGGGAAGGCTGCCCGCCTCACAGGTCGGGGAAGCCTGAGCGCCCTTGCGTCAAATCGAACAGCTCGGTCTTGGCTGCCGCCTCGGCTGTTTCCGGCAGCTTGATCACGAGCTTCACCGTCATCCCGTACGCGCTGTCCACCAGCTCATAACCCGCCTGCTCGATCCAGCGGCGCACGCGCGCCTCGTCCGGGTAGCCGATTTCGATCGCGAACCGCGTGTGTCGAATGCGTTCGACGCGCTCAGCGTCGAGCAGCGCCGAGGCGATCGCATCCGTATAGGCGCGCACCAGGCCGCCCGCACCGAGCTTCACGCCGCCGTAGTAGCGGACGACCGCACCGAGCACGCCGTCGAGATCGTGATGACGCAGCACTTCGAGGATCGGCCGGCCGGCGGTGCCCGACGGTTCGCCGTCGTCGGACATGCCGGACTGGCCGCCCGCAAGCAGCGCCCAGCACACGTGGGTGGCCGTCGGGTGCTCGTCGCGCAGGCGCTGCAACGCCTGCATGGCGGCATCGCGGTCCTCGACGGGGATCGCGAACGCAATGAAGCGGCTCTTGCGGATTTCGAGTTCGCGCGTGTAAACAGTAGCGAGTGAATAACTCATTGAACGGAAAGCAGGTCGTGTGGGGGCGGCATCGAGCGCATTATGAGCCATTCCGGTGCAGGATCGGCGCAAGGCACGCCGGGTCGTGGATCGGCTCGATAACCGACGATGCGCGATTTTCTCGAGAAATTGATAAATGGTTAAATCTGGAAGGCGCCTCGCGCAGTGGCGTTGATCTTTTGTAACGGCCCTGTTACAGTTCCGGCGCACTGATATGCCGCTCATTCAATCGCAGCGATTGACAATCCGGGTGCCGGCTTCGCAAACATTACGATTTCCGATTTTTCCAGGTAGTACCGGAAGGGGGAGTCGATGGCGCGAGTCCGGTGGTCAATACGCAATGGGCGGCTTTCATCGAAAGCGGAGCGCAACCGCCTGATGCTGGGTGGCGCGATATAAAAACACCCAAGAGAAGCAATCCTAACGAGAACAACAATGGCCGATTTGCATTGGACCATGCCAATCGCCAGATGGACGTCGATTTCGACCGCGGGGGTGCCGGGCGTCGAAGCCCTCGATCCGATGGTGCGACGCCGCTTGAGCCGGCTGTCGCGGCTCGCGCTCCAGGCGGCCTACGATTGCGCCGGAACGGAAAATCCGTTGCGCATGGTGTTCGCATCGCGTCACGGTGAACTGGTGCGCACCACCGGCATTCTTGCCGATATCGGCGCCTCGGAACCTGTCTCGCCGACGGCCTTCAGTCTCTCGGTTCTCAATGCCGTTACGGGTATTTTCGGGATCGCCCGTCGCGACCGAACGGCAGCCACGGCGATCGCGGCCGGCCATGAAACCCTGGGCTACGCACTGCTCGAAGCCTTTTCCCAGTACGCAACGTCGCCGGGCTCGCCGGTGCTGCTCGTCTATGCGCACGAGCCAGCCGATCCCGTTTATGGCGATGTCGATGACGCTCCTGAGAGCGTCGGGCTGGCCATTCTGATTGGCGCCGATGAATCGGACGACTATCTGACCTGTGAGATGGCGGCGGGCGACGCGGACGACGCGGGCGATGCCGACGATGCGGCCGGTACGCAAAGCGAGGCGGTGCTGCGTTGCCTGTCCGCGCGCACCACGGCGTCGTGGCGCTGTCAGCACGCATCCTGGAGATGGAGCTTGCATGATCGCGCGGCTTGACTACGGCTGGCGTCTGTTCGCGACCGGTGCGAGCCTGGCGTTTTTCGCGCTGTGCGGATCGGCGTTCTCGTTGTTGGCGATCGTCGTCGGCGGATTATGGCCGCATCGGCGCTCGCGCCAGCGCGGGGTGACGCTTGTCATCCATTATTTCTTCCGCGCGCTGGTCGCGATGCTGCAACACATCGGCGTGATGAGGCTCGAGCTGAGCGGCGCGGAGCGCCTCGCAAAGGACGGCCCTGCAATCGTCGTCGCGAACCACCCGACCTGGCTCGACGTCATGGTGCTGCTGTCGCTGACGCCGAAGGCGTGCTGCGTCGTAAAGCGTGGTCATTGGGGCAACCCCTGTTTCTGGGGTATCGTCCGCGCGGCCGAGTACGTGAGCAATGCCGATGCCGTCCATCTCGTCGAGGCCGGCGCGCGACAACTGGCGGCGGGCTACACGATGATCATCTTCCCGGAGGGGACGCGCAGTCCGGGCGGCAATCGCCTGCATTCGTTCTCACGCGGTTTCGCACATATGGCGCTGCAATCCCGCACCCGGATCCAGCCGGTGCTGATCGATTGCGACCCACCGGTATTTACCAAGGCGCTGCGCTGGTATCACGTGCCGGCTCGAGCATTTCGTATGCGCATCGACGTCCTCGAGCCGATGGACCTGAACCGGCTGGCGCCGAACGTGACATCACCGTCGATTGCCGCTCGCAGCATCGCCCGCGAGGTGGAAGTGCACATTACTCAAAGCCTGTTTCAGCATGGATACTTTAAAACTGCAAATTAAGCAGCTTCTGATCGAGATGCTCGATCTCAGCGACATGGCGGTCGACGACATCGACGACGATGCGCCACTGTTCTCGACGGACGGAATCGGACTCGATTCCGTCGATGCACTCGAAGTCGGCATCATGCTGCGCAAGAAATTTCACCTGACGATCGCGGCGAACGACGAACGCACGAAAGCGCATTTCCGTTCGATCAACACGCTGGCGGCGTTCATTGCCGACCAGCAGTCTCACCAGGCATCGCAAGAAGCCGTGCTGGAAAAAGGGAGTCACTCGTGACCGACGCAGAAATCCTGGAGCGCATCCGCGCCATCTTTCATGAGAATTTCGCGATCGAGCCGGAGCGGGTGACGCCCGATACGCACCTGTTCGAAGAGCTTGATCTGGACAGCATCGACGCGGTCGATCTGGCCATCAAGCTTCAGGAAATGACAGGCAGGCGCATCAAACCGGAAGAATTCAAATCCGTACGGACCGTCGATGACGTTATCGCCGCCGTTCACGTGTTGCTCGCTCGCGCTTGACGATGGTGGTGACGGGCATGCGGGCTACTACGGGCACGGTCCTGCCGCGCTGGGCAGGTGTCGCGACCAGGGCTGCACTGGTCCTTGCCTATCCGCTCGTCATCCTGTTTGCGTGGCAGAGCATGTCGCCGCGTTACGTCGGTTGCCTGTTGATCGCATTGCTGTGGCTGCAGCGCACGATCGGCAAAGGCACGCTGGCGAAGGCGCTCAAACGCCTCACGCTACTCGACTGGGGCGTGGCCGGTGCATTGACCGTGTTGTCGGCCGCGATTGCTGTGACCGATAGCGAACGACTTCTTCATCTCTACCCGGCATGCGTGAGTGTCGGCTTGTTGGTCGCGTTCGGCGCGACGCTGCGGCACGGTCCGACCATGATCGAAAAATTCGCACGACTGACTTATCCCGAGCCGAGTCTGGAAATCGTCCGGTACACGCGGCGCGTCACACAGGTGTGGTGCGCGTTCTTTATCGTAAACGGCAGTTTTTCGGTCTATACGGCGCTGTACTGGAGCCGTGCGGGATGGGCGCTTTACAACGGGCTGATCGCGTATGTGCTGATCGGTGCGTTGATAGCAGGCGAGTGGCTGTGGCGCAGGTACTTCATCGCCGTCGCGCGAAAGCGAACGGGTGTCGCATGATTGCGCTGCACGAGATCCTGTGTGCCGAAGCGGATAGCGGAGTGGCGGTTTGTCGCGATGGCGCCGAGGTGCTGACGCTGGGTGATCTGCGCACTCGCGCCGGCGCGATTGCGAGGGTGGTGGAAGCGAGCGGCGCGCGACGCGTCGCGATCTGCACGGATGATCCGTACGAGTTCGCGTGTGCATTGTTTGCGGTTGCGGCGGCGCACGGGGAAGTCGTGATTCCAGCCAGCAGCGCACCCGGCTATCTTGATGCACTGGCGCATGCATACGACCTCGTGCTGGATGCGCCGGCACTGGCCGCGTGCGGGCACGACACGGATGCCGGATCTGCACGCTTCACTCGTCCGATCGATGCTGTCGCAGCGGTGACGCTTTACACGTCGGGCAGCAGCGGCACCGCGAAGCCGGTGCGAAAGTCGCTCGCGCAGCTCGATGCCGAAGTGCACACGTTGCAGCGCGAATGGGGCGACCGGACAGGCGCGGCAGTGACACTGTCGAGCGTACCGCATCACCACATCTACGGACTGCTCTTCAGGATCCTTTGGCCGCTGGCGGCCGGCCGTGCGTTTGACCGGATGACGGTGCTTGAACCGCTGCAACTGCAGCAGCGGCTGGCCGAATACGGTGGCGGTGTCGTGGTCTCCACGCCGTCGCAACTGATGCGCTGGCCGGCGTTGCCCGGTTTTCCGATGCGGGCGCCCATGCCGTGCGCGTTCTTCTCGTCGGGCGGCCCGTTGCCGGCCGATGCGGCTACGGCCTATTCGAACGCATTCGGCGCTGCGCCGTTCGAGATATTTGGCAGCACCGAAACCGGTGGCATTGCATGGCGTCGCCAGGACGTCGCACACGCGTGGCAGCCGCTGACCGGCGTCGACGTGCGCTGCGACGACGATGACGTGCTGTGCGTTCGCTCTGCCCATCTCGGCCACGATCGCTGGCACCGCACTGACGACACCGCACGATTCGACACGAACGGTCGCTTTGCACTCGCAGGACGACGCGATCGCGTCGTCAAGCTGGACGGCAAGCGCGTGTCGCTGCCGGAGCTCGAGGCGCAGATACTCGCGCATGCATACGTCGAGCAAGCGGCGGCCGTGGTGGTCGACGGTACGACGCGCGCGCACGTCGGCGTCGTGGCGGTATTGACCGCGGCGGGGCGCGATGCGCTGGCGGCGGATGGACGGGTTGCCGTTGCCACGACCTTGCGGCACGCGCTCGGTGCATATTTCGACTCGGCCGCATTACCGCGCTACTGGCGGTTCCTGCACGCAATGCCGTTCGATGCACGCGGCAAGTTGCCCGCTGCGGCGCTGGCGGCCGCATTCACGGCTACGCCGGAGGGCTTTGAACTGCTCGCGTCATGGCGCAGCGACGACGCGTTGCATTACGAGTTGCGCGTGCCGCCCACGCTCGCGCATTTCGACGGTCATTTTCCGGGGCTGCCGATCCTGCCCGGAGTCGTGCAAATCGACTGGGCTGCGCGCCTGGCTGGCCGCGAGATGCCGACCGTGCGCGAAATCCGTTCCGTCGAACACCTGAAGTTCAAGGCACCGGTGCCGCCGGGCGCTGTGCTGTCGCTGCGCATCGCGCATGACCGTGTACGCGGATCCACGCGCTTCGCGTTCCGTTGCGGCGACCGCGAATGCACATCGGGCGTTCTGGTCTATGGCACGGCGGCCCGATGAGCGACACCTGCATCGTCATTCCGATCTACAACCATCGCGCCGCGATCGGCGGCACGCTGGCGCGCCTCGCCGTGCACGGCCTGCCGATCCTGGTGATCGACGACGGCAGCGACGAGCCGACGCAACAGGTGCTGGCCACGCTGGCGGCGCGCTACGCGGGCCTCGTGACGCTGCTGCGGTTGCCGGTCAACGGCGGAAAGGGTGCGGCGGTCATGGAAGGATTGCGCGCCGCGCGTGCCCGGGGCTATCGGCACGCGATTCAGATCGATGCCGATGGCCAGCACGACGCGGCCGATGTGCCGAAGTTCGTCGCGGCCGCGCAGGCCGAGCCGGACGCCGTGATTCTTGGCCGGCCGCGTTTCGACGACAGCGTCCCGAAGGCGCGCCTGTACGGCCGCTACCTCACGCATGCATGGGTGTGGATCGAAACCCTGTCGCTGGACATTCCCGATGCGATGTGCGGGTTTCGTCTTTATCCGGTCGACGTCGTCTGCGAACTGATCGACGCGGTATCGATGCCGACGCGGATGGCTTTCGACAGCGAAATCCTGGTCCGTCTCCACTGGCGCGGCCTCGCGTTCAGGACGGTTCCGACGCGCGTCATCTACCCGGTCGACGGAGTGTCCCATTTCGATGTCTGGCGCGACAACGTGCGCATCAGCCTGAGCCACACACGGCTCGTCGCGGGGATGCTCGCCCGCGCGCCGATGCTGCTGACACGCCGTCTGGTCGGGCGGCGCGGCGCGGCGCCGACGGGCCGCCCGCGCGCATGGTGGCGCATGCCGGAGCGCGGCAGCCGGATCGGCATGGCGTTGCTGGCTCTCAGCTGCCGCTGGTTCGGCAAGGGCTTCACGTCGTTCTGGCTGCATCCCATCGTCGGCTATTTCGTGCTGACGAATCGTACGGCGCGCACCGCGTCGCATGCATATATCGCGCGCCTGCGCGATGCGGAGGCGGCGGCCGTGCCGAAGCCGGGGTGGCGCAGTGCTTACCGGCACATGCTTGCCTTTGCACAGGCAGGATTCGACAAGTTCGTCGCGTGGTCCGGCCGTCTCGACGAGCTCGACGTGCGTTTCGACGATTCGTCCGCGTTCGATGCGCTCGCGGCGAGCGGGCGCGGCGCACTCGTGATCGGCGCGCATCTGGGCAACCTGGAAATGACACGGGCGCTTGCGCTGCGCGACGCACACACGAAGGTGACGGCGATCGTCTACACCGAGCATGCGAAGCGTTTTACCGGCGTGCTTGCAGGCGCGAGCCGGGAATTCGGCAAACAGCTCGTCGAGGTGTCGAACTTCGGACCGGATACGGCAATGATGATGCAGTCGCGCATCGACGCGGGAGAGTTGCTCGTGATCGTCGGCGACCGCGTGCCGCCGCGTGATTCCGGTAAAACGGTCGACGCCCGTTTTCTCGACGCGACCGCCCCGTTCGCGCAGGGCCCGTATATCCTCGCCCACGCCCTTGGTTGTCCTGTCTACCTGTTCTTCTGCCTGAAGGAGGCGCACGGCTACCGCCTCTATTTCGAGCCGTTCGCCGACCGGATCGAGCTACCGCGCCGTGAGCGCGCCGAACACGTCGCGGCATGGGCGCAGCGCTACGCCGCGCGGCTCGAACATTATTGCCGCAAGGCTCCCTACCAATGGTTCAACTTCTTCGATTTCTGGGCGCGGCCCGATGGAGGTCCGCGTGGCGGAGCATGACATGAACGACGTCGCGGCATGCACCGCCGCGGATCCGAATCGGCCGGCCGTGGTGGTCGGAGGCCGGCATCTGACGATCGAGGACGTCGTCGCGATCGCCCGCGACGGTGCGCCCGTCGCACTGAACGCGGGACCCGAATGGCGCGCGCGGATCGAGCGCGGCGCGACCTGGCTGCGCGTCTATCTCGCGAATGGCGGCACGCTGTATGGCGTGACCACCGGATATGGCGACGCCTGCGTGGTAGAGGTGCCGCCGTCGCTCGTCGAAGCGCTGCCGCTGCAGCTGACCCGCTATCACGGGTGCGGCATGGGTGACTGGTTCGATGCGACGCAAACGTTGTCCATCATCGTCGCCCGGCTCAACTCGCTCGCTTTCGGCTACTCGGGCGTGCGGTTCACGTTGCTGGAACGGCTGGCCGACATGGTGAATCACCGCATCCTGCCACGTATTCCATCGGAAGGCTCGGTCGGCGCGAGCGGCGACCTGACACCGCTGTCCTACGTAGCCGCGGCGCTGGTCGGCGAGCGCACCGTCGTGTTCGACGGCGCCGAGCGGGACGCGCGGGAGGTATGGCATGCGATCGATCGCATGCCGCTGACGCTCGCGCCGAAGGAAGGACTGGCGTTGATGAACGGCACGGCGGTCATGACCGGGCTGGCCTGTCTCGCGTTTGCGCGCGCCGACTACCTGACACGTGTGGCGGCTCGCCTGACGGCATTGACCACCGTCGCGCTCGACGGCCGGGCCGGGCACTTCGATGCGCGGCTGTTCGACGCGAAACCCCACGCGGGGCAGGCGGAGGCGGCAGCGTGGATCCGCGCCGACCTGGTCGGGCGCGACGAATTGCCCGGACGCCGGTTGCAGGATCGCTATTCGGTACGTTGCGCACCGCACGTGATCGGCGTGGCGCGCGACGCACTGTCGTGGATGCGCCGCGATATCGAGAACGAGCTGAACAGTGCGAACGACAATCCGCTGATCGACCCGGACGAAGGGTGCGTACTGCATGGCGGCAATTTCTACGGCGGTCATATCGCGTTCGCGATGGATGCGCTGAAGACCGCGGTGGCCAACCTCGCGGACCTGATGGACCGCCAGCTTGCGCTGCTGGTCGACGACAAGTTCAGCAACGGACTCCCGCGTAACCTGACAGGCGCCGGGCCGGAACGCGCGGCAATCAACCATGGATTCAAGGCCGTGCAGATCTCGTCTTCCGCGTGGACGGCGGAGGCGCTGAAGCTCACGATGCCGGCGAGCGTGTTCTCCCGCTCAACGGAGTCGCACAATCAGGACAAGGTCAGCATGGGGACGATTGCTGCGCGCGATTGCCTGCGCGTTCTGACCTTGACCGAACAAGTTGCCGCGGCGCATGTGCTCGCGACCGTGCAGGCTACCCGGCTGCGACTTCGCGATAATCAGCAGACGCAACTTTCGCCCGCGCTTCGCGCGTTCGTCGACGATGTGGATCGTCAATCGCCGCTGGTGGTCGAGGACCGGCCGCTCGAAGCCGAGTTGCGCGCGCTGACCGCGCGCCTTGCCGCGTGCGAGGCGATCGGCGGCACGTACGGCGGAATCCGGCACGGGGAGGCGGCATGAACGCGTCTCGTCCGCCGCTGACCGCGACAGCCCGTGTCGAGGTCCTGTTTCACGACGTCGATGCCATGAACGTCTGCTGGCACGGCCATTACCTGAAGTACTTCGAGAGCAGCCGTGCTGCGTTGCTGCGCATGATCGACTACGACTATCCCGCGATGCTGGCGTCGGGCTACATGTGGCCGGTGGTGGAGGCGCATCTGAAGTACGTTCGTCCGGCCCATTACAGTCAGCAGCTCGACGTGCGCGCGACGCTGCTCGAATTCGAGAACCGGCTGAAGATCGGGTACGAAATCGTCGACGCGGCGTCCGGCGAGCGCTTGACGAAGGGATATACGGTGCAACTGGCGGTCGATGCGACGACGCGCGAACTGCAGTTCGTGTCGCCGCCGACCCTGATCGAAAAGGTGCATGCACAATGGGCCTGAATTCGCACTACCGACGGTTTGCGGCGGTGACGCTGACCGTATGCATGACGCTCTCCGGCGGCACGGTGCTGGCCGCCCCGGCGCCGGTTGCGGCGTCGCGGCCGTCGAATGCCGCGCTCGTATCCGACGTTGCGGCGCGGCTCGCGCGCATTGGCGCGATTCGCACGGATTTTCGGCAAACTCAGACGCTGTCGGCGATGAAGCAGCCGCTCGTCAGCACTGGATCGATGTTGTTCGATCGCAGGTCGGGCGTCGTCTGGCGAATCGAGACGCCTTACAAGGCTACTTACGTGATCACCGATAGCGGCGTGCGCGAGGTCGGCGCGGACGGGCACCTCGTCGCGCCCGGCGGCGGCGGCCGCGGCGTCGCGCAAGTGTCGCGCATGATGCGCGACATGCTCGGGGGTGACCTGTCGGCGCTGTACGCGCAATTCGACGTCGATGCGAGCGGAACGCCTGAACGGTGGCGGATGGTGCTGCGGTCGAATCAGCCACAGCTTGCCCAGGCGGTTCGTGTGCTCGAAATGAGCGGAGGCACTTATCTCGGCCGGCTCGACTTGACTTTTGCGAACGGCAATGTGACATCGCTGGAGTTCACTCGGCCGACGCCGGTCGACGCACCCGCGCCGGTCGAGCGCACGTGGCTGGAGGCCCGGTGATGGATGCGGCGCGTGATGTCGTCGACGCATCGGGCGAACGCGCACGGCGGCGCGGACTGTGTGCTGCATGGCTGCTCGTTGCGCTCGTGGCGGCTGCGTACATTCTATGGCGCTTCTCGAGCGGGGCCGCGCCGCTGCAGACGAACCTGCTCGCGTTGCTGCCGGCTACCGAGGCAAACCCGGTTGCCGAGCGAGCGGTCGACATGCTCGGAGATGCGCTCGGCAACCGCACCGTCTACCTGGTGACCGACCCGGACGCCGCCCGCGCCAAGGCCGCCGCGAAGCAGTTCGGTGCGCGGCTCGACGCCAGCGGAGCGTTTCGTTCGGTGACGGTCGAGGTGCCGCCATTCAATCTGTCGGACATCTCGGCTACCTACATGCCGGCCCGTTTCGGTCTGCTGACGGATGCGGATCGCCGGTCGCTCGAGCAAGGCGGGGCCACGCTCGACGAACGATTGGTCCGGCGTCTCTATGCACCGCCTGTGGACGGCTTGCAGACCGCCGTGGCGGACGACCCGTTCGGCTGGTTACAGCACTGGCTCGGCGAGCTGCCGCTCGCGGCGTCCAATCTGTCTCTCGAGGATGGCATGCTGGTGTCGCATCGCGATGGCGCAACTGGCGTCCTCGTGATGACGTCGTTGCCGGGCTCGGCTTACGAATCGAAGATCCAGCACGCCGTGCGCGTCGCGACGGACGATGCGGAACATGCGCTCGCGGCCGAGTTTCGGGGCGTTCGCATCGACCGCGCCGGCGCGGTCTTTCATGCGGAAGCAGCGCGTGCCAGCGCCGAGCGTGACGTACACGTGATCGGCGCGGTATCGCTGGGCGGCATCGCGCTGCTGCTCATGAGCGTATTCCGTTCGCCGCGCCTGCTGGTGCTCGCGTTCGCGTCGACGGCATTCGGCATCGTGTGCGCGCTGGCGGCAACGCTGCTCGTATTCGGCAAGCTGCACCTGTTGACGCTGGTGTTCGGTGTGAGTCTGATCGGCGAAGCCGTCGATTATTCGATCCAGTACTTCGTCGCGTATCTCTCCGCGGGGCGGCAATGGGACGCGCGTCGCGGTGCGGCGGCGGTCAGGCCGGCACTCATGGTGGCGCTGGCGACCAGTCTGCTGGGTTACGCGATCCTGATGTGGGTGCCGTTCCCCGCGCTCAAGCAGATCGCGTGCTTTGCAATCGTCGGAATCCTCAGCGCGTTCGCGGCCGTCACCGGCTTTTTGCCGCTCATGCTGACGAAGGGGCCACGGCGCGTGCCGTCCGGTGTCTTCGCGTGCGCGGCCCGCCTGCTGCGCGGATGGCAATCGCTGCTGGCCGGTCGGCGCGCCCTGATCGCTGCCATGCTGGTTGCGCTGGTTGCGATCCCGGGTTGGTCCCTCTTGAAGAGCGACGACGACATTCATCTGCTGATCCAGCGCGATGCGGACCTCGCGCGGCAGGAGAACAATATCCGCGCGGCGGTCGGGCTGGCGAACACGGCACAGTTCTTTGTCGTTCAGGGCGCGACGCCGGAGGAGGTGCTCGAGCGTTCCGAGGCACTGATCGGGTCGCTCGATCAGCAGCGGGTCGGCCGTGTCCAGTCGATCACGACGTTCGTGCCGTCGGCCAAGCAGCAGGCGCATGACCGTGCGGTGCTGGACACGCACGTGTTTGCCGATACCGCCGCACTGCGCGGGACGCTGGCGCGCGCGGGCTTCCGCGATGAGGCGGTCGACGCGTGGATCAACGCGTATTCCCGCAATGCCCCGGAGACGCTCTCCATCGACACCTGGCTGGCGGCACGCTGGTCGGCGCCGTTCCGCTATTTGTGGCTCGGACGAATCGAGGGCGGCGCCGGTCCCGTCGATGCGGCGCTAGCGATTCCCGAGCGGGTCGATGCGTCGAACGCCGAAACTTTCGCCGCCGTCGCGCGCACGCTGCCGGGCGTATCGTGGGTAGACAAGGCATCGAGTGTGTCGAGCCTGTTCGGTGCCTATCGGGTCGACAGCGGCTTGTGGCTGGCTGGCGCGCTCGTCGTGGTCACCGGACTGCTGATGTGGCGCTACGGCGTGCGCGGCGGCATCGCAACGACGTTGCCGGTCGTGTTCGCCATTGCGTTGACGCTTGCGGCGTTCGGCTATGCACGGGTGCCGCTTACGCTGTTCAATTGGCTCGCGCTGATGCTGGTACTCGGCGTGGGCGCCAACTACGCGGTGTTCCTCCGCGAAGGCTGCATGCGAGACAGTGCCGGCATCGGCGCAGTGTGGACCGGCGTGCTGCTGTCGGCGGCCACGACGTTGCTGTCGTTCGGGATGCTCGGAGCGAGCGCGATGCCCGCGCTGCGCAGCTTCGGCACGACCCTCGCGATGGGCATCGTGTTTTCGGTGCTGTTCGCGCCGCTTGCCACGCCGTCCACGAAGGAGTGTCGCGCATGAATTCGAAACAGGCGCCGGTTTATCTGTCGGCACCCGGCATGATCAACGCGCTTGGCGCAACCACGGACGAAATCGTCGACGCATTGTGCGCCGGCATCGCACCGGGCATGGCGCCGCGCACCGATGTTCCCGCCGGCGGCTGGATCGGGCGCGTGCGGTCGGCAGTCGATGTCGCGCCGCCCGAATCCCTCGCGCATTTCGATTGCAGGAACAATCGCCTGCTGCTTGCGGCGCTGGCGCAGATCGGATCCTGCGTCGACGCGGCGATCGCGCGTTACGGCCCGCGCCGGGTTGGCGTCGTGATCGGCACGAGTACGTCCGGGATCCAGGCCGCAGAGCAGGCACTCGCACAGCGTGTCGCAACGGGCGCGATGCCGGCCGGATTCGATTATCGGCAGATGGAAATCGGCACGGCGGCGCCGTTCGTGCGTGCGGCGCTGGGTGTGGCCGGGCCGGCCTACACGCTGTCGACGGCCTGCACGTCGAGCGCGAAGGCATTTGCAGCCGCGCGCCGCCTGTTGCAGTTGAGGTTGTGCGACGCGGTCGTCGTCGGCGGAGCGGATTCGCTGTGCGAGCTGACGTTGCAGGGCTTCGCCTCGCTCGAATCGGTCAGCCCGGGACGGACCAATCCGATGAGCCGGAACCGGAACGGCATCAATATCGGTGAAGGTGCCGCGCTGTTCGTGATGTGCCGCGATGAAGCAGCGGTTCGGCTGGCCGGCGTTGGCGAGTCGAGCGATGCGCATCACATCTCGGCGCCGGACCCGGCGGGATATGGCGCGGAGGACGCGCTGCGCGCCGCGCTCGCGGACGCCGGCGTGACTTCGTCCGCGATCGGCTATGTGAACCTGCACGCGACGGCGACGCGCCTGAACGACGAAATGGAAGCGAACGTGACGGCGCGGGTGTTTCCGCACGGCGTGCCGGCGAGCGGGACCAAGCCGCTGACGGGGCACATGCTTGGCGCGGCTGGTGCGACCGAACTCGGATTCGGCTGGCTGACGCTGGCCCGCGGGATCCCGCTGCCGACGCACGTCTGGGACGGCGAGCACGATCCGGCGCTGCCGAAACTCGATCTTGTCCACGGCGAGCGCCGCCTCGCGGGCGATGCAACAGGGCGCTATGTAATGAGCAATTCGTTCGCCTTCGGCGGCAGCAATGCCAGCCTGATTCTGGGAGCCTGACATGCATGCCGAACCTTTGATCGACGCGTTGCACGGCGGTGCAGATATCCCGGTCGGGAACGTGCCGGACGTATTGCCGCATCGCGGCACGATGCTGCTGCTCGATGCGATCGAGCGCTGCTCGGAAACCGGCATCGAAGTGAGCGCGACCGTGCGCCGCGATGCGTGGTATGCCGACGGCAGCGGGGCGATGCCGGCGTGGATCGGCATCGAGCTGATGGCGCAGGCGATCGCCGCGCACGTCGGCCTGCTCGTGGCACATGCGGGCGGCCGCGCGAAGCCGGGCGTGCTGCTCGGGGCCAACCGCTATGTCGCGCATCGCACGACGTTCGGAGCGGACACGGTGCTGCGCATCGTCGCGCGGGAACTGCTGCGCGGCGACGAGGGGCATGGCGCATACGAATGCGCGATTCATGCCGAAGGTCAGTGTTGCGCGGAAGCCGTCGTCAAGGTGTACCAACCGAACGATTTCCAATCTTTTATCGAAGGGAGCTTCAATTCATGACTCGGCGAGTTCTCGTGACAGGGGCGAGCCGCGGCATCGGCCGCGCCGTGGCGCTGCGCGTGGCGTCCGACGGCTTCGCCGTGACGGTTCATTGCCGCACCGGGCGCGAGGCAGCGGAAGCGGTCGCCGCGACGATTCGCGCGCAGGGCGGCACGGCCAGCGTGTTGCAGTTCGACGTGCGCGATCGTGCGGCGTGCCGGCGTGAGCTGGAGGCCGACGTCGAAGCGAACGGCGCGTACTACGGGATCGTCTGCAACGCAGGCGTGACGCGGGACGGTGCATTTCCGGCGTTGTCCGAAGAGGACTGGGACGTCGTGATCGAAACCGGGCTGGACGGGTTCTACAACATCGTTCATCCGCTGACCATGCCGATGGTGCGCCTGCGGAGCGGCGGACGCATCGTGACGATCGCGTCCGTGTCGGGCGTGATGGGCAATCGCGGCCAGGTCAACTACAGCGCCGCGAAGGCGGGCCTGATCGGCGCGACCAAGGCGCTGGCGGTCGAACTGGCATCGCGCAAGATCACGGTCAATTGCGTTGCTCCGGGGCTGGTTGACACCGGCATGCTCGACGACGTGCCGCTCGAGCAGGCATTGAAGACGGTGCCGATGGGCCGCGTCGGTCAACCCGACGAAGTCGCGGCGGTAGTCGGCTTCCTGATGTCGGACGCGGCGACCTACGTCACCCGGCAGGTAATCGGCGTCAACGGCGGGATGGTGTGATGAAGCGAGTGGTCGTGACGGGGATGGGTGGCGTGACCGCCTTCGGCCAAAGCTGGCCGGAAATCGAGGCGCGCTTGCGCGACGGGCGCAATGCGGTACGGCGCATGCCGGAATGGGATTGCTACGAAGCGCTGCATACGCGGCTCGCGTGTCCGTTGCCGGCCTTCGAGTTGCCGGGCACGTATCCGCGCAAGAAGACGCGTTCGATGGGGCCGGTTTCGATGTACGCGGTGCGAGCGAGCGAGCTCGCACTGGCGGATGCGGGGCTGACCGACGATCCGTCGATCCGGGACGGCCGGATGGGCGTCGCGTATGGGTCGTCGTCGGGATCGGTCGAACCGATCCGGGCGTTCGGCACGATGATCGAGACGGGTTCGATGCGGGACGTCACATCGAACAGTTACGTGCAGATGATGCCGCACACGACGGCGGTCAACGTCAGTCTGTTCTGGGACCTGAAAGGCCGGATCGTGCCGACGTCGTCCGCGTGCGCGTCCGGCAGCCAGGCGATCGGCTATGCCTACGAGGCGATCGCGACGGGCAAGCAGACGCTGATGCTGGCGGGCGGCGCAGAAGAATTGTCGGGCCCGGCGGTGGCGGTGTTCGATACGTTGTACGCGACCAGCACGCGCAACGATAACGCGAACCTGACGCCGCGCCCGTTCGACGCCGATCGTGACGGCCTGGTTGTCGGCGAAGGTGCGGCGACGCTGGTGCTCGAGGAGTACGAGCACGCGATCGCACGCGGCGCGACGATCCATGCGGAGATCGTCGGCTTCGGCTGCAATTCCGACGGTGCACATATTACCCAGCCGACGGCCGAGACGATGGCGGTCGCCATGCATCTCGCGCTGGGTGACGCGGGGCTCGATGCCGATGCGATCGGCTACGTCAACGCGCACGGTACGTCGACCGATCGAGGCGATGTGGCGGAGAGTCACGCGACGGCGTCCGTGTTCGGGGAGCGTATGCCGATCAGCTCGCTGAAAAGCTATGTGGGTCATACATTGGGCGCATGCGGCGCGCTCGAGGCGTGGTGGACGATCGAGATGATGAAGCGCAACTGGTACGCACCGACGCTCAATCTCGAGACAGTCGATCCAGCCTGTGCACCGCTCGACTACATCGTCGGCGACGCGCGACGGATCGACGTGGAATTCGCGATGAGCAACAACTTCGCATTCGGCGGAATCAACACGTCGTTGATTTTCCGGCGGGTCGGCCGATGACGGCGCGCGTCGTCGTCACCGGGCTCGGCATCGTGTCGTGCCTCGGTAATTCGCTGGACGAAGTATCGGCCGCGTTGCGAGCCGGTCGCTCGGGTGTGAGTCACGTGAACGCGTGGCGCGAGCGCGGTTTTCGCAGCCAGGTCGCAGGGGTGGCGTCGGTCGCATCGGCGGCGCGGTTTTCGCGCAAGCACGAACGGTTCATGGGCGACACGGCGCGCTTTGCGGCGCATGCGGCTGCGTCGGCGCTCGACGATGCGGGCATCGATGCCGGGATGCTTCGTTCGCCGCGCGCGGGCGCGATCGTGGGGTCGGGCATCGGATCGATGGCCGATTACGACGATGCGATGACGATTGCGAAGCATCGCGGTATCGACAAGACGCCACCTTATGTCGTTCCGAAGGCGATGGGCAGCACGGCATCGGCATGCGTTGCGCAGTTGTTCGGCATCGAGGGCGTGTCGTACTCGCCGTCGTCCGCGTGCACGAGCGCGGCGCTCGCGATTGGGCAAGCGACGCAATTGATCCGGTCCGGTTGCCAGGACATCGTGCTTGCGGGCGGGAGCGAGGCGCTGCACGACAACATGACGTTGATGTTCGACGCGATGGGTGTGTTGTCCGGCAGTTTCAACAGTACGCCGGATCGCGCGTCGCGTCCGTATGCGCTTGGCCGCGACGGCTTCGTGATCGCATCCGGCGCAGGCATTCTCGTGCTCGAATCGCTCGAGCACGCGCGTGCGCGTGGTGCGCGAATTTACGCGGAGGTCGCCGGGTTCGGCCAATGCACGGACAGCGCCGGCATGGCGACGCCTCACGCGGCGGGGATCGCGCGGGCGATGCGCGGCGCGCTGGACAGCGGCGGACGGCGTGTGGACTACGTCAATACGCACGCGCCATCGACGCCGCTCGGAGACATCGAGGAACTGAAGGCGCTCATCGACGTATTTCGGGGCGACGTTCCGGCGTTCTCGTCGACGAAAGGCATGACGGGGCATCCGCTCGGCGCGAGCGGGGCGCATGAAGCGATCTATACGATCCTGATGATGCGCGACGGTTTTGTCGCGGGCACGGCCGTCGGCCACGAGCCCGACCCGGCAATCGCCGGCATGCCGCTCGTTCGCGACGCACGCGAATGGACAATCGAGCGGGCGCTGTCGGTTTCGTTCGGATTCGGCGGCAGCTGCGCAAGTGTGTTGTTGGACGCCTGGAAGGGCGATTGATGTGAACTTACTGAGCTGAGAGGACGATAACAATGAAGCACAAACGACATCTGGCCGGCATGTTGGTCGCGGCATCGTTGCTGACGGGGTGCGGCACCGTGGTCCGTTCGCTGCCTCTGCCGGCAGCGGCGACGGCATCGGACACGAGCGGCGTCGCAATCTATTTCGGTGCGCAGCCGCACCCGGACGTCAAGACCAGCATCGGTCCGCGTTCGGAATCGGTCCGTGTGTCGCGCGGGACGCAAGCGGAACAGCCGACGTGCGACCAGGCGTTGGCCGAAGCGCTGAACCGTCTGCGCGTCTATGCGAAGAATCATGGCGGGAATGCGGTCATCAACGTGACGACACGTTTCCATGACAAGCGCTCAAATTCGACGAGCGAATATACGTGCGGCGTGAGCGGCAGTGCCGGTGCGATCGCCGTGTCGGGCGACGTCGTGCAGCTGAACGCGCAATAACGGGAGCGCACGTGAAATATCGCATTGCACTGGCGCTGTTTGGCGCGATGTTCGCGGTCTCGGTTGCACACGCACGGGACACGATCAACGATTATCCGATCGAAAGCGCATTGAAGAGCGAGGAAGGCAAGCTCGACAATGGCATCGCGCTCTATTTCGGCGATCAGGCGCATCCGCGTGTCATCAAGTCGTACGGTTCGTTCGCGACCAACAAGAAGACCAATTCGGTCGGCAAGAGCGATGAGGCCGCGTGCCAGCATGTATTCCTGTCGGCCGTGATCGAACTTCAGGCGCGCGCGCGAAAGGAGGGCGGCAATGCCGTCATCGGCATCAAGAGCAATTACCGCAACGTGTTGCGATCCAGCGCGACCGAGTTCACGTGCGGTGCCGGTGCGATCGTGGCCGGGGCAGCACTGACCGGCGAGGTCGTGACGTTGAAGCCGTAATCGCCACGCGTCGGGAAGGGGCCGCCAAACGGCGGCCTTGTTCGCTCAGGCAGGTTTGCGTGCAGCGACGTTGACGAGCGTCTCGCGGCGCTTGCCGGGCTTCGGTGCATACAGGCCGATGCGCTCGAGCAGGCCGAAGTCTTTCGCGCGGCTCCACCACAGGTAGGGAAACGACACGTTGCACGGTTCGAACGCAAACCCGGCGTGGCGGAGCATCGCAAGGTAGCCGTCGGCGCTTTTCTGAACCTGCATCGGGTGACGGAACAGCAGACGGATCACCCATGACTTGATGTACGCATCGGTCGATTCGGCGAACAGCAGCAGCCCGCCGGGTTTCAGCACACGGCGAAAGTCGGCCAGTGCATGTTCCTGATCGACGAGATGGTGAAAGGTCTGATGGCAGAACACGATGTCGACGCTCGAATCGGCAAGCGGAATCTGCGTGCAGTCGGCGTGATGCAGTTCGACGGGCGTTGCGCAGCGATGCGCCTCTTCCGACGCATGCTCGAGCGAGTCATCGTGGCAATCGATACCGATGATCTTGCCGGGCGAGAACGCTTCACTCAGCAGGCGGAACGATTTACCCTGACCGCAGCCCGCATCGAGGATGACGGGCGCCGTCGGCAGCGGCGTCGCGACAAGCCGCTTCAGATCGTCGATGGCCACCCTGAGCACGTGATGTTCCCAGGTATGCGTGCGAAGAAACCAGATGCCGAATCGGGTTTCGGGAACATAGGCGGGAGCGTGCGTGCGGTAGGACGTCATGGGCCTCTCGTCGGAATCTTGGATTTGTTGAGCGCCTATTGTAATTTGCAACGTCAAATCGTGGCGTGAGAAACGTAAGATACCCAATCAATCGAAGTGAATTGGCAAGCATGAGTGAAATGAAATCGAATTCGATCGACGTCGCGATCATCGGGGCAGGGCCGTCCGGTGCAGTCGCAGCCGCGCTGCTGCGCAAGGCTGGCCGCTCGGTGCTGGTGCTCGAACGGCAGCATTTTCCGCGCTTTTCGATCGGGGAAAGCCTGTTGCCCCAGAGCATGCGGTATCTCGAAGAAGCGGGCATGTTGCAGGCAGTCGTCGAGGCCGGCTTCCAGTTCAAGAACGGCGCGTATTTCGTTTATCGCGACAGGATGTCGTCATTCGATTTCCGCGAGAAGTTTTCCGAGGGCTGGGGAACGGCGTATCAGGTTGAACGCGCAACGTTCGACGATCTGCTGATTCGGTGTGCGGCCGAACAGGGCGCGGACGTGCGATTTGGCCATACCGTACGCGCTTTCGAGCCCGGCGATACGCCGCGGCTCGACGTCGTCGACGAGGCAGGCCAAGAATATTCCGTTCAAGCGTCGTTCGTACTCGATGCGAGCGGGTTCGGTCGTGTGTTGCCGCGCTTGCTGGGGCTCGAGGCGCCCACCGGCCTGCCGACACGCGCGGCCATCTTTTCGCACGTCGAAGATGGCTTGCCTGCCGGATCGACCGATCGAGACAAGATCTGCATTGCTGTCCATCCGGCGCGACGCGATGTGTGGTTCTGGATGATTCCGCTGACGAACGGACGTTCGTCGGTCGGGTGTGTGGCCGATGCCGGATTTCTGGACGTGCCGGAAGCGCAGAAGGAATCGCTGTTGCGCGAATTGCTGCAGAGCGAGCCGACACTGTCGCGGCTGGTCGGCAGCAAGCCCTTCGTGATGCCGGTGCGTCGCATTTCAGGCTATGCGTCGAATGTCGAGTCGCTGCACGGCCGCGGCTATGCATTGCTCGGTAACGCGGGCGAATTTCTCGATCCGATCTTCTCGTCGGGCGTGACGATCGCGCTGCGGTCCGCGCATCTGGCGGTTGCCGTGCTCGAACGGCAGTTGCGCGGTGAGACCGTCGACTGGACGCGCGATTACGACGTCGCGTTGCGCAAGGGCATCGACACCTTCCGCGCCTTCGTCGAGCGTTGGTATTCAGGGACGCTGCAAGACATCGTGTTTCATGAAGACAAGGCATCCGACGTGAAGCGCATGGTCTGCTCGATCCTGGCCGGCTACGCATGGGACGAGTCGAATCCGTTTGTGCGGGAACCGGCGCGCGGCCTCGACGTGCTCGCCGAATTCTGCCGTTCCGGCGGCCTCGGCTGATTCACCTAAGCCGCATGTGCGATACGGGAAGCCCGGACGTCGTGAGACGTCCGGGCTTCCCGTTTCACCTGTCAGCCGAGCGGGCGGGGGCGCGCTGGCCGCCTGGCTGTCCGATCAGCTCCCCTGCAGCCGGATATCGCGCGACGACGCGCCCACATACACCGTCCCGCCCGGCACGACCTTCCATCCGTTGCGTGACGTGTCCCACACGCTCTGCATCCGCGGCGAGACGGTCACGCGTACATGCCGTGCTTCACCCGGGTTCAGCCGGATCTTTTCCCAGCCGACCAGCCGCTTTGGCGGTTCGTCCTTGTACGGCACGCCGAGATAGACCTGCGGCGTTTCCGCACCGGCGACGCGGCCGTCGTTGCGCACGGTAAACGCGACGCTCAGCGAACCGTCCCGTTGCCGCGACACCGACAGGCCCGAATACGCGAAGTGCGTGTACGACAGCCCGTAGCCGAATTCGAACATCGGCTTGATGTTGCGCGCGTCGTACCAGCGGTAGCCCATGTTCAGCTTCTCCGCATAGACCGGATCGTTCTCGAACGCGCCGTTTTGCCCCCACGCCGGCGAATCCTGGTCGCGCGCCGGGAACGTGACGGGCAGCTTGCCGGACGGATTGACCGCGCCGAACAGCACGTTCGCGATGGCCTTGCCGCCGCCTTCGCCGGGATACCACGCCTCGACGATCGCCGACACGTTGTCCTTCCACGGCATCAGCACCGGATTGCCGCTCTGGACGACGACGATCGTATGCGGATTCGCACGCGCGACCGCTTCGACGAGTGCATCCTGGTTCGACGGATTCGCGAGGCTCAGGCTTTGCAGATCACCGAAATCCTCGCCGGCCGGCTGCGCGACCACGACGATCGCGACATCCGAGCGGCCCGCGAGTGCCGCGGCCTGGTCGATTTCCTGCTGCGTGTACGCGCGGAACGGCGACTGCTGATCGCTGTTGCCCGCGAACGTGACCTGTGCCGCCGGCGCGAGCGCGCGGATCGCCGCGACGATCGGCACGTCGACCTTGAGCCACGGATTGCGCCACCAGCTGCAGCCCGTCGACGACCCGAACGTCAGCCCGCCGCAGCCCGCGAACGAACCCGTGACCGGATCGCGTGTGTTGCCCGAGCCGCCGCCCGACAGCACGGCCGCGTCGGCGTGGCCGCCGATCACGGCGATACGCGACAATGCCGCGGCCGCCAGCGGCAACTGGTTTCCGTCGTTCTTCAGCAGTACGATCGACTGCTCGGCGACCCCCTGTGCGAACCGATTCGCCGCCGAGAAATCGATCGTGCCGCCGCCCTTGGCCGGATCGTCCATCACGCCGACGCGAATCATCACGGCCAGCTTGCGGCGCACCATGTCGTCGAGGCGCGCGGTCGACACCGAGCCGTTCGCGATCGCCTGCTTGACGGCGGCCGGCGTCAAGTAGACCGACGGCCCGACGTCCTCTTCCTCGTCGAGCCCGGCGTTGATCGCGGCGGCCGTGCTGTGCGTCGCGCCCCAGTCGGATTGCACCTGACCCTGGAAGCCCCATTCGTTCTTCAGCACGTCGTTGAGCAGGTGATTGTTCTCGCACGCATACGTGCCGTTCAGGCGGTTGTAGCTGCACATCACGCTGCCAGGCTACCCGCGTTTCGCGGCGATCTCGAACGGCAGCAGGTAGAGCTCGCGCAGCGTGCGCTCGTCGATCTGCGTGTTGCCGCCCATCCGGCCATGCTCCTGTTCGTTGCCGGCATAGTGCTTGATGGTCGCGATGACCTTCTGCCGCTGCGTCGCGAGTGTGCGCTCCGCGAGCAGGTCGCCGGCGAGCAACGGATCCTCGCCGAGATACTCGAACAGGCGGCCGCCGCGCGGTTCGCGAGCGAGATTGGTGCCGCCGGCGAGGCCCATGCCGAACCCTTGCGCGCGCAACTGGATCGCGACCTGCTTGCCGAAGTCGTACGACAGGCGGCGATCCCAGCTCGCGGCGACGGCGATCGTCGCGGGAAACGTCGTACTGGCCTGCGATGTGCTGCCGGAACCGGTCGCCGAGTCGACCATGTTGAGATCGGGAATGCCGAGCCGCGGCACACCCTGGATGTAGCCGGCTCCGCCGCCCGGCACCTTAGACATTTCGTATTGCGAATGGATAAACTGAAGTTTCTCGTCGAGCGTCATCTTGCGCACGAGGAGGTCGGCGCGTCGTTGCACGGCGGAAGATGCGAACGCGTCGGCAGCGTCGCCCGGTGCATTGAAATCGGCGTTGCCCGCGTAAGCGGTGGTGCAGAGGGTCGCTGCCAGCACGGCGGCCGGCCAGAGTGTGTCCCGCATGTTGCTCTCCATGATCGTATTGCCGGTTGTTCGAGTGATGTCTGGAGCTGCGCACGCCCGGTGGATTCGCACCGGACGCATTCGGCTGGCGATGCAGGGTGATTGCGCGTCGGCATGCCAGGCCTGGCGGGGAATCGTTACGGCCGGTTGGGCCCGATCGAATAACGCGGACGGCGACGCGGACCGTCCGACGCTGCCGAATCGGATGTAGCGATTCTCTGCAGCGACCAATCGTACGAATGTAGTTTGACTACAGTATCGGTATTTCTACCGATACGTATGATCTTTTTTCGAGATGGTCGCGCGGTGTGGGGAAAAGGCAGTAAGCGTTCCTGATTGTGCGTATGCAGCAGGGTAAGAAGTACCTGCGCGCGAGCGTTTCGAAGGGGGAAGCGGAGAGGCGTGTGCCCGTGCGACGCCACTCGTTGCGTGCGCATCGAACGCGGCACCGCGGGGATCCGGCCGCTTCGGCGAAATCGAGGCGGCCCGTCCGGACTCGCTAGCCGCGTCGCGCGATGGGACTGCCGGGCAGCGGTATCCCAGCGCGATAGACGACGGTTGCAAGCGCCGCGGCGACGGCAGCCTCGGCCGTCAGCACGGCGGCGGCGGCGCCCAGTTCGGCGAAGTACTTCGCGAGCACCGGCACGAGCACGATGTTCAGAATGCCCGATGACATGAGCACGCGCGTGAATTCGGACTTCATCCCGAGCGGCAGCATCGTCTGCACACCGAAGAGGTCAGTCATCCCGGCCATGAAGGGAATGAAGGCCATCCACCGCAGAACCTGGACCGTGGGTTCGTACGAAGGCCCGTACAGGATGCGCACGGCGAGCGGCGCGCCGAAGAAGATCGCGAGCGAGATGCCGAGCACCATCGCGACCTGCACGACGAACAGCTTGCGCAGGAAAGAAAACGCGTCGTTTCGCGCATGCCGCATCAGATAACTGATACGTGGATAGGTGGCGGCCTTCAGCGGCTGGAGCATGCTGAGCGCCGCGCGAATCAGCTTGTCGCCGGCGGCGAAATAGCCTGCCGCGACGTTGCCCGACACAAAGCCGAGCAGCACGGTGTTGGTCGACGCATAGAACGCGATCGACGTCGATGCGAGGAACACCTGCCAGCCGCCTTTCAGCGATTCGGCGATGTCGGCGAAACCGACGCGAACGAAGTCGATTTCGCGCTGGGCATACAGATAGACGGCCAGCACGAGCGCGGACAGCGTCGGGACGGCGGCGTTGACGATCATCGCGCGATCGATGTCCGCCGGGCTGTGCACGAGCGCGAACATCGCGGGCAGGCTCAGGATGCGGCCGACGAACAGGATCACGCTCAGCGCGCGCAACTTCTCCATGCCCTGGAAATACCAGCCTGGCGTGAACGCCACGCCGGCCACCATTCCGAAGCCGATCAGCAGCAGGTCGCGGTCCTCGCCGAAGCGGCCGACGAGGACGATCAGCCCGATCAGCACGACGAAACAGATCACCGCGATGCCGATCTGCGCATACAGCGTCGCCCAGAAGATGCGGGAGCGTTCGGCGCGGTCGTCGCGGGCGAGCGCGATGCGCGGCGTGGCGGTCAGGTCGAAGCTGTAGCTCGTGCAGTTAGTGAGATACGCGATGACCGCGAGCGAAAACGCGAGCTGCCCGTAGCCTTCCGGGCCCAGCGCATGCGTGAGCAACGGTGCGATCAGCAGCGGCACCGCATACATCGAAATCTGCAGCGTCAGCAGCAGCAGGAAATTCTTCTTGATGTTTGACATTCGCTTGGTCGGCGCCGTGGGTGTCGCTGGGCGGCGGCGCGCGTGCCGCCGTGCGCTCGCGCGGCCGGTCGGCGCTGACCCGGCTGCGTGGGTTCGCGGCCTGTTCCGGCTGGCGCCGGTTTCATCCGGCGATGCCGGACACGGCCACATCGTATGGCGGTCATGATACGGGCCGAGCGGGACGGCAGTGTTCGCGAGCCTACCTTTCGGGGATTCGGTGCGCATGTGCGGCGCGAATCGCGACAGCGCGCGCCTCGTTGTATCGCTGCAGTGATGAATGCATTTGTAAGCTGGCGCACCGAAGAACGTTCGGGCCGAGTGCTCTAATCGAACGACTGTTTGGGTTCGCGGCGGAAAGGCTTGACGACGACTCAGGCCGGCAACCTGCCGCAGCGGGACCGGGACAACGCATGGCGAAGGTCGAACGAGTCGCGCAGGGGCGCGGCGAAGGTCCGTTGCCTGAAGGCCGTGCGTTGTCGCGCAGTCACATGATCGTGGAGTGGCCGATTCCGGTGGAGCCGCCGGAACGCGTGTTCGCATCCGATAACAAATACCGATCCGAGGAGTACCGATTGAAGCCGATAACGTTCGGCAGCTGCGTGGGGTGGCTGCACGAAGGACAGACGACACAAGGCGTGATCCTGTGCGAATCGCTGGGTCACGAAGCTTCATGGACGCACAAGCTCATGCGGGCGATCGCTGAGCGGCTGGCCCGCGAGGGCGTCACGGTATTGCGATTCAGCTATCCGTGCACCGGCGACTCGGCGGGCGACGATCGCGATGCCGGTCGACATGCCGCGAGCATTGCCAGCATTCACGACGCGATCGACCTGCTGCGCGATCAGGCCGGTGTCACCGCGCTGACGCTTGTCGGGATCCGCGCGGGCGCGCTGTTCGCGATGCTGGCCGCCGCGGGTTTCGGCCCGCGCCCGGCGCCGCGTGTCGACGCACTGGTGGCGCTGGCGCCCGTGGTGCGCGGCCGCGCCTACCTGCGCGAGCTGTCGTTCGTGCATCGCCAGTGGCTCGATACCACGTCGCCCGCCATCCGCGTCGCGCATCGCGACGAACCGTGCATGAACGTACTGGGGCACCGCTTTCCCGGCGATTTCGTCGACGCGCTGAAGGCGGTCGATCTGTGCGACGTCGTGCGCGATGCGCCGACGTTGCCCGGCGCGATGTTGCTGATCCAGCCCGATCAGGGCGACGGGCCCGCATTGCGTGAAGCGTTGCTCGAGCGCGGCGTGGACGTGGCGAGCGATCCGTTCCGCGAATGGCCGACGACGATGCTGGACGGCACGCGCTCGCGCCTGCCGCTCGCGGCGATCGACACACTCGCGAACTGGATCGTCGCACGCGCGCCGGGTATGGCGACTGGCGTCGAGGCACCGTCGCGAACGAATCCGGCGTGGAATGGCGAATCGGCCGTCGCGCTCGACTTGCACGACATGACCGAGCAGGTCGTCGCGGTCGGTCCGGACCGGCTGGTCGGCGTGCTATGCCGTCCCGCCGACACGCGGCCGACGAATCCGGTGGGGCCGGCGGTCGTGATCGCGAACACGTCGACGAATCCGCGCAGTGGCGAAGGGCGCTTCAGCGTGCGTCTCGCGCGCACGCTGGCACGCGCCGGCGTGACGACGTTGCGGATCGACGTGCAGGGCGTCGGCGATAGCGGGCCCGCTGCGCTGGACGATCAGTCGGGCGTCGTGTATTCGGCGCAGTCGAGCGACGACGTGGCCGCTGCCGCGGACTGGCTGCGCGCGCTCGGTCACCCGGAGGTCGCCGCGGCCGGCATTTGTTCCGGCGCCTATGCCGCGTTGCATGCGGCCGTGAAGACGCCGTCGCTCGGCGGCGTGATCGCGATCAATCTCGCCCGCTTCGTGTGGCCGGCCGGGCTCTCGCTCGAGGTGGTGCAGAAGCAGCGGAACAACTCGGTGCGCGGCTACTGGCTGTCGGTGCGCGACTGGCAGAAGTGGAAGCGTCTCGTGCGCGAACGGCGCGACCTGCGGCCCATCGTGCGGGCCGTGGCCGCGAATGCGATTGCGCGGGTCAGCGTGCCGGTGAAGGAACTCGCCGCGCGCGTCGGCTGGAAGCCGGGCATCGGCACGCCACGCGGCGTGATGCACGAGCTTGCGCGGCGCGACGTATGGACGACGCTGGTATACGGCGCGCTCGATCCCGGCATCGACGATGTCCGGCGTCACTTCGGTGCAATCGAGTGTGCGTTCCGGCGCTCGCGTCACGTGCGTCTGCACCTCGAGCCGCAGGTCGACCATGCGGTGTACGGCGCGGTCGGCACGGACATCGTGATCGATCTATGCATGCAGGCGCTGGGCCGCGACGCGGCCCGACCGGTCGCGCGCATCGCCGATCCGGCCATACCCGAAGCGGCCGCGCGATCGTACGCGAGCGTGTCGGTCGGCCGGTCGTGATGCGTGCCGCGTCGTGCGCGTTGGGGTGCGATCCCCGTTACATATGAAGATCGGCGTTCGGTGGGGTCCCTCACAGACGCGCCGTTCGCCGTGGTGTCCAATCCCGTATCGGCGCATCGCCGGTCACGCCGCGACATGACCGGCCGGGATGCGTCAGTCCGGAACACCCGGTTGCTCATAGGGCGACTTCGCGTAGGGCGACTCGTACAACCTGTCGCTGCGCCATACGTCGTCGGCGGGTGCAACGGCCAAGTGCGAGCGATGCGGCCGCCCCGGCACGAGCGGCCGGCGCAGCATGCCACGGGCGCGCGTGTCGGGCTGGACGGCGGCGCTGGCGGCGGGACGCGCGAAGGCGGGCGTCGCGACCCCGGAGGCGGTTGCCGCGGGATCGGCGGCGTCGTTTGTCGCGGCGGCTTGCGCCGAACGTTGCAGCGGTGCCGGCGAAAGCACCGCCGACGATGCGAGCGCCGGCGCGTCGGCCGGGACGGCGGGCAACGTCTGCGCATTGACGGCGCAGGCAAAGCCGACCGAGACGATGCAGACGAGTGACGAAAGCGACGAAGAGCAGTTCATGACGAATCGTACGGAATGACGTGCGGTGTAGAGGGAGGTGCGGCACCGCGATGCGAGCCGCGCCGGCAAGCGTAATGCCGGAATTCGCCGCGTTCGGCGGGTTACCACACAGTTTTGGAAGGGCACGATGTCAATCACCACGCAACCCGAATCGACGCCAGGGACGCCGCGGCCATGCATGGGCGGTACCCGTCGCGCACCGTGGCTGTCGCGTATGGCGATCGTGGCGGCCGCGTGCGCGCTGAGCGCATGCGTGCTGTCGCCGGGCATGACGTACCGGGCGCCTGCCGACCGTGACGCGAACGCGCGCGTGAGCGCCGATGCGTCGGGCTCGGGCGGCCTCGACGGCGTGCAGAACGTGTCGAGCGAGGAGCTGATCGAAATCACGCCGGCATTCGTCGCGCAGCAGCACGCGGGCCGGCCGGCCGATGTCGACGCGGAAATCCGTCAACTGTTCGGCAAGCCGAAGCCGTACGCGATCGGCCCCGGCGACGTGCTCGGCATCGTCGTGTGGGATCACCCCGAGTTGAATCTGCCGACGACGCAGACGACGGGGAGCGGCGACGGTGTCGGCGCCAGTTCGGTTGCGACCGGTTACACGGTCGACGCCAACGGCAACGTGCAGTTCGCGTACGCGGGCCTCGTGCACGTGGCGGGGTTGACCGAGGCGCAGGCGCGCGCGCTGCTGACGAAGCGGCTCGGCGAATACGTGCGCAAGCCGCAGATCGCGCTGCGCGTGCAGACCTATCGCAGCAAGCGTGTCTATCTCGATGGCGAGGTGCGCACGCCGGGTCTGCAGATCGTCAACGACATGCCGATGACGCTGCCCGAAGCGATCGACCGCGCGGGCGGCTTCACGCCGACGGCCGACCGCTCGCAGGTCTCGGTCACGCGCGGCGACAGGACCGTGAACGTGAGCCTGCCCGCGCTGATCGCCGCGGGCGTGAACCCGTCGAACATCCTGCTGCGCGACGGCGATCTCGTGCGTGTGCGCGCGGCGAGCGACGCGAAGGTGTTCGTGCTCGGCGAGGTGTCGCGGCCCGCGACGCTGACGCTGACCGACGGCCGGATGAGCCTCGGCGAAGCGCTCGGCGACACGGGCGGCGCGAGCCAGTACACGTCGGACGCGCGCCAGGTGTTCGTCGTGCGTCGTGGCCCGGACAACCGTCCGCGGGTGTACCACCTCGACGGCAGCTCGCCCGCGTCGTTCGCGCTGGCCGACCAGTTTCCGCTCGAGCGTCGCGACGTCGTGTTCGTCGATGCGTCGTCGCTGGTGCGCTGGAGCCGCGTCGTCAACCTGTTGATTCCGTCGTCCGCGCAGGGCGCGCTGACGGCCAAGGCGATTTCGCCGTGACCCTCGTGACCCATTTCGTCATCGCGACCGCGCGTCGCGCCTACGGGACTGATGCCGTATGACTTCTTCGACCCTGCCCGACCCGCACGGCGGGCCCGCCCTGCGGCCGTCCTATCCGGTGCGCCGCTACTGGAGCATGCTGTACGGCGGCCGGCGCCTGATCCTTTGCACGGCGCTCGCGGGCGCGCTCATCGGCGCCGTGTATGCGCTGTGTGCGGCCCCCGTCTACCGGACCGACATCCTGTTCCAGGTCGAGCAAAGCCCGACCGACTCGAAATCGACGTCGCCCACAGGCGATCCGTCGTCGGTGTTCGACCTGAAGACGGACGCGTCGACCGAGATCGAAGTGCTGAAATCCCGCGCGGTGCTCGATCGCGCGATCGACAGCACCAATCTGGCCGTCGACGCACGGCCGCACTACCTGCCGCTGATCGGCTGGCGGCTCGTGAACGCGGCAGACGGCGTGTCGTCGCCGTTGCCGGGCGGCTATGTGTACGGCACCGAGCGCATCGACGTGCCGACCTTCGACGTGCCCAAGCGCCTGCTCGGCAAGCGGTTCGCACTGACCGTCGGCGACGACGGCGTCTACACGCTGCAGCGTACCGGCTGGTTCGGCCGAAGCGGCCCGGCATGGCAGGGGCGCATCGGGCAGCCGCTGCATGTCGAGACGCCGCAGGGGCCGCTCGACATCTTCGTGCGCGGCGTGGCCGGCAAGCCCGGCGCACGCTTCGACCTGACGCGCTACAGCGACGAGGAGGCGACGGCCTGGCTGCAGAAGAACGCGCTGATCTCGGAGCGCGGCAAGCAGTCGAACATGGTCGGCGTGACGCTCGACGGGACCGATCCCGTACACGACAGCCGTGTGCTGAACGCGATCGGCGACGCGTACCTGGCGCAGAACACGCAGCGCAAGTCCGAGGCGGCCGACAAGCTGATCCGCTTCATGGACGCCCAGTTGCCGCAGCTCAAGGCGCAGCTCGAAAAGGCGGAAAGCCGCTTCAATGCATTCCGGGCCTCGCACGGGACGGTCAATACGAGCGACGAGGCGCTGGCGTTGCGCCAGCAGTCGGTCGATATCGAGACGCGCGTGCAGACGCTGCAGCAGCGGCGCGAGGAATTGCTGACGCGCTTCATGCCGAAGCATCCGGCCGTGGTGGCCGTCGATGCCCAGCTCTCCGACGCGCAGCGTTCGCTCGAGACGACACGCAAGCAGATTCAGCAACTGCCTACCGTCGAGCAGGGCGTGCTGCAGCTGCAGCGCGATGTGGCCGTCGACACTGCGCTGTACACGAACCTGCTCAATACGCGTCAGCAGATGATCCTCGCGCGGGCCAGCAAGACCGGCACCGTGCGGATCGTCGATACGGCGAAGGTCGCCGAGCAGCCGATCGGTCCGCATCGCGGGGTCGCCGTGATCGCCCTGTTGATGGTGGGCCTGCTGGCAGGCGCGGCGATCGTGATCGTCCGGCAGCGCATTGTCGGCACGATCGGCGATGCCGAGGAAATCGAATGGACGACCGGGCTGCCCGTGTTCGCGACCGTGCCGCACAGCCCGACCGCGGCGCAAGCGGAATTGCGTCCGAAGGCCGGACGGCGCGGCGCGCGCGCGCCGGTTCCGCCGGTGGCCGTGCAAGACGCGGCGCTCGAAAGCCTGCGCAATTTCCGCGCGGCGCTGCAACTGTCGATGCCGGGCGCGTCGAATCCCGTCGTGCTGATCTCAGGGCCGACCACGGGCGTCGGCAAATCGTTCGTCGCCGCGAATATTGCATCGCTCGTCGGCGCGGCGAAGCGACGAGTCCTGTTGATCGATGCCGATCTGCGCAAGGGATCGCTGCACGAGCGGTTCCGCTATAGCCGCGCACCGGGCCTGTCGGACGTGGTGGCAGGCACCCACAGGCTCGACGAGGCGATCAAGCGCGGCGTCGTGCCGGGTCTCGATTTCATCGCGATGGGCAGCGTCGTGCCCGATCCGGGCGAACTGCTGCTGCAGCCGGCACTCGCCGAACTGATCGAGCAGGTCGCATCGCGCTACGACATGGTCGTGATCGACGGGCCGCCGTTGCTGCCGGTGGCCGATGCGCTGGTGCTCGGCCGCCTCGCGGGAACCGTATTCCTCGTCGCGCGCAGCGGCGTGACGACGCTCGCCGAACTCGACGAAAGCGCGCGACGGCTCGAACACGCGCATATCGACGTGCGCGGTGTGGTCCTGAACGATTACAAGGGCGCGCCGGGACGGTACGACTACGGCTATACGGATACGAACACGCATCAGGCCGCGTCCGGATATGCCGGAGTGATCGCGCCGCGTCAACGGGTGGAACGGGTGTCATGAACCGGCGAGCAGGCGGCGCACGGGGCGAGCCACGACAGCGCCCGGCGACGATGCGCAGGATGGCGCGCGTGCGCGGTGGCGTGGGCGGTTATACGGGCTATTGGTGGGAGGATCCGGCGCGCCTCGTGCTGATGTTCATCCTGCCGTTGTACGGATTGCTGTCGCTCAGCCTGCTGGGTGACCAGAAGTCGATTGCGCGGATCTACTTCGACGGCTACTACGCGTTCGTCGGCGCGCTGTTCCTGATGGTGGTGATGGCGGCGTCATGGCTTGCGACGACCGAAGTGCGGACGCGACGCGGCCCGCCGCCAGCCGAGGTCGAACTGTCGCCTCGCGTGCTCGATTTCGTGTTCGCGCTTGCTCTGTTCGGCTACGCCTTGTTACTGAGCGGCATCGTCACGCATCCTGCACTGCTGGTCGCGTTCGTCCGCGGTGAAGCGAACGCATACGACATGCTCGATCTGAAAGGGCGCATCACGGGCCTCAGCACGTTCACGCAGGCGACCGCACCGTATGTTGTCCTGTATTTCTATGTGTTCAGGACACCGGTAAAGGGCTTGAATCGTTACAAGATCTACTTCGCCGTGCTCGCGGTGCTGACACTGCTGCGCAGCTTCATCTTCGCCGAGCGGCTCGCGCTGATCGAAATGGTGATGCCGCTTGCGCTCATGGTCGTGCGATTCCGCCTCGGCGGCAGGTATTCGCGGTTGTTGACGTTCGGCCCGTATGCGGCGATCCCGTTGCTGTTCGGGCTGTTCATCGCGAACGAGTACAACCGGTCGTGGGAAGCCTATTACGTCAACATCTACGACAACCTGTTCGATTTCGCGCTCGAACGTCTCGGCCTGTACTACTCGACGTCGTTGAACAACGGCGCGGGAATACTGAGTGTGCTGGGCTGGGACCAGGGCCACCCGATGTTTACGTTCGACTGGCTGCTGCGTTTTCCGATCATCGGCGCGACGTTGCAGCCGTGGCTCGACTCGGGAGACAGCATCAACCTGTTCCTGAACGGCTACGCCGATCCGGAGTTCAACAATCCGTCAGGGATTTTCGTTCACTTCTACGAGTGGGGCTGGTTCGGCTTGTTCGACGCGCTCGTGCTCGGCTGGGCGGTCGGCCGCAGTTATGCGGGCTGGCGGAGCGGGAACGGCTTCTGGTGCTGCGTACACGCGGTGCTGTTCGTGTCGGTCATGGAAGTCATGCGGACCCCGAACCTGTTCAGCGGGCGGAACTTCGTTCCGGTCGTACTGCTCATCGCCGTATTTCACCGGTTCGCCAAGCCTCGGGCGCGCGCGGCACCCGATGCCGCCGGCGCCGGACCAAATGGAGACGGAAGCAGGCGCGCCATCGCGCGCGGGAATCGCGCCGCGGACATCGATCCAGTGTTGTCGCGATAACAGCAAGGGTCGCGCGGTACGGGGCATGCGACCGCTTTATAGATTGCCGGGTCCCAAAACCAATATTTCCCGGAGCCGTTACTTTTCATGGCTACTCACAAGCAGAAGTTTGAAATTCTGGACGGATTGCGCGGTATTGCGGCAATCAGCGTGATGTTTATGCATTTCCTTCAGGATCTGCCGATTCCGATACTGCAGAGCGCGTATCTTTCGGTGGACGTTTTTTTCATGCTGAGTGGATTCATCCTGACGCACTCTTATGGCGAAAGATTGCGTCAGGAGTCGTGGTGGGGCGAGTATCTGAAGCGACGCGTGATACGCCTGTATCCGATGATATGCATCGGGCTCACGATCGGGTTCGCGAGCCTCGTCGTCATGCGTATCCACGCGTCGGCGGCGTTTTCGTTGGGTAACCTGGCGGCAGCCACCGGCCAGAACTATTTCCTCGTTCCGTATCTCGGTCGTTTCTTGGTGTCGGGCTTCGTCGGCGCTGCAAGTCACGGCCTGCCGGCAGTCGATGACCCGGGAGTGTTTCCTCTCAATCCGCCTGCATGGTCGCTGTTCTTCGAGCTGTTCGCGAGTGTCGTCCTGATCGCGGCGATCAGGACGAATGCGCGGAATCTGCTGCGACTGGCGTATGCATGTCTCGGCGCTTTCGTCGTGTATGGATGGCTCGTAGGCCTCGACAACGACAAACTGACCGTCATCCTGAATCAGGGTTGGTCGGCCGATAACTTCATCGGCGGGTTCTTCAGAGTCGGCTACGGATTCCTGCTAGGAGTGGCGATCGGGAAGATGCACGACGCCAGTCTCTCGGCCAGGCCCCACTGGTTTGTCGCCAGGCTCATCAAGAGCGATTACATGCTGTTTGTCGCTTTCCTGCTGGTTGTCGTGTTTCCGACGTCGATCAAGGGGATTTACGCGCTGGCCGTGCTATGGTTCGTCGCGCCTGCGCTGGTTTATCGGGGTGCCATGCTGGCTCCGAGCGGCAGGGTCATTGCCCGTATCAGTGCATTCCTCGGCTGGATCTCTTACCCGCTCTATTGTGTGCATTACCCGATCGGAAGGCTGGTGTTCGCGTATGCACCGCATGGCGACATCCACGTCGTCAGAACGGCGATGCTTGCGGCGTGCGTTTCGATCGTCTCCGCTGCCGTCCTCGCGAAATTCGTCGAGGAGCCGATCAGGTCGTATCTCGGCAAACGCCTGTTCGGAAATCGACGGGCCGCGGCCGGTAGCACGGTCAACGTCGCGTAATTGCGTCGATTTGCCGAGCATGCCGGCCGGTGGCGGCGCGACTACATGAAACTGCGAGTCTCGATCGGGGCGCGGGGAGGCGCATGAGAGAAGGGCGTGTCGATCGATCGCTTCCCGATGACGACACGCCGCGATCGACCTACAGCGACTCGAAGATCTCCTTCATCATCTCGGCACTTCGGCTCCAGCGATATTTCTCCGCGTGCAGGCTTCCCTTGCGTTTGAGCTCGGACCTGAGTTCGGCGGAATCGAGCAGGCTCCGTAACTTTTGTGCAATGTCGTCCTGCGAATACGGGTCGCAGTACAACGCCGCATCGGCGCAGACTTCCGGCAGTGCGGCCGATTTACCGACAACCACCGGACAGCCGTATCGCATCGCCTCGAGCGGCGGTATGCCGAAGCCTTCGTAGATCGACGGGTAAAGGAAGCACGCCGCATTCTGGTACAGCGCCTTCAGTTGCTCGTCGCTGATGTAGCCCACGTACTTGATGTTCGGCTCGGCTGCCGAGAGGTGATCCTGCTTGCCGAACACGGTGGCGTTCTGCATGCCGACGATGACGAGATCGACCGACGGATCGTTGATTTGCCGGAACGCCGCGATCAGCCGGCCGAAGTTCTTGGTGGGATTCATGCTGCTGACCGCGAGCACGAACCGGTCCGGCGTCAGCGCATGCTTGTCGAGCACGCTCGTGTCCGGTTCCAGGGCGTCGAGGTGATCCGCGCCGAGCGGCACGACGCTGATCTTCTCCGCGGAAACGCCGCAGTGATGCGCGAGGCGATCCCGCGAGAAACAGGAGTTGGTCAGCACGCAAACGGAGGTTCGCGCGAGGATCCAGAACATGATCCGGTACCACGCGCGAAACGCCCTGGAGAAATGCGCGGGCGTGTCGAACACCGCCGCGTCGTGCATGTAGATGATCTGGTTGCCGATGAAAATGGATGCCGAATTGCTGAGATTGACGATGCGGCCGCGGCGCGCGAATAACGGGAGAACCAGCTGCTCCCAGACCACGCCCTTGTAAAACCCCACCTTGACCGTCTTCGCGCCGCTTACCTCGACGCTCGGCTGCGGCGGCACCAGCACGGTCACCGGATCCTGCGGCTGAAACTTGATCAGTGCGGCGATCAGTTCGCGCGCGACGCGTTGCACGCCGGTTGTTTTCTGCGTCGTGAATCGGCCGTTGTAGACGAGTTGCTTCGATTTCTTGAAAGCGGTCATGTCGATAAGGGAATGTCGAATTCGGAATCAGGCTTTGACGTGATCCGGAACAACCGGCTTGAAGTCGCGCGTGTCGACACGCGGCTCGTCGGTGTCGAGTCCGTATAGGGCGTGCCACTGACGGAAGATCGCGTTCATCGAAAATCGCTGAATCGCCCGTTGCCGGGCAGCCGCACCCATTTCCTCGCGAAGCTGCCGGTCGTCGCGGAGCAGGCTCAGATATGCGGTCATCTCGTCGGCGTTGGACGCGACGTAGCCGGTCACGCCGTGAATCACCACGTCGCGATTGCCCACGACGTCCGTCACCACGGCCGGTATGCCGGCGACCTGCGCTTCGATCAGCGCGACCGGCATGCCTTCCCAGCGGGAAGTCTGGACATAGATGTCCAGTTCCGACGTCAGCGCGAGCGCGCGTGCGCGGGTTACCCAGCCGCTGCAGACGACGGCGCGGCGCTGGCCGGGGTCCGGAATTTCGGCGGCGTCGCCGCCGATCCAGAGAAACTCGACGTCCGCGCCGTGCAGCGCGTCGGCCAGACGCACGAATGCTTCGTGATTCTTCTGGAACGACGCCCGACCGCTCATCCCGATGACGACCTTGCGATCGTCGCGCGTTCGACGCAGCGGAATCTCTGCCGCATTCACACCGTTTTCCACCAGGACGGCCGACTTCGCACGAACCTTTCCCCTGATCTCGGCGAGTTCGCTGCCCGAGCACGCGACGATGGTTCCGCCGATATGCGCCGCGATGCGTTCGAAGCTCAGATAAGCGTATTGCTTCATGCGCGATACGTCGCGGCGCAGGAACGAGAGTCCGTGCGGCGAGTAGAGGACCCTTGCGTCCGGGGCGGCGATCCGGGCGGCGACTCGCCCCAGCACGCCGGCCTTCGACGAGTGCAGATGAATCGCGGTCGGCTTGCAGTCGCGCAGGTTCCGGACCAGCGCACGCAAGCTCCGCAGATCCTGTTTGATGCTCACCTCGCGCGCCATCTCGACGTATACGAGCTTCACGTCGGGCAGGAACAGCGTCGAGAAATCGGCCGGAGTTTCCGGTCGGATCGAATGCAGCACCGTCACGTCGACACCGGATGCCGCCGCATGGTTCGCGAGATGGGTCAGCATCGAAAGCACGCCGCCGCCAAATGCCTCGGCAATATGAACGATCTTTTCTTTGGTCATCTTTGGGTCTGGCGATCCGATCGCACACTCATCGCCCATCGTGACGATGAGTCGCCTGCAAATCGTGCGGTCTAGGTGTCCGGTTCGTTAAACTATGCATTCCTGATTGATAAATGCATGGTGGTCTTGACCATTGGATCCTGCAGTCGCGGTCGCATGTGTGAGCTGGCGAGGCGGCCGGGTGATTTCAGCCGATGCAATATCGGGTAGACGTTGCCGGAGAGCACCGAAAACGATCCGGCACGAAGCATCCATGCCGCGCGCTACGCGTCGGCCAGATTTCTCCGAACATCGGATGCCGGTGTTCGACTACGACGACTGGAGAGAGAACACGGCGAGATCCGGTCAGCGCGCGTGAATCCACTGGTCCGGATCATTGTGCAGCGCATGCGCGGCCCACTGGGTGCGATGGCTTACCGAAGGAGCGATTTGGCGCGGGATGCGCTGGCCCGACGCTGCTATCGAGCGTCGGCGCGATGCCCGGATGACTTGCGCACGCGTGCGAGAGGGTTGGAGATGTAGTGAATCGCGCGATTGCTGAGCGTTGCCGACGGCAGCAGGCATGCGAGTGAAAGTCCGGCGACGGCCACTTTCTTGGCAGGACCCCAGAACGGGTTGCGCAGCACGGTTTGCCAGTAGCGCCCGGATTCGCACAGGAACCAGCGCCAGCGCCTCACGAGCGGCGCGTGATACAGCGTGCTTGCGAAGCGCGCCTTCTCGATCGCGAAGTCGAGCGGCGCGATCGGCAATGTCTCGTGCAGCCGCGTGCCGGCGATCATGCGCAGCGTCGACCAACGGCGTTCGGCTTTCAGCGCGCCGGTCGCGGCGTCTTCCGAATTGGTGAGGGCAAGTGACGGCGTGTCCTCGGCCGGCCGCGTATCCGACTGCTGATGCACGCGATAGCCGCCGAGCGTTGCATCGATCATGTGCACGGCGCCAAGCAACGCGATACCGTAGATCGCGTAGAAATCGGCGCCATGCAGGTTGTCCGGCGTGACGGGCACCGGAAAGATGCGCTTGAGCGCATCGACCCGATACGCGTTGCCGGATGCCGGCGGCGACGGGTACAGCCAGCCCGCGCGCAACAGTCGGCCGCAATCGGAGTCGACGGCCGACTGCGGCACGCTCGCCCCGGTCACTGCACCGTCCCGCGCGATCACGTCGAGCCGGAAATGCACCTTCACGAAGTCGCCGGACGCGAACGCGGCCAGCACGCGGACCGCGGCGTCGTCATAGAGCAGGTCGTCCGCGTCGAGCAGGATGACGTAGCGCGTCGTGACGTGCTCGAGCGCGCGATTGTATGCGGCGACCTGACCGCGATTTTCCTGAAACACCGCCGTCACCCGCTCGCCGTACGAGCGAATGATGTCGCGCGAATCGTCGGTGGAACCGTCGTCGACGACCAGCACGCGTACACCGTGCGCGGTCTGTGCGAGCGCCGAATCGATCGCGTCGCGCAAGTAAGCGCCATGGTTGTAGTTGCAGATTGCGATGGTCAGGTCGGTCATGAACGGGTTCTGGACGAGCGAAGAGCGGACGATGCGGGTGGGGCGCGCATGGGACCCCGTCGGGACCACGACGCCGGATCGGCGGCGGCCGGTGTCTTTGGGTGATGCCGTACCACGGTCGCGTCGCACGATGACCATGATACGCGTCGCCGATCTGCACTCGGTTCGCGAGCCTACCGTTCGGCGATTCGCGTCACGGGAGGCGCGACGAATGATCAACGGTACGTGAGCGCATGCCGCGCAGGAGGGATGCATTGGTCTGTTGACGCACCGAAACGCGCCTGGTTCGAATGATCTAATCGAACATATCGCGTCGCCCGCTTCGGCGGTATCACGGGCAGGCAATCCGGCTGGGATCCCGCGTTCGGCTGCGCCAGCCGACGCGCATGAAGTCATTCGAGGGAGTCGATTCGATATGTGTAGATCACCAAGCCCGTTCCTCGCATGCGCGGCGATCGCCGGCATGTGCATTGCAGTCGGGCTGGCGTGGCCGGGTAGTGCCGTGGCGGCATCCGGCACGCCCGCACCCGGCGCACTTCATGCGAGCGTACCGGATGCATACGTGCGTCCCGCCGCGGACGGTGCAGATCAGGCCGACATGCTGCAACGTGCGCTGGACGCATTGCAGCCGGGCCAGCAACTGATATTCGCGCCGGGGCGGTACGTGATCGGCCGTTCGCTGGTCGTGCGGCAGCCGAACGTGGTGTTGTCGGGCTACGGCGCGACGCTGATCGCGACGACCCCCGACGACCAGACGATCGAGATGCGCGGCGACGGTACGACACTCGTCGGCTTTCGGCTCGCGGGAACCGGCACGACTCGGCTCACGACGCCCGCATCGACGAAGGTCGAGGTCACGGGGCGCGGCGTGCAGGTGCTCGACAACGTGATCGACGGCGGCGCCGGCGCCGGCATTTTCGTGTTTGGCGGCGCGGACGTCGCGATCGTCGGCAACGAGGTGCTGTCGACGCTGGCGGACGGCATTCACATGACGCACGGCTCACACAACGTGCTCGTGCAAGGCAACGTCGTGCGCGGCACCGGCGACGACATGATCGCCGTGGTGAGTTACCAGGCGGAAGGCGTGCTGACGCGCAACGTGCTGATTACCGGCAACTCGCTGGAGGGCAATCCGTGGGGCCGGGGCATCACGGTGGTCGGCGGCGCGAACGTCACCATCTCGAACAACATCGTGCGCAACGTGGAGGTGAGCTCGGGGATTCTCGTCGCGCAGGAAGACAGCAACCGCACCGCCGGCTCGTCCGACATCCGCATCGAGAGCAACTCGATCGCGGATATCCAGACCGCGGCGGGCCGGCCCGATCATCGCCCGATCACACAGCAGGCGGCAATCGAGGTCAGCACGTGGTCGGGTTCGGTGTCGCGCGTGACCGTGATCGGCAACCGCGTATCGCATGCGCGATTCGACGGCATTCGTCTGTGGGGAAACGTGTCGGGCGTGCGTCTTGCGGACAACAAATTATCGGAGATCGGCGGAATGCCGGTCCGGATCGACCCGGCGCACGATTGCGCGACCAGCCGGCCGGCGATGGCATCGGGAGGGCGGGCGAAGGGCACGCCGTGTGCGGCCGGGCATCAATCGCCGTTGGCGGCGGGTGACGCGGTCGGCGCGGATGCGTCGTTGTTGCCGCGCGTGCGCGAGTCCGTCAGGCAGGCGCGCTGGTCGCAAGGCGGAATCGACTGATGATGCGTCGCATGGGCCGCCGGTCCGAAGCGACATACGGTGAGCGGTCCGCCGCCGCTTGTTCGCGCGGCGGCGCCCGTCATCGTCGCGCGCGCCGCCGCGATTCGCATGCGCCTACCGGATGACGTCGCGTTCCGTGGCTTCCTCGTCCGGTTCGCGCGAGGCGAGCGACGGTCGCTGCCGCGCGGTCTCGGCGACCGGCCGTCCATATTGATCGTCGAACCGCACGATATCGTCTTCGCCGAGATAGTCACCCGACTGCACCTCGATGATCTCGAGCGGAATCCGGCCGGGATTCTCGAGACGGTGAACCTCGCCGACGGCGATGTAGGTCGATTCGTTCTCGCTGAGCAGAAAGGTCTCGTCGCCGCGCGTGACCTTCGCGGTGCCGCGCACGACGATCCAGTGCTCGGCACGGTGATAGTGCATCTGCAGCGACAGCCGCTTGCCGGGCTCGACGACGATCCGCTTCACCTGGAACCGCTCGCCGAGATCGATCGAATCGTAGTGTCCCCACGGCCGCTGCACCTTGCGGTGTTCGCTTGCCTGCGGGCGCTGCTCGGTCTTCAGGCGCGTGACGATGTTCTTCACGCGCTGGACGTCGTGCTTGTTCGCGACCAGCACCGCATCGGGTGTCTCGATCACGACGACGTCCTTCATCCCGACGCACGCGATCAGGCGGCCTTCCGAGCGCACGAGACTGTCCTGAGTGTCCTCGAACACGATCGGGCCACGCGCGACGTTGCCGTGATCGTCCTTCGGCATGATTTCCCAGATCGCATCCCAGGTGCCGACGTCCGACCAGCCTGCGGAAAGCGGGACCACGATGCCTTCGATGCCAAGTTCGGGGCTCTCCGCGAGACGTTCCATGACCGCGTAGTCGATCGAGTCGGACGGACACGCGTCGAAAGCCGCCGCGTCGATGCGGAAGAATGGATCCTCGGCGGTGCCCGCGCCCCATGCCGCGTCGCAGGCCGCATGGATGTCGGGTGCGAGCGCGCCGATGGCCTTCAGCCAGATCGATGCGCGCGTGATGAAAATCCCGCTGTTCCACCAATAATCGCCCGAATGCAGGTAGCGTTCGGCGAGTGCGGCGTTCGGTTTCTCGACGAACCGCCCGATTGCATAGCCGCCTTGTCCGCCGAGGCGACCGGCGCGCGGTTCGCCGACCTGGATGTACCCGTAGCCGGTTTCCGCGCGGCGCGGCAGCACGCCGAGGGTGACGATCGCGCCTTCCTGCGCGTAGCGCGCCGCGCGTCCGATCGCTTCCTGGAATGCGGCGACGTCGCCGATCACGTGATCGGCCGGCATGACGACGAGGATGGGATCGTCCGCAAGCGCACTGGCGTCGAGCGCCGCGAGCGTCAGCGCGGGTGCCGTATTGCGCGCGGCCGGTTCGAGCAGGATACGGGGAGGCGCCGCGCGCCCGACCACCTGAGCGGCGCTCATGATGCGATGCTGTTCGCCGCATACGAGCAGCAGCGTGTCGCCGAGTGCCGCGTTCGCGATGCCGTTCAGGCGGCGCGCGGTCGACGACAGCGGCGATTCGTTCGAGGTCAGCTCGATCAACTGCTTCGGATACTGCTCTCGCGACAACGGCCAGAGGCGCGTGCCCGAACCGCCGGCGAGAATGACGGGCAGGATGCAGGGCAGCTCCGGGTCGGGAACCGGGCGAAGGGTGGCGCTCATCGATTGGCTCCGGTATCGGCGGGCAGCCGGTTGTGCGCGCGGCCGTCGACGCGCGCGTCCTCGTTTCGCGATCGCGGCGCGGAGATGGCCCGTGACAGGAGCTGACGCAGCGCGCCGGCGGCGCGGTCTGCCGGCCGGACGAGACCGACGAACGGCGCGCCCTGTTCGAGATAGGGGCCGTAGGCCTTGCGGAATCCGAAACGCTTGTAGAAGGACTGACGCTGAGCGGGCACGTGCGTGCGCACAGCCACGTCGGGCCATGCGGCTTGCGCGGCCGTGAGCGCGCGCTGCATCAGTTGTTCGAGGGTGCGGTCGTCGCGACATGCCTCGCTTGTCAGCACCTTGTCGATCACAACGTCCGGATCGGCGTCGTCGCCGGGGAGGACGCGCGCGTAGGCGACGACTTCCGTCGTGTCGCCCCTGTGCATGCACGCGAACACGTGCAATGCGTGCGCATCCTTGCCGTCGATGTCGAGATGCGTGTGCGCGTCCTCGACCACCAGCACCGCGTTTCGCGAACGCAGGATTGCGTAGAGATCGATCGGGCTCAGATGTTCGAATTCACAACAATGCCATTCCATGATGCGGTCCTCGTGTGAAGCCTTCAGCACGCCGGGCCGCATGAACGCCTTCGTTCCGTGCGGCCGGACGATATTCATGATGCGGATGCGGCGTGCGGCGGTCTGTTCGAAAGCGCACTCACGCTCCCGTTATTCCTGTTTCGCGCGGCCGATGCCGGCTGCGCGACACGGACCGCGTGCCGCGAACGGGGCAATGTGCGGTAGCACACGGTGGCCGTATGGCGGCTTTCCCATAATTGAATCGTCGCGACGCCCGCTGCGAAATTCGCAGGGAGGTCGTCCGCATCGAACGCGATTGAAGAACCGGGGCCGTACTTGAAGATTGCGATCGTTCACGGCAGGCAGGTCGCGCCTCGCGATCGGCTGTCGCTCGCAAGCCAACGTCCATCGCATCGCCGGTTTCCTCGCGGTGCGCACATCTTTCATCTGGCCGCGATCGTTTCGCCGCGCCGGCCAACACGCGCATACTTGCCATTTAGCGCTGCCCGGCCCTTTTCGGGCTGCATGCGGGCTTGCACCAGCGCGGTGCCTGTCGCATCGGCACGTCGGCAGCGACAGGGGGTGCGACAGGCATGGAGGTCATGCTGCATCGCGGCAGTAGGCGGATGGTCCGGCCGGCCGCTTCGTTACGATGTTGTAACGAACACGCCCGGTTTGCCCGCATTCGATGCGTCATGCTGCGTCGCGCGCGACGCGCGATTACCGACGGACGAAACATGCTGTCCGGACTTTTTGTTCGATTCAGGCGAGAATCGCGGGCAATGGGAGGGGCCGATCTTGCAGAAAAGTGGGATTTGCCACTGATTGACGGGAATGGTCGTAGATAATCAAATCTGAGTCGCTAAACGCGCGCCGCGCAGGCGGAGCGGCACCGTAATCGGCTGAATCGATGTTTAGCTTTTGGTAACAAGGCCATCTCGATACGGGGTGTAAATTCAGGAGCGGATGAAATGAGGTCACCATTCCGAAAGCGGGTTGGCGGCCATCCGGTTCAGCATCGGGCGCGACTGTCGTGTACGACGCGACGCAAATGCGGACGGAATTCCCGTTTGCCGACGTGCTCCGCCTGACGGCGCGTCGCATGAAAGCCGGAACGCCGCGGCTCCCGCGGCCGTGCGTTCCCTTCGAGTTCGATGACAACGAGGCCGGATGACATCCGGCTCGACCTCCGGGGGCTCTCGCCGTGTGCAGTTTCGATCTTCGCCAAAGCTGCGGAAACGCAGCGCGGACAGGCGGCCATGCACCGCCGTCCGCAGCGCACGCGAACGGTTCGCGGAGTGGAGAAAGTGATGGTTCGTTATGAATATGCCAATAACGCGCGATAAGAGCGCCGGCGGGGGGAGGACTACCGGGCAGCGTCCTCTGATTTACTGGACCCGGTCGCCGTCCGTCATGCTGCGCAAGGAACTTGCCCGGCGTGACTGGAAAGTGACGGTCGTTGCGCACGCAAACGAATTGCGCGACACCTCCGGCGAAATCACCTGCGGCATCCTCGACCTGAGCGGCGGCCACGCCGACGCGATCGGCAGCATCGCGTCGACCTGCGCGTCGATGCGCGATGTCGTATGGGTCGCGCTCGTCGAAACCGGTCAGACCGCGTCGCCGAACGTGCGCGCACTGTTGCGCGACTATTGCTTCGACTACATCACGTTGCCCGCGTCGCACCAACGAATCGCCGATACGGTCGGCCACGCGTACGGAATGGAATGCCTGTTCGCGCGGGATCGCGAAGCGCTCGAATCGCGGGAGCACGGCATCGTCGGCACCTGCAGCGCGATGCTGCGGCTGTTCGATACGGTGCGGCGCTTCGCGCGCACCGACGCACCGGTGTTCGTGTTCGGCGAGACAGGAACCGGCAAGGAACTGACGGCCGTCGCGATCCATCGTCATTCCGAACGGCGCAACGGCCCGTTCGTCGCGGTCAATTGCGGTGCGATCCCGCCCCACCTGCTGCAATCGGAACTGTTCGGCTACGAGCGCGGCGCGTTTACCGGCGCGAACGCACGCAAGATCGGCTACGTCGAAGCCGCGAACGGCGGCACGCTGCTGCTCGACGAAATCGGCGACCTGCCGCACGAGAGCCAGGCGAGCCTGCTGCGCTTCCTGCAGGAGCGTGCGATTCATCGCCTCGGCGGCAGCGATCCGGTGCCGGTCGACGTGCGGATCGTCTCCGCGACGCACGTCGACCTGCGCGAAGCGATGGAAGAAGGGCGTTTCCGCGCGGACTTGTTCCACCGTCTTTGCGTGATGCGCATCGATCAGCCGCCGCTGCGTGCGCGCGGCAAGGATATCGAGCTGCTCGCGCATCACATGCTGGAACGCTTTCGTGGCGACGCGCGCCATCGCGTGCGCGGCTTCTCCACGGATGCGATCACGGCGCTCTACAAGCACGACTGGCCGGGCAATGTCCGCGAGCTGATCAACCGCGTGCGGCGCGCGGTCGTGATGACGGAAGGGCGCCTGATCACCGCGCAGGATCTGGAGCTCGAATATTGTCTCGACGCGGCGTCGCCGTCCGTTGCCGATATCCGCAAGTCGATCGAACGCGAAGCGATCGAAACCGCGCTGCTGCGCACGCGCGGACGCGTCGCCGCTTCCGCGCGCGAGCTCGGCGTGTCGCGTGCCACGCTCTATCGCTGGATGGAAGCGTACGGAATCGAGCGGCCGCGCGGCACGGGCTCGTCGGACTGACGTGCGCGGCGCGGCCGTGCGACCGTGTGAGCGGTCCCGCCCGCGTCAGCCGGCCAACGCGGCGCGCACGGTTCGCGCGGCGTTGACCGCACGGATCTCGACGGTCGGTGGCGCGCCGGCGGCCGGATGGTCGCCGGTGTTATCCAGCGGCACGAGCGCGACGCGTGCCGGCGTGCCGGGCGCGAGATCGAACCAGTCGTCGCGCGGCACGAAGCCCGGTGCGTCGATCTGCACGTGACGCGCGACGTGGCGCGTATCGATGTCGACGTGCCACGTGTCGCCGGTGCGCGACACGCATGCCTCGATGCCGGGTTCGCGGCGGGCGAACACGGCCGGATGCGTGCGGGACGGAAAGTAGAAGGCCTGCGACAGCAGCGTGCCGTCCTCGGCACGCAGCGTCGCGACGACGGTATCGTGCTCGCACGGGCCGAAGCGATACGCATAGGTCCAGTCGAAAAAGCGGCCGAGCAATTCGGCCGACTCGAGCCGCACCGTGTCGTGCGCGGCGATCCGGAGGGACCCGCCGGCCCGCGCGACCGGCGTACGGCCGTCGCGCAGCGCGACCAGCTCGACCGCTGCCGACAGCGGCGCCGGCCGTTCGTTGATCACATGCACGTCGAGCCCGTTCAGCCCTTCGTCGACGAGCAGGACCTGCACCGGTTGAAGTACCTGGCGCAGCGCATACCATGCCGATTTCGGCCGATGCGTCGCATCGAGCAAGCCCCATCCGGCGCCCGCCATCACGTCCTGGAACTGCCAGACGAGCGCACCCGCGCAGCGTGAGCCGGTGCGCCGCCATTCCGAGAACGTGTCGCGCATCAGGTCCGCGATCACCGCGCGCGACAGCTCGAAGTAACGCGACGGGTCCTCGCGCCGCAGGCGGTCGGGCGCCACGTCGTACAACGTCTGCAGATAGTGATCGCGAATATCGTCGAAATCCCACGACGTGCCGGGATCGCGCGGCACGGCCGCTTTCCAGCGCGGCTCATGAACGCCCGGCCAGCCGAGGCTTGCGAGCATCGCATCGCACGGCACGTTCGCGAACGCGAGGCATTCGCTTGCGAAGCGCACGTCGGCGCGACGCGCGTCGTCGAGCGGGCGAAGGTACGCGCCGACGCCGTAGTAGTGCGACACACGTTCGCGCGGCATGAACGGCAGCACGCCGCCGTCGGGCGAGTCGGGGACGTAAACCGTGTCGGGCCGTCGCGCCGCCGCATGGCCGGCGAGGCGCTCGGCAGTCAGTTCAAGGAAGCGCTGCTTCGGCCCGAGCCCCGACATCGCGGCCTGCTGCGCGATCTCGCTGCCGCCGCACAGAACCGCGAGCGACGGCGATGCGCGGTGGCGCGTGAGGAACTGTTCGGCTTCGCGATCGACGGCGTCCGCGAACGCGCGATCGTCGAGCGCGTAATCGAAATTCGCGAACATGAAGTCCTGCCAGACCAGCAGTCCGAGCCGATCGCACCACGCGTGGAATGCGTCGGCCTCATACGCCATCGTGCCGCCGACGCGAATCATGTTGAAGCCGGCGTCGCGCGCGAGTCCGAGCAGCCGGCCATAGGTTGCGTCGTCGGCGTGCAGCGCGAGCGGTGCGGCGCTGCTCCAGCAGGCGCCGCGCGCGAACACGCGCACGCCGTTCACGCGCAGGCCGAACCCCTTGCCGTCGTCGCCCGCGTCCTGCTCGATCGTGCGAAACCCCGTCGAGCCGAGCGGTCGTCGATCGGCGCCGATGTGCAATGCGACTTCATAGAGCACCGGTTCGCCGTGCGTGTGCGGCCACCAGCGGCGCACGTTCGGCACCGCGACGGTCGCGTGCAGCCGGTCGGCGCCGCTGCGCTCGAGCGTCGCGTGGTGCTCGCCGCACGACAGCCGGGCCGTGAACGCATCGGGCAGCGGCCCGGCGAACGCGAGTTCCGCGTCGAGCCAGCCGGTGTCGCCATCGATGCGCGCATGCAGGTCGCAATGAACGAGAACGGGCCCGGCGGCCGGATCGAGCACGTCGACGGGCCGCCACGGTCCGGTCGGCACACAGCGCGGAAACCAGCCGGGCATGTGCCCGAGCAGCGACGTGCGAACGGTACGCAGCGTCGCCGGTTCGGCCAGTCGCGTGCGCCAGCGTGCACGGCGCGGTGCGCGCACGTCGTGCAGGTGCGGCGCGAGGGCGCGGAAGCAGACGGTCAGGCGGTGTGTGCCATCGAGCGACACGAGCACGTCGTGCGCGACGAACATGCTGGCAGAGCGCAGGATCGGCGTGTCGTCGAGCCAGGCCTCGGCGAGTGTCGCGAGGCCATGAAAGCGCAGCACGCGTGGCCCGTGCCCATGCAGCTCGACGCGATACCAGTGGTCGCGCTCGTCGAGCGACGCCGTATCGTCGGGGCGTCCGGCCTGCACGAGCGCTTGCGCGACCGTGCCGGGGACGGGGGCGGCGATCCAGCCGTCGGCGGGAAGATCGAGCGGCCCGCGCGTGGCGCCCGCTGCCGTGGCGAGCATCGACCACGCGAGCGCGGCGGGCGCGCGTCTCACCGCATCGACGGCACGGAGGCCGCGTCGACGCGAACGGGCACCGCGCGCTGAAGCGGCGGGGTGATCTGCCGCGCGCAGTCGATCAGGTCGGCGTATGCCGCTTCGATCGCTTCGAGCGTCGCGTCGCCGCGCTCTTCCTTGCCGCGCGCGCAGGCCCGCGCCAGCCGGAACTCCAGCACCATCGCCTCGGACGCGATGCGGTCGCAGGCGGTGCGAATCTCGGCGAACGGTCCGACGCAGCCGCTTGCCTGCAGCCAGCGCGCGTAATGGCCGAACAGTTCGAAGTTTGCACCGAGTTGCCGCACCGAATTGAACGAGTACGCGTGGAACCGTTCGAGCGGCGAATCGGCGAGCGACTTCGCATCGATCTGCAACTGGCGCCGGAACGCCGCGACCGGATTGACGACCGGCAGGCGGCGCAGATGGCGCTGCAGCGCCGCGAGCGAGGCTTCGCACAGCGCGCGCTCGTCGAGCGGCGCGAAACGCCGCTTCGCGCACTCGACGTACGGCGGCAGCGGCATCGGCGAACCGCCGCCGACGAGGCCGTCGTAGTCCACATCCTCGGCCACGTAATAGCCGCTGTTGTGGAAGTAGCCGATCTGGCGGTGCGTGCGATCGATCGAGTCGATGCCGATCGTCGTCTTCGTATGCTGCGCGCGGTAGCTGCTGCCGCGCGTGTCCGGCAGGAACCACGCGTCGACCTCGACGATCATCAGGTGACCGCGCGCGACCTGCGTCTCGACGTGCTGGTCGAGCGGCTCGTAGATCGAATGCTCTTGCACGACGATTCCGTAAAGCCGCTCCAGTTCGTCGTGCGGAAACTTGAAGAACGTGAACTGGTCGCCCTCGAAATCGAGCGCGATCGTAAACGGCAGTGCCGCGTACGGATTGAGGCCCCACCAGCGGAGCACCTCGAGCCACATGTCGACGTAGCAGTTGGTCTGCTTCCAGACCATCTCCTGACTGTGCAGCGGGTGCGGCCGGTAGTGGCGTGCGCGATGGCGCACGTCCTCGAACGACGCGTCCTCGCCGTCGCGGGACACGAATTTCATCGCGTACCCCACAGCACGTCGCGAACGTCGGCCGGCCATGCGTTGATGTCGAAACCGTGATGACGGAACAGCGCGAGCGTCAGCCGCTCGAGGCCGAAGCCGACACAGCCCGTGTGCGCGACGTCGCCCGTCGCGGTGCGGATGTCCCACAGCAATCCGAAGTGATCCATGTGGTAGTTGAAGCTCAGGCACGCGGTTTGGCGATCGTCGTGCTCGATGGGGATCAGAAGCTCGAACTTCAGGTTCTGCTCGCGCTGGCTGTTCGCGACGATCTTGCCGCCGCGCCCGAAGAACGGATCGTTCGCGAGATCGATCGCGTTCGGCAGGCGCAGCGCCTCGATCATCCGCGTGCCGCGCTCCATCCACGTCGCGCGGAACGCGACGATCTGCTCGGGCGTGCCGATCCGCACGTATTCACGCATCCGGAACAGCTGCATGCGGGTCGGGTCGAGCGACGGCTCGTGGCGAAAGCAATACGAGAACACGTCGACGATGCGGCCGTCGTCGGGCAGCGCACCCGCTCGCACGACGACCGGATAGACCGGGTAGCAGGCGGCCGGCGTCAGCACGACGTAAGTCGGCTTCTGGCTTTCGGTCCAGTCCTCGCCGCGGTCGAGGCACTGCAGCACGCGCTGGTGGCGCTGCTCGTCGCCGCAGAACGCATGCACGGTGCCCGCGAGCTGCGGGAAGCTCTTCATGTATTCGCTGCGCTCGAACTCGGTGCGGCTCATCGCCGGCGGGAAGCGCAGCACTTCGGCCTGTTGGTCGGCGCCGAGGCGCGTGACGAAGGCGTCGAGCGCTTCGACGACGCGCTCGAACCGTTCGCTGCGGCCGAACAGGCCCTGGATGCCGGTCGACACGAGCAGGCCCGCATCGATCAGCGCGTCGCGCAGCGGATTGACGCCCGCGCGGTCGAGCGGTGCGTCGGACGGGGTGGCGGCAGAGGGCACGGACAGGCGGTCGTTCACGAATGTTTCTCCAGCGTCGCGGGACGCAATGCGAGCAGCAGGCTCGCGGTATTGGCGGCAATGCGGTCGTTGCTGATCATCAGCGGCGCCGCGTGCAGGTCGCGCAGGTGGCGGCCGATGCTGAACGGCGTGCCGTGCTTGTAGCCGGCCATTCCGCAGATCATCATCGCCTGCTGTGCGACTTCGAGCGCGGTCGACGACACATAGGTTTTCAGCGTGTTGATCTCGGCGGCCCAGGCCATGCCGGCCGACCACGAGCGGGGCGACGCGCTGGCATAGAGGCGCAGTACGTTGTCGACGCGGGCCTGCATCGCCTGCATCAGCGCAAGCGATTCGGCGATGCGCCGCGACGCGGGCGACGGCGCGCCGTCGGTCTGGCGCGCCTGCGCGCGGAAAAACTGATGCGCGCGATGGAACGCATCGCCGGCCACGCCGATCCACACCGCCGCCCACAGGATGTGCGAAACCGGCACCATCGTCTGTTCGGCGATCTGCGCGAACGGAACGGGCAGGCATTGTTCGGTCGCGCCCTGTGCGTCAAGCACGAAGCCGTTGCTGCACGTTCCGCGCATGCCGAGCGTGTCCCATTCGCCGCGGCGCGTGAGCGTATAGCCGTCGCGCAGCAGCGTGACGAGCACCTGTTCGGACGCCGGCGCGTCGGCGTCGCGCCGCGCGGTCGCGAGGATGCCGTCGGCATAGTCACCGTACGAGATCGTCGGTGCGGATTTGTGCAGCCGGAATGCGCCGCCGTTGGTCTCGAGCGCGCACTGGCTCGCGCGCAGGTTGCCGCCGACGCCGTCTTCGGATGTCGCCGACGCGAGCAGCCACTGATGGCGCACGAGCTGCTGCAGGAACAGCTTGTGCCAGCCCTGGTCGGCAGCGTGATTGACGATGCACGCGACCTGGATCTGGTGCATCGCGAACACCATCGCCGACGATGCGCACGCTTGCCCGAGGATCGAGCATGCCGACGCGATGTCGGCCAGCGACGCGCCGGCACCGCCGAGCCGGGCCGGGACCATTGCGCTCAGCAGGCGGCGCGCGCGCATGGCCTCGATCGCTTCGACGGGGCAGCGCGCGTCGCGATCGACCGCATCCGCATGCTGGGCGGCGATATGCGCAACGGCATGCGCGGCCTCGTCGAGCCGGCGTGCTTCGTCGTCGGCCGCGAGTTCGGGAAGCAGCGCGCTCATGCGGAATGCTCGGAGCGTTGCAGGGTCGCGATCGTATCCGCGAGCGCGTCGATGCTGCGGAACAGATTGCGGTTCAGCATCTCGTCGGGAATCTCGATGTTGAACTGCTTCTCGATCGCGAGCATCAACTGGATCGTGTCGAGCGAGGAGAGGCCCGCTTCGTAGAGGTCGTCCCCGTCACCGATCGAATCGATCGCGGCTTCGAGGTGGGCGACGTGCTTGAGGATGGTTCTGATTTCGTTTTTCACGTGCTGCTCCGGCGTGTGTGGTGTCGTCCGCACGGGCGGACGCGCGCAGCGCGCTGACATCCCCCCGGCAGTCCGGCATCAGTAGACCATTCGCAAGCACGGCGTTCTGTTCGCCACCCTACAATCGGCTGACTCGGATCGCACGCGTGCGCCGAAACGACGTGCGTATCACGCGCGTGCCGCAGCGGTCACGCTCGAGTCGGCCGACAGGATGCGCTTCATCTCGTCGCGCACGATCGCGCGGCAGCCGCACGACATTTTCTCGAGGCCCGCAAGGTCGGCAAGCTCGATCGAGCTCCGGTACTGGCGGATCAGGCCGAGTTTCTGGATCTCGCCGGCTGCGTCCGTGACCGTCTCGCGCCGCACGCCGAGCATCTGCGCGAGCATGCTGTGAGTCACCTGGATCTCGATGCTGCGCGACCGGTCGTAGGCAAGCAGGAACCATCTGCATAACTGATGTTTGAGCACATGATGGCGGCTGCAGAACGTGATCTGCGATACCTGGGCCATCAGCAGCCGCACGCAGACGAACACCAGGTGGCGAATCACCGGTGACGCATCGAACGCGGCGGCGAAGACGCGTCGGTCCAGCCGGTAGACGAAGCCGTCGCGGCATGCGACGGCACGGCAGGGCATCCGGCCGCTGCCGCCGATCACGTCGTCGCACACGACGCTCTCGCTGCCGATCTCGGCCACTTCCAGCGTCATGCCGCCGGACGATACGTACTGCAGCGAAATCGCCGTCGTGACGGGCAGATAAACCGCGGTGAGCATTTCGCCGGGTTCGCACAGCACCTGGCCCGATTTCAGGTGAACGAGCTGAAGATTGGCAATCAGCGTGGCGCGTTCCTCGCGGTCGAGGGCCGCGAGGAACCGGTTGGCGTCGAAGCTGTGGGAGAGCTCGATCATGCCGCTCGCGTGGGCGACGGCGTCATTGGCCTGGTGGGTCACGGCGCATCCTCGTAGGGGGCGGTCGCACGTCGCGCGGCGGCATCCATGGGGATTTAGCACGCGCGTGCGGATTTGAGTTCGTCGGAATTCGAATGCCGATGGCGGGAAAAGGCTAGCACGCAATTGAATTCGATAAATTGCGCACTGCGTAACTTCACAAAGTTTGACGATTTGGGATAAATGAAAACGTTATATGGATTTGAAGATCATGTTTTCGCGAGTTAATCGCCGTGATATGGATAGACGGTTAAGTCGGGAATTCGATGATGATCTGGAATCAATCGGGAGTCGATGCATATCGTACAGGTAAAACATTAAGAATGCATTGAACATTATTTGACAATTTGGATTTCTGTCGTAAATTGGTCAATTGAATCATGGTGTTACGGTGGTTGTGTGCGTTTGCTTACAGAGTCGTAAATTAATATGCCGATTCATATTTGAGACAGTTTCAAACGATCATTCGAGGTGTCGTGCGCCGCTCGGGTGACGCGCGGGACATCACGGAAACAATTGAAAACGGGCCGTAAGTAGTTGAACGATAAGCTTCGTGGCCCGGCTGTCGGAGCCGCCGCATACTCGGTGGCCATTGATCAGTCGAATCGCCGGCGGTGTCCGCTGCGGCAGAGGGTGTCCGAAAATGAGACGCTTTTTGCGGTTTTCAGTCGGCAATTCGGGGGTGCAAAATCGCGGGTCATTTATATATTAAGGATGAGGCGGGTATTGGCACGTAAATCGCTTATTGAGATGGGCGCATCGAAACGGGACTGCCGATTCGATCCGGCGGCGTGAAGCTGACGGTCGATTGGAAGGAGGGTTGTGGGCCGCAACCCGCGTCGCCGTCGGGACGCGCATCGCGATAACGAGTTCCGCTGACGCGGCTGCATGCGGCGCGGACGACAAAATGGGATACAGACATGCTTCATCTTCACTCGAGCTACTCGGCGAACGCCATCCTCGATGCCCTCCCGGAGGACAGCATCCGTGCCATCGCACCGCACCTCGAACTGGTCAGAATCAAGGCCGGCATGCTCGACCGTGTCGGGGAGCCGATGCGCCACCTGCATTTCCCGACGACCGCCATGATGTCGGTGCAGCACCTGATGGAGGACGGTGCGATGGTCGAGGTCGCCGTGGTCGGCCGCGAAGGCGTGGTCGGTCTGGCGACGCTCGTCGGCGGTACCGCGATATCGAACCGCGTCGAAGTCCGTATCGGCGGCATGGCCTATCGCGTGCCGACCTGCGTGATGCGCTCGGAATTCGAGCGTTCCCCGGCGACGTATCGGCTGCTGCTGAACTACTGCCAGGCGACGATGGCGCAGATCTCGCGCAGCGCGTTGTGCAACCGGCATCACTCGGTCAGCGAGCAGTTGAGCCGCTGGCTGCTGCTCGCGCATGACCGGATCGACGGCGACGAACTGGCCGTCACGCAGCAGACGATCGCGAACATGCTCGGCGTGCGTCGCGAAGGCGTGACGGAAGCAGCCGGCCACCTGCAGGAAGCCGGACTGATCCGTCAGCGTCGCGGCCGCATCACGGTGCTCGACCGCGACGGCCTCGAGCGCCAGGCGTGCGAATGCTACGAGCTGATTCGTGCGGACTATCGCCGGCTGCTCGGCACGCGGAACGGCGCGCGATCGATGCCGGTGCGACCGCGCATGCACGACGTGCACGGCGGATTCCCGGTGCATGGTGCGTGACGATGCACGCGACGGCGGGTGGAACGAATACGATGCGGCGCGCCGCGATCGCCGCGGCCGATGCCGCGCTCGTGCTGGCAGGCGCGCTCGCCGCGCAGGTTGCGATGGGGCTCGCGTGGCGCGATCTGTCGGATGCGCAGCGCGGCGCGATTGCATTGCTGTGCGCGCTGACGGTCGCGTTGTTGCCGCGCAGTGTGCGCGTGTCGCGCGGGGCGTCGTCGCATGACAGCGGAACCGTGCTGACGCGCACGGTGGTGGCCGTCGTGTGCGCGGGCACGCTGACGGTGGCCGGCACGATGTGGATCATGAACCGCGGCGGCACGGTCACGACGCGCTGGATTGCGCGGACGGTGCTGTCCGGCGACGCGGCACTGCTGCTCGGCAGGCTGGCACTGTGCGCGCTGGCGATGAAGCGCGGCGATCCGCGCACACGGCAGCGGCGGGTCGCGATCGTAGGCGCGACCGCTTACGGACGGGTGGCGATCGAGCGCATGCAGCTCGAGCCGACCGGCCCATTCGCGGCGGCCTGCGTGTTCGACGACGACGCGCCGGCCGCTGCAGCCACCGCCGGGATCGGCGGCGTGCCGGTGATCGGCGACTGGGTCGCACTTCGGCGCATGATCCGCGGCGGCGAGATCGACGAAGTGTGGCTCACGCTGCCGATGTCGCACGAGTCGCGCATTCAGCGCATCGTGCGCGAACTGCGCGACGAGTTTGTCGAGTTGAGACTGTTGCCGGACGTGCGGCAGATGGCGGTCGTCGAGCGATCTGCGACCGATGTACTCGGCATGCCGGCAATCAACCTCGCGACTACGCCGCGTTCCGCGCCGGAACTGTGGGCGAAGTTCGCGTTCGACCGGCTGTTCGCGGTCGCCGTGCTGATCCCGCTGCTGCCGCTGCTTGCGGTGCTGGCGATCGCGGTGAAGCTGTCGTCGCCGGGGCCCGTCTTGTTCAGACAGCGCCGCAAGGGTGCCGACGGCCGCGAGTTTCACATCCTCAAGTTCAGGACGATGCGCGTGCATCGCGCACAGCCCGGTGTCGTGCGGCAGGCCTCGCGCAACGATGCGCGCATCACGCCTGTCGGTGCGTTTCTGCGGCGCACGTCGCTCGACGAGCTGCCGCAGTTCTTCAACGTGTTGTTCGGCCAGATGTCGGTGGTGGGTCCGCGTCCGCATGCGATCGAACACGACGACTTCTACCGGCAACTGGTCGACTGCTACATGTATCGCTATCGCGTACGGCCGGGGATCACGGGATGGGCGCAGGTAAACGGCTATCGCGGCGAGACGCGCAAGGTCGAGGCGATGGCCGCGCGCGTGAAGTTCGATCTGTTCTACATGCAGAACTGGAGCTTCTGGTTCGACATGAAGATCATCCTGATGACGGTCGTGCGTGGCTTCGTCGGGCGCAATGCCTTCTGACGAAGAGGATTGCGAAGTATTCTGTGCGGCGTTTTCGTCGTCGATGCGATGCGCCACGCAACGGCGCACCTGAAACCGCGTGTCAACCGTCCGACGGCGGCTGAGCGGCCGCCGGCAACGCAGCGGGCGTGGCGGCGGGGCTGGCGTCGGGCGCGGCTTGCGCACTCGACGGCTGGATGGCGTGCTGGATCGTCGGCACGACCATCGTCGGGAACAGGGCCGCAAGGGCCACCCAGATGACGACGCCGAACAACATGACGTTCTCCCTCAAAGCAGCGGATTCGCCGCGCATGTTTTCAATCTATGTCGCAACTTTTTACAGGGGATTGATCGACCTCAACGGCGGCTGCGTCAGACGAATGCGGGTATGCGGGATTATCGCGTCGGTCCCCCGTTTTCGCGCGCACGAGGTGGGCGCTGACGCCGGTCAACACATGCGTGTGCATTGGGTTTATGCTGCGTCGAAGGCGTCCGGCGCTTCGTGCGGCCGGGCGTGCATCCGGGCGCGGCGAGCCGGGGCGTTCCGGCCCGCCGCGCACCGGCGCGACAACCGCGCGCCGTATGCTCGTTGCGCGGAACCCGGAAAAGGAGAGACGGCGATGGCGCTCGATCAAGAACAACGGCGGACGCTGCAGCAGCGGCTGACCGAGAGCGAGCAGGCGTTGCGGGCGGATATCCGCACGAGCGAGGACCAGCGCGCGTCGGAGTCCTACGCGGAGCTCGCCGGCGCGGCGCCGGACGAGGGTGACGAGGCGAACGCCGATCTGTTCGTCGACATGGATCACGCGCTGATCGGGATGAAGCTGGCCGAGTTGCGTGCGATCGGGCGCGCGCAGCAGCACATGCGCGACGGCAGCTACGGCGAATGCATCGATTGCAATGCGCCGGTCGGCTACGAGCGGCTGCTCGCACGCCCGACTGCCGAGCGTTGCACGCATTGCCAGTCCCTGTACGAGCGCCGCTACGCGACGACACCGCGCGCATCGCTCTGAGGTATCGGCGCAGGCGCCGCGCAAGCCGCATGTCCCGCGCGACATGACACGGGCAATCGGTGCAGGATGACCAACGGGCGCCCGCCGTCGTCGACATGCGGCGCCGGGCGGGCAGAGGCCGGCGCGCCGGCGCACGGCGCCATCCACGTGGAAGGGAGCCACGCCGACCATGCCGATCCACAATGCCGAGTGTGCGGCCGTCTTCGCCGAAATCGCCGACATGCTCGAGATCCAGGGCGCCAATCCATTCAGGGTGCGCGCCTATCGCAACGCGGCCCGCACGATTGCCGACTACGGGCGCGACATTCCCGCGATCATCGCGAGCGGCGGCGATCTCGGCCGGATTCCATCGATCGGTGCCGATCTCGCGGCGAAGCTGCGCGAGATCGCGTCGACCGGCACCTGCGAACTGCAGCAAACGCTGCGCCATGCGCTGCCGGGCGCGATCGTCGAACTGCTCGACGTGCCGGGGCTCGGCGCGAAACGCGTCAAGGCGTTGCATGACGCACTGCACGTCGACTCGCTCGAGCAGCTGCGCGCCGAAGCGAAGAGTGGGCACATCCGTGCGCTGCCGGGTTTCGGCGCGAAGACCGAAGCCCATCTGCTCGACGCGATCGACGATCGCCTGAAGCGCGAGCCGCAACGCTTCCTGCTGCCGGATGCCGCGCAATCGCTGATGCCGTTGCTCGAGCGTCTGCGCAAAGTGGCCGGCGTCGGCGAAGCGGTGCCGGCCGGCAGCTTTCGCCGCAGCCGCGAGACGGTCGGCGATCTCGACATCCTCGTGACGGCCCGCGATCCGGCCACGGTGGCCGATGCGTTCGTCGGCTACGGTGAAGTCGCGCGCGTGCTCGCGAACGGCAAGACGCGTTCGAGCGTCATGCTCGGCAACGGGCTGCAGGTGGACCTGCGCGTCGTCGAGGCCGACGCGTTCGGCGCGGCGCTCGTCTATTTCACGGGATCGAAGGCGCACAACATCGCACTGCGAAGGATCGCGCAGGCCGGCGGGCTGAAGATCAACGAATACGGCGTATTCCGCGGCGACGAACGAATCGCGGGCGCGACGGAGGCATCCGTCTACGAGGCGATCGGTCTTCACTGGGTGCCGCCCGAGTTGCGCGAGGACCGCGGCGAGATCGACGCGGCGCGCGCGGGCACGCTGCCGGCGCTGGTCGAGCGCAGGCACGTTCATGGCGATCTGCACGCGCATACCGCGGCGTCGGCCGGGCGCGACAGCCTGCGCGCGATGGCGGATGCGGCCAGGGCCCGCGGACTCGCTTATCTGGCCGTCACCGATCGCGCACCGGATACGAAAGGTCGCCGCACCGATGGCGACTGGCTCGTGCGGCAGATCGACGAGATTGATCGCCTCAACGCGTCATTCGACGACTTCGTGCTGTTGAAGGGCGTCGAGGCCGGCATTCGCGAGGACGGCAGCCTCGACGTGCCCGACGACGTGCTTGGCCGCCTCGACCTCGTCGTCGGCGCAGTGCGCGACGGCTTCGACCTGTCGGGCGACGCGCAGACCGCGCGGATCCTGCGTGCGATGGATCAACCGAATTTCACGATCCTCGCGCATCCGACCGGCCGGCTGCTCGGCGAACGCGACGCATGCGAACTCGACGTGCCGCGCGTGCTCGCCGCGGCCGCCGCGCGCCACTGCTTCGTCGAACTCGACGGCGATCCGCGGCGGCTCGATCTGCCGGACGTCTGGTGCCGCGAGGCCGCGAAAGCCGGCGTCGCCGTGGCGATCGGCTCGGACGCACTGTGCGCGAACGATCTGGACAACCTCGGATACGGTATCGGCCAGGCGCGGCGTGGTTGGCTCACGCGGCAGGACGTGCTCAACACGCGCACGCTCGCGCAACTGCGGCCGCTGCTGGCGCGCACGATGCGCGCGAGCGGCGCGTCGAAGCGCGGCCGCCCGAAGGGTGTGTGACGGCGCGCGCCGAAGTCAGGCAAGCACGTCTTCCGCCGGTACGTACGGCAGGCCGAGCGCCAGCGCAACGGCCTCGTACGTGATGCGGCCGTCGCATACGTTCAGGCCCGCGCGCAGATGCGGATCGTCTGCCATCGCGCGTTTCCAGCCCTTGTCGGCGAGCGCGAGCGCATGGCCGAGCGTCGCGTTGTTCAACGCGAACGTCGACGTGCGCGCGACCGCGCCGGGCATGTTCGCGACGCAGTAGTGCACGACGCCGTCGACGACGAAAGTCGGCTGCGCATGGGTCGTTGCATGCGATGTCTCGAAACAGCCGCCCTGGTCGATCGCGACGTCGACGACAACCGCCCCCGTGCGCATCGTCGCGATCATGTCGCGCGTGACGAGCCGCGGCGCCGACGCGCCCGGCACGAGCACCGCGCCGATCACGACGTCGGCGTCACGCACGGCCTCGTCGATCGTGTGCGCGTTCGAGCAGACGGTCGCGATCCGGTTCGCGAAGACCAGGTCGAGCTGGCGCAGCCGGTCCACGTTCGTGTCGAGCACGGTGACGCGTGCGCCGAGGCCGACCGCCATCTGCAGCGCACCGGTGCCCACCACGCCCGCACCGAGCACCACGACGTGCGCGGCCGGCACGCCGGGCACGCCGGCCATCAGCACGCCGCGGCCGCCGCGCGGGCTTTCGAGGTGCGTCGCCGCGACCTGGATCGACATGCGTCCCGCGACCTCGCTCATCGGCGCGAGCAGCGGCAGCCCGCCGCCGGGGCCCGTCACGGTCTCGTACGCGATGCACACCGCGCTGGACTTCACCAGCGCGGCCGCCTGCTCGGGATCGGGCGCGAGATGCAGATACGTATAAAGAATCTGTCCGCGCCGCAGCATCGCGCACTCGGCCGCCTGTGGTTCCTTGACCTTGATGATCATGTCGGCGCGCGCGAAGACGTCGCGCGCGTCGTCGCACAATGCCGCGCCGGCGGCCGTGTAGTCGTCGTCGAGCAGGCCGATCGCGGTGCCCGCGCCGCGCTGCACGAGCACGCTGTGGCCATGCCGCGTGAGTTCGCGTGCACCGGCTGGCGTGAGGCCGACGCGGTATTCGTGGTTCTTGATCTCCTTCGGCACACCGATCAGCATGAGTCGTCTCCATGGGTATTCATCGTTGTCGTCGTGCCCGGGTGCGCAGCGATCGTCCGATCGAGCGTGCCGGCGAACGGCACGTGTGCGACGGTCGCGCATGTACGGTTCGAGTGCCGTACTGGAATAAAAGGGTAGTGGTGCCCGGAGGGAAGTCAAGCGGCGGCCGTTGAGACGGCGCGCGCGCACTGCACCGCAGCACGCGGCATGGCGCATTGCGACCGGACGTCGCAATGCATGCGGCACGTGGTTTGGGTATCGTCTCGTGTTGCGCGAAACGGGGCCGCGCGCGGCCGGAGCCTTTCCGGCCGGATCACGACACGACGACACGATGAGACAAGGAACCTTACCGAGATGACCGGCGCGTATTTCAGCGTGCCGACGCTTTGTGCGATCGCACTCGTTCACGTCTACTGGGCGTTCGGCGGACGGCTCGGCAAGCGCGCGGCCATTCCCGAACAGGACGGCGTACCGCTGCTGCGGCCGACCATGCTCGGCACGCTCGCCGTCGCGACGGCATTGCTGGCCGGCGCATGCGTGGTGGCGTCGCGCGCGGGCTGGCTGTGGCCGAACCTGTATCCCGGCGCGATCGCGTTCGCGATCGTTGCGCTCGCATTGATCTTCGCGGTGCGCGCGGTCGGCGATTTCCGCTACGTCGGCTTCTTCAAGCGGGTTCGCGGGTCGCGTTTCGCGCGGATGGACAGCGTGTGTTACTCGCCGCTGTGCGTGGCGCTCTCGTTGTCGATCGCGTCGATGCTGTGGCCGTGGTGAGCGTCGCGCCCGGCGCGGCAGGCCGTGTGCAGCGACGGGAGCCCTGACGCTCGTCGCGGCGTCGAGATGGAACGCGCAGACCGGGGAGGGGCGGGAGAAGCCCGCGCGCGCATCGCGCCGGCGGGGTAAGCGACGACGCAACCGCACCACGGCTCTTGCGCAATCCGGAAAACGATTTCCCGATTATTGCGATTTTCGATGTAATGAATTGCATTGAACCCTTTGGAAATGGAACCGGTTCCATCTATAATTCGCGACGTTTGTCGCCGGGCCCGGAATGAGGGTCGTGCACGATGCGCTTGCCGCCGGCCAGCGCGGCGTCTAAGTTGGATAGGGCCATGGCGATGCAGGGTAGATGCGGGCGGTAAGCCGGTATTTGTCCGACGATGAGACCCACGAAGAGGTCGACTCCATGCAGCGCGCCGACAACCGGCGCGCTGCGCGGCTGCATGACGGCGCCGCCGCGTAACGCGCGGCGTGCGCCCGCATCGAGATTGTTCGCAACACCGCAAGAACAGGACGGCCAGCCGCGCGCGGCATGGCTGCCGTGCCGGGCATGCCGCATGCGGAATGCGCGCCCCGAACCACGTTCCCCAACGATCACCATCCGACCATGTCCACGCCACCCGACAAACCCAATTCGCGTCGCCGTTTCCTGCGCACGTCGGTCGCGCTCGTGCCGATCGCGTCGGTCGCCGGTTGCGACCTGCGCTCGTCGTCGTCCTCGACCGCGGCCGGCAATGCGTCCACCGCATCGGCCAGTGTCGAACGCGCGCCGTACAAGCCGACCTTTTTCGATGCGAAGGAGTGGGCGTTCGTCCAGGCCGCCGTCGACCGCCTGATTCCGGCCGACGCCGAAGGCCCCGGCGCGCTCGAATCCGGCGTGCCCGAATTCATCGACCGGCAGATGGAAACCCCGTACGCGCACGGCGCGACGTGGTACATGCAGGGGCCGTTCCAGCAGGGCGTGCCCGAACTCGGCTACCAGCTCAAGCTCGTGCCGCGCGACATCTACCGGCTCGGCATTGCGGCCGTCAACCGCTACTGCGAAAAGGCCCACGGCAAGGTGTTCACCGATCTCGACGCGCCGACTCGCGATACCGTGCTCGGCGCACTGGAGAAAGGCGGCGCGCAGATCGACGACGTGCCGTCCGTCGTGTTCTTCGGCCAGTTGCTGCAGAACACGCGCGAAGGCTACTTCTGCGATCCGGTGCATGGCGGCAATCACGACATGGCCGCGTGGAAGATGATCGGTTTTCCGGGCGCGCGCGCCGACTTCATGGATTTCGTCAACCAGAACGGCAAGCCGTATCCGTACGGCCCGGTCTCGATCAACGGGGAGCGCACCTGATGGCAGCGGAAAAGAAGCCGCACGTCGATGCGGTGATCGTTGGTTTCGGCTGGACCGGCGCGATTCTCGCGAAGGAACTCACCGAAGCGGGCCTGAACGTCGTCGCGCTGGAGCGCGGCGAGTATCGCGACACCTATCCGGACGGCGCGTATCCGAACACGATCGACGAGCTGACCTACAACGTCCGCAAGAAGCTGTTCCTCGACCTGTCGAAAACGACCGTGTCGATCCGCCACGGGCTGCAGGACACCGCGCTGCCTTACCGGCAGCTCGCCGCGTTCCTGCCGGGCGAGGGCGTCGGCGGCGCGGGGCTGCACTGGTCGGGCGTGCATTTCCGGATCACGCCGGAAGAGCTGCGCCTGCGCAGCCACTACGAAGAGCGCTACGGCAAGAAGTTCATCCCGGAAGGGATGACGATCCAGGACACGGGCGTCAGCTACGACGAGCTCGAGCCGTATTTCGACTTCGCCGAGAAGGTGTTCGGCACGTCGGGGCAGGCATACAAGGTCGGCGGCAAGGTGGTCGGCGACGGCAACGTGTTCGAGGCGAACCGCAGCGACAACTTCCCGCTGCCCGCGCAGCTCAACACGTATTCGGCGCAACGCTTCTTCGATGCGGCGAAGTCGCTCGGGCTGCATCCGTACCGGCTGCCGTCGGCGAACACGTCGGGCCCATACACGAACCCGTACGGCGTGCAGATGGGGCCGTGCAACTTTTGCGGCTACTGCAGCGGCTATGCGTGCTACATGTACTCGAAGGCGTCGCCGAACCTGAACATCCTGCCCGCGCTGAAGCAGGTGCCGAACTTCGAGTTGCGCTCGAAGTGCCACGTGCTGCGCGTGGACCTCGATGACACGAAGAAGCGCGCGACGGGCGTCACCTACGTCGACCCGGCAGGCCGTGAAGTGCACCAGCCGGCCGATCTCGTGATCGTCGCGGCGTTCCAGTATCACAACGTGCACCTGCTGTTGCTCTCGGGCATCGGCAAGCCGTACGACCCGATCTCGGGCGAAGGCGTCGTGGGCCGCAATTTCGCGTACCAGAACCTGTCGACGATCAAGGCGTTCTTCGACAAGGACACCTTCACGAACCCGTTCATCGGCGCGGGCGGCAACGGCGTCGCGGTGGACGACTTCAACGCGGACAACTTCGACCATGGCCCGCTCGGCTTCGTCGGCGGTTCGCCGCTGTGGGTGAACCAGGCCGGTGTGAAGCCGATCAGCGGCATCGCGACACCGCCGGGCACGCCGCAATGGGGCGCCGCGTGGAAGAAGGCCGTGAAGGACAACTACGCGCATACGATCTCGATGGACGCGCACGGCACGAACATGTCGTACCGAGATGTCTACCTCGACCTCGATCCGACCTATCGCGATTCGTACGGCCAGCCGCTCTTGCGGATGACCTTCGACTGGAAGGACAACGACATCAAGATGGCGCAGTACGTGACCGGGCAGATGAAGAAGATCGCGGAGGCGATGGGGCCGAAGGCGATCGGCGTGTCGACGCGCGAGTTCGGCAAGCACTTCGATTCGCGCGCGTACCAGACGACGCACCTGGTCGGCGGCGCGATCATGGGCACCGATCCGAAGACGAGCGTACTGAACCGCTACCTGCAGTGCTGGGACGTGCACAACGTGTTCGTGATGGGCGCGTCTGCGTTGCCGCAGGGCATCGGCTACAACCCGACCGGGATCATCGCGGCGCTGGCCTACTGGTCGGCACGTGCGATCCGCGAGCAATACCTGAAAAATCCCGCCCCGCTGGTGACCGCATGAAGAGGACAGTGAACCATCACAACGCCGCGCGCCGAATTTCCCCACTGGGGCGCGCACTGGTGATCGGCACGGCATGGGCGGCGTTCGGTCTCGCCGGCGGAGCAGCCTTCGCGCAACCGGCGGCGCCAGCGGCACAGTCCGCCGACGCGAACCTCGTCAAGCGTGGCGAATACCTCGCCCGCGCGGGCGATTGCATCGCGTGTCACACCGCGGGCGGCGGCAAGCCGTTCGCGGGCGGGCTGAAGTTCGACACGCCGATCGGTGCGATCTATTCGACCAACATCACGCCGGACCCGAAGACGGGCCTCGGCGGCTGGACGCTCGACGACTTCACCCTCGCGGTGCGCGAGGGCGTCCGCAAGAACGGCGACACGATGTATCCGGCGATGCCGTATCCGTCCTACGCGCGCCTGAGCGACGACGACATGAAGGCGCTGTATACGTACTTCATGCACGGCGTCGCGCCGGTCGAACGCGAGAACCGCGCGGTCGACATCGTATGGCCGCTGTCGATGCGCTGGCCGCTGACGTTCTGGCGCAAGATGTTCGCGCCGGCGCCGAAGCCGTTCGATGCGGCGTCGTACACCGATCCGGTGGTCGCGCGCGGCGCGTATCTCGTGCAGGGTCTCGGCCATTGCGGCGCGTGCCACACGCCGCGCGCGGCGACGATGCAGGAGCGCGCGCTGACCGATGCAGGCGGCCTCGACTTCCTGGCCGGCGGCGCGGCGATCGACGGCTGGGTGCCGACGAGCCTGCGCGGCGAGGCGCGCACCGGGCTCGGCACGTGGAGCGAAACCGAGATCGTGCAGTTCCTGAAGACCGGCCGCACGCTGCGCACGGCCGCGTTCGGCGGGATGACGGACGTGGTCGGCCACAGCATGCAGCACATGACCGACGACGACCTGACCGCGATCGCGCGCTACCTGAAGACGCTGCCGCCGCGCGTGCAGGGCGAGCAGCCGCACGTGTACGATGCGGCCGCCGCGAAGGCGCTGCAGACCGGCGACGCGAGCAAGCCGGGCGCCGCCGTCTATCGCGACAACTGCATGGCGTGTCACCGCAGCGACGGCCACGGCTACACGCGCGTGTTCCCGGCGCTTGCGGGCAACCCGGTCGTGCAAAGCGAGGACCCGACGTCGCTCATCCACGTCGTGCTGGAAGGCAGCGCGCTGCAGGGTACGCACACCGCGCCGTCGACCTTCACGATGCCGCCGTTCGGCTGGCGCCTGTCGGACCAGGAAGTCGCGGACGTGTCGAACTTCGTGCGCACGAGCTGGGGCAATACGGGCGCGGCGATCACGGCCGCGCAGGTCGCGAAGGTGCGCAAGAGCACGCCGTCGACGCGGCCGGAGCCGCCGCCGGGCGCTCGGTTCCCGCAGGCGTCGCGCTGACGCACGCGGCGGGGCGCCGGGCCGCGCCCGATCGATCCGCCTCGCGCTGCCGGCCGGCTCGTGCGGTGCGTTCCGACCGCCCGGGGTAGTACCCCGCAATGGCGGGCCATCGCGTGAATTTTTCGCGGTGGCCCGCCATTTTTCCATCTCATCCCTTATCCTTCCATTCTTGAACCTTACTAAATAGTTACAAGAACTTGGGAGGGGGGATGCCTCATGACGTCAGCCTGATTGCGTTGCTCGCGGCCGGTTTCGGTCTCGCGATGATCTTCGGTTACCTCGCGTCACTGCTGAAAATGCCGCCGCTCGTCGGCTATCTGCTTGCCGGGATCGTGATCGGCCCCGGCACGCCCGGTTTCGTCGGCGACCTGTCGCTCGCGCAGCAGCTCGCGGAAGTCGGCGTGATGCTGCTGATGTTCGGCGTCGGCCTGCATTTCTCGCTCGGCGACCTGCTCGCGGTGCGCAAGATCGCGCTGCCGGGGGCCGTCGTCCAGATCACCGTCGCGACGTTGCTCGGCGGCGGGCTCGCGCTCACATGGGGCTGGAGCCTCGGCGCGGCGCTCGTGTTCGGGCTCGCGCTGTCGGTCGCGAGCACGGTCGTGCTGCTGCGGGCACTCGAGGGGCGCGGGCTCGTCGAAACGGTGAACGGGCGCATCGCGGTCGGTTGGCTCGTCGTCGAGGATCTCGTGATGGTGCTCGTGCTCGTGCTGCTGCCGCCCGTCGCGGGGCTGCTCGGCGGCACGCCGCCCGGCGACGCGCACGCGGCCGGCGGCAGCGTATGGGGCACGCTCGGCGTCACGATGCTGAAAGTGGCCGCGTTCATCGCGCTGATGCTCGTGGTCGGCAAGCGCGTGTTTCCGCGCATCCTGTGGCTCGTCGCGCGCACCGGTTCGCGCGAGCTGTTCACGCTGTGCATGATTGCCGCGGCGGTTGGCATCGCGTTCGGCGCGGCGAAGCTGTTCGACGTGTCGTTCGCGCTCGGCGCGTTCTTCGCCGGGATGATGATGCGCGAGTCGGAGTTCAGCCGGCGCGCGGCCGACGAGACGCTGCCGCTGCGCGACGCATTCTCGGTGCTGTTCTTCATTTCGGTCGGGATGCTGTTCGACCCGACGGTGCTGCTCACCGAGCCGCTGCACGTGATCGAGGTCGCGGCGATCGTGCTGGTCGGCAAGACGCTCGCGGCGGTCGCGCTCGTGATCGCGTTCCGCTATCCGCTGAACACCGCGCTGACGGTTGGCGCGGGCCTCGCGCAGATCGGCGAATTCTCGTTCATTCTCGCGGGGCTCGGTCGTGCGCTCGGGCTGCTGTCGGCCGAAGGGCAGAGCCTGATCCTCGCGGTCGCGCTGATCTCGATCGCAATGAACACGCTGCTGTTCGCGATGATCGATCCGGCGCTTGCGTGGATCCGCAAGCATTCGGCGTTCGCGCGCAAGCTCGAGGCACGCGACGATCCGCTCGCCGCGCTGCCGATGTCGACGCCGCAGACGCATCTGACCGGGCAGGTCGTGATCGTCGGCTACGGCAAGGTCGGCACGCGGATCGCGCATGCGCTGGACGAGCGCGGAATCGCGTATGTCGTCGTCGAGCAGAATCGCGAGCTCGTCGAGAAGCTGCGCGCGGACGGTGTCGCCGCCGTGTCGGGCGATGCGATCGAGCCGATCGTGCTCGTCCAGGCGCACATCGCGCGCGCCGGGATGCTGGTCGTCACGCTGCCGGACGTATTCGACGTGCGGCAGATCGTCGAGATCTCGCGCACGCTGAATCCGACGCTGGAGGTCGTGCTGTGCACGAACAGCAGCGACGAAGCCGCGTTGCTGTCGAGCGAGGGCGTCGGCACCGTGTTCATGGGCGAGAGCGAACTCGCGCGTGGAATGACCGAGCATGTGCTCGGCAGGATGGTGAAACCGGTGGCGGCTGCGCACGCGCACTGACGGTCGTGCGGTCGGATTCGCGTGGATAGAGGGGCGTGTCGGCCAGCGGAAAGCGGGCGTGCCGGGCATTCGACACCGCGAACGATCGACCTGTTCGCCGCGCGCGGCGCCGAGTGCGCCCCGGCGGCTTCAGCCTGCCGCCGCCTTCGCCTGTACGGCCGCGCCGGATTGCGCGGCCGTTTTCACGGGCGCCGATGCCTTCTGCTCGGCCGCCGTCTTCGGTTGCGCCGCGGCCTTCGGCGCCGCGACGGTCTTCTGCGGTGCGGCCTTGACCGGCGCATTCGGCGTTGGTTCGACCGGTGCGTCGGGCGGCACGCCGAGCAACTGCAGCGAGCCGCTCGTGACCGACGAGAACACCGGGCCGGCCACCGTGCCGCCGTAATAGCCCTTGCCGCGCGGCTCGTCGATCATCACCGCGACGATCAGGCGCGGGTTGCTCATCGGCGCCATCCCCGCGAACAATGCGCGGTACTTGCCCTTCGCATAGGTCGCGCCGACCTGCTTGCGCGCCGTGCCAGTCTTGCCGCCGATCCGGTAGCCGTCGACCCGCGCGCGGCGCCCGGTGCCGCCTTCGCCGACGGCCGACTCGAGCATCGCACGGATCGCCGCCGCGGTTTGCGGCGACGTCACGCGGTGGCCGCGATGGGCATTGATCGTCTGCGGGTCGGAGCCGTTCTTCAGCAGCGACACCGGGTGCAACGTGCCGTCGCCCGCGTAGGCGGTGTAGGTCTGCGCGATCTGCAGCAGCGACATCGACAGCCCGTAGCCGTACGCCATCGTCGCCTGCTCGATCGGCCGCCAGCGCTTGTAGCCGCGCAGGCGGCCCGACGCGACGCCCGGGAACGTCAGCTCCGGCGCGCGGCCGATCCCGTATTCCTGGTACTTGTTCCAGATCGTTTCGGCGGGCAGGTTCAGCGCCAGCTTCGCGAGCGCGACGTTGCTCGACTTCTGCAGCGCCTGCGAGACGGTCAGCGAGCCGTGGTTCGACGTGTCGTGGATCACGGCCGGGCCGATCTTGTAGGTGCCGGGCGACGTGTTGATGATCGTGTTCGGTGTGACCTTGCGCTCGTCGATCGACAGCGCGACGACGAGCGGCTTGATCGTCGAACCCGGCTCGAACGTGTCGATCACCGCGCGGTTGCGCAGCTGCTGGCCCGTCAGCCGGGCGCGGTCGTTCGGGTCGAAGGTCGGGTAGTTCGCGAGTGCGAGGATTTCGCCGTTCTGCGCGTCGAGCACGACCACGCTGCCGGCTACCGCGTTGTTCTCGAGCACCGCGGCCTTGAGCTGGCTGAACGCGAGCTGCTGGATCCGCCGGTCGATCGTCAGTTCGATCGTCGCGCCGTGCTGCGCGGGCACGAGCGGACGCGTGTCGGACACGATGCGGCCCAGTCGATCGCGGATCACCTCGCGCTGCCCGGCGGTGCCCGACAGCCGCCCGTTCGCCGCGAGCTCGACGCCTTCCTGGCCCTTGTCCTCGACGTTGGTGAAGCCGACCACGTGCGCGGCCGATTCGCCCTCCGGATAGAAGCGCTTCGAGTCGGCGATCTGCGTGATGCCGTCGATCTCGAGCTTGTCGAGCCGGCTCGCGGTGTCGGCGTCGATCTGCCGCTTGAGCAGCACGAACGTCCGGTCGTTGCGCAGGCGGCGCTTCACTTCCACGAGCGGCATGTCGAGCAGCTTCGCGATCTGCGGATAGTCGATTTCGGCGACCTGTTTCGGATTTGCCCAGATTTCATAGGTCGACAGGCTGGCCGCGAGCATCGCGCCGTTGCGGTCGACGATGCGCCCGCGCATCGCGTCGAGCTCGATCGTGCGCTGGTAGCGCTTCTGGCCTTGCCCGACGTAGAAATCCTGGTTCGCGACCTGCACCCAGAAGGCGCGTCCGATCAGCGCGGCGAAACCGAGGGACACCATGATCACGACCAGCTTCGAGCGCCACATCGGCAGGCGTGACGCGAGCATCGGATGCTTGGTCGCGGCGGCGTATGGATCGGCGGGGTGGGTCTTCTTTTTCACGCTCATGCAAGGGCCGGGTCGGGCCGCCGGACGGCGGCAAGTCAGTCGGAATAATGCGATTGTAATAAATGAGTAAACATCATGTGGGGAAAGTGTGTTTCGGCCCCGTAAAAGATTGGCGTTTCCGCCCGGGCACGGTCGGGAAAAGGTGGGGGCGGGGCGAAATGGCGGCGCGGCCTGACGTGCTGGCGCAACGGAGCCGGATTGGAGGGGGCGGATCGTTACCGTCGTCGCGGTTCGATTAACCCGGCCCCGATTAATTCAGGGACCGGAAAATAAAAAGGCGCCTTGAAGAGAGGCGCCTTATTGGTGAATATCGAAATGAATATCGCGGAAACTGGAATAAACCCGAAAACCGCAGAGGATTGCCGTCAAAAATACCTACCGCGCGACGGAAATAAATTCATGGTATTCCGGCTCCGCAGTGGAACGATCGACCGCTTGCAGACGCCATGCACCGTCGGGGTGCTCGCCGGCGAGCACCGCGGGACCTTGTTCGCGCTGCGTCGCGCTGAACGACAGCCCCTTCAACTGGCACACGGCCTTCCCGCTGTCGGCCGCGCAGAGGGCCATTGCGCCTTCCACGTCCCGAACCTTGCCCCAGCTCGGAAGATCGATCCCCTGGTGAGCCTCGCGCGACCACAGCCCCTCGTCGGTATCGACCCAGAGCACCGCGAAGGAGTGACGGGTTGCCGACTCGCTGCCATTAATCCGAATAGTGAGGCGCATTGGATCGTCTCCTGAAGAAAATGACACATTCGACCGTTTTGGTTTGACCAGTCTAGATAGACTGCCGTGAAACGCAAGTGATAATCCGCAATAAATCCGAATTGCGCCTATAGGCGTTTCCCGATGAAACGATGTCTGACGATCCGCCGCGATCGTGACGGCGCGCGCAAACGCAAGCGCAGCGTGATCCGCGCACCGCGATCGGACCCTGGCGTGTCCCGGACATGCGATGACCCCGTGAGAGGCCGCGTCGAAGTGTCGCGCTGAAACGAGGGCTCCACGCGTATCGGCGGGCTGGCCGCTGACGCATCCCGAATGCTGCCCGCCCGGACGTTTCGACGATTTGATCGCCCGGCCGGCGCGACACACTCCGACATTCGCGTACAAATCCTCACACTTTCACGAAACTTTCAGGACAGACTTGCGGGCGATCAGGCCCCACACTTGGATATTCCGATCCTGCGCCGTGGACGCCTGTCCGCGGCGGGCCGCCGCCGCCTCGTGCCAGAGACGCGATCGACGCGATCGCGGGCCGCAGCCCGATCGGGATTGCCGGGGCGAGCGTCGGCCCCGGCCCGGCCGACAGCCGTGCGCCGCTCCGCGATCCGGGGCGGCCGCGCCGTCCGGCCGATTCTTCGAAGGAGACTATCGTGCTGATCTGGAAAACCGCGTTGTCGCTCAACTGGCGCACGAGCCTCGTGTCGCCGGCCAGCGCACCGGTCGCGGCGGCCAACGTCGGACGGCTGGTGCTTACCGGCGCCACCGGCTTCATCGGCAGCACCGTGCTGACGGCGCTCGTCAACGCCGGGTTGCTCGAGCGCATCGTGTGTGTCGTGCGTGCGGAGAATCGCGGCCACGCGGTCGCGCGTTTGCGTGAAGCGGCGTTGCGCGCGGGGCTCGCGCCGTACTGGGCATCGCGTCTCGGCGACGCGAACGTGGTCGTCGGTGCGCTCGGCGACGTGTGGCAGGGCACCGACGCGTCGCGTCTCGCCGGCGCGACGCACGTGATCCATTGCGCGGGCCATGCGTCGCCGGCCGACGGTTCGCACCTGCAGGCCGACATCGCCGATTCGCTGCGCTTTGCCGAACGGTTCGCGCACGCGCCGCAATTGCAGCGTTTCGTGTACGTCGGCACCGCCTATGCGCACGCGGGCCGCGGCGGGATCGTGTACGAGGCGACGGCGGGCGCGTCGGCGAGCGACGCGGCGCAGGGCGGCGACGGGTTGCACGGCGCGGTGCTCGCGGCGGACTACTTGCAAGCGAAGGCCGAAACGGAGCAGCGCCTGCGCGCGCTCGGGCTGCCGCTCGTCGTCGTGCGTCCGTCGCACGTCGTCGGTCACACGGTGCTCGGCACGCGGCCCGCACCGAATTCATTCTGGATGTTCCGCGTCGCGCACGCGGCGCGGCGCTTTACCGCGCGGCCGATGACGCGCATCGACATCGTGTCGGTCGACGACGTCGCGCGCGCGACCATGCTGCTGGCCGTGAAGCCGACGCTGATGCACGATGTGTACCACGTGTCGGCCGGCGACGAGGCGCCGCAGGTCGCGCAGATCGTGCGCGCGATGGACGAGGCGGCCGGCATGACGGGCGCGCCGCGCTACGTGGCCTGTGCGCCGGCCGAACTGCCGCTCGTGGTGCGCGACGTGCTCGGGCGGTCCGATCCGGCGCTTGAACGCGTGATCGGCCGCGCGTTGCAGCGTTGCGCGGAGTTCGCGATGGTCGATCGCGTGTTCGACAACCGCCGCGTGCGCGACGAAATCGATTTCGAGCCGCTGCCGTTCATCGATTACGTCGAGGAGTGCATGCGCACGTCGCGCGGCGTCGCGGTGACAGAACTGATGCGTGGCGCGCTGCACTGAGAGCCCGCGCGATTCGGGGCCTGCCAATTCCCGGCGGCCGGTTTGCCGCCGCTCGCGGCGGTCCGACGACGGCAGGCCCTACGACGCGCTGCCGAGTTCGATCAGCCGGTCGAGCGCTCGGTAGATGTCGTCCAGGCCGTCCTGGCCGAAACGCGCTTCAAGCTGGCGATACTGCTCGTCGATGCGCGGACCGATTTCCGTGACCAACTTCCTGCTTTGCGGCGTCAGGCTCACCAGCAGCCGGCGCTGATCTTCCTGCGCGCGCGTGCGCGTAATCAGGCCGTCGCGCTCCATCCGTTCCAGCACGCCCGTGAGACTCGGGCTCAGGATGCAGCAGCGGCGCGCGATCTGTCCCGCTTCGAGCGCGTGCGCAGGCTCGCCGTCGAGCACGCGGATGATCCGCCATTGCTGTTCGGTCAGCGCGAATTCCTTGAGAATGGGGCGGAACAGGCCCATCAGCGTTTCGCGGGCCTCGAGCAGCAGCATGGCCAGGTTGCGATGGTCGAGCGTACGGTTCATCGGGGTGGGTAGAGGTGCAGAGGACGGGGACGCATCAATCTTAACAGCCGATGGTGATGAATTTCGCGTATCAGGGTAATCGAGGTTGCGAGCATTCGATTGTTTACTTAAGATGTTAAGTATTGATGATGCGCCGCGATGCGCGGCAGGGGAATGACGCATGGAGCTGTCCTGCATGACCGCCGCGGCGCCGCCGCTGCCGGTCGCCATCGGTACCGTCTACGGTGCGCTGCTCAACGAGCGCGCCGCACTCGACGCGCTCGGCGACGCCGTGCACGCGCCGCCTTACGGCCGTCCGCCGCAGGCACCGATCCTTTACATCAAACCGGCCAACACGCACGCAGCCGACGGCGCGGCCGTCGTGGTGCCGGCGGGCGTCGATGCGCTGGAGATCGGCGCATCGGTGGCCGTCGTGTTCTCGCGGCGCGCGACGCGCGTGCCGGCCGCGCAGGCGCTCGACTACGTGCATGGCTTCACGCTCGCGAGCGACGTGTCGGTTCCGCATCCCGATTACTACCGTCCGGCCGTGCGCTTCAAATGTCGCGACGGTTTCTGCCCGCTGGGCCCGATGATCGTGCCGGCGGCCGCGCTCGGCGACATCGACGCGATCGGCCTGACGGTACGGATCGACGGCCGCACCGCGGTGTCCGCATCGACCGCCACGCTGATCCGCCCGGTGCGCGAGCTGATCGCCGACGTGACGGCGTTCATGTCGTTCGACGCGGGCGACGTGCTGCTGCTCGGCGTCGCGGGTGGCGCACCGCGTGCCCGCGCGGGCAGCACGGTCGAGATTGACGCTGCCGGCATCGGCACGTTGCGGCATACGCTGATTGCGGAGGAAACACGATGAAGACGGCGCGCGTGATCTACAACGGCGCACTGCACGCGGCCGAACCGGCCGGCGACGGCGCGATCCGCCTCGACACAGGGCGCGTGCTCGCCGAGGACGCGGTGACGTGGCTGCCGCCCGTCGCACCGCGCACGACGTTCGCGCTCGGCCTCAACTACGCGGACCACGCGAAGGAACTCGCGTTCAAGGCACCGAGCGAGCCGCTGATTTTCCTGAAGGGGCCGAACACGTTCATCGGCCATCGGTCGCACACCGTGCGCCCGGCGGACGCGACGCACATGCATTACGAGTGCGAGCTGGCCGTCGTGATTGGCCGCCCGGCGCGCAACGTGAGTCGGGCGCGGGCAATCGACTACGTTGCCGGCTACACGGTCGCAAACGACTATGCGATCCGCGATTACCTCGAAAACTACTACCGCCCGAACCTGCGCGTGAAGAACCGCGACACCTGCACGCCGCTCGGGCCGTGGTTCGTCAGCCGCGACGAGATTGGCGATGCAGGCGGCCTCATGCTGCGCACGACGGTGAACGGCCGGGAGACGCAGCGCGGCAGCACGCGCGACATGATCTTCGACGTACCCGCGCTGATCGAGCACATCAGCGGTTTTATGACGCTCTCGCCGGGCGACCTGATTCTGACCGGCACGCCGGAAGGGCTGGCCGACACGAAGCCGGGCGACGAGGTGGTGACCGAAATCGAAGGGATCGGCCGGCTCGTGAACACGATCGTCGGCGAAGCAGACTACTATCGCGCCGGCTGAGTCCGTCGCCCAAGGAGAGCACATGACCATCAAGCACTGGATCGACGGCCGCGAAGTCGAAAGCCGAGAGACGTTCACGACGCTGAACCCCGCGACGGGCGACGTGATCACCGACGTCGCGTCCGCCGGCGAGGCTGAAGTCGACGCGGCCGTGCGCGCGGCGAAGGAAGCGTTTCCGAAATGGGCGAACACGCCCGCCAAGGAGCGTGCGAAGCTGATGCGCAAGCTCGGCGAGCTGATCGAGAAAAACGTGCCGATGCTCGCCGCGCTCGAGACGCAGGACACCGGCCTGCCGATCGCACAGACGAGCAAGCAGCTGATCCCGCGCGCATCCGAGAACTTCAACTTCTTCGCGGAAGTGTGCGTGCAGATGAACGGCCGCACGTACCCGGTCGACGACCAGATGCTGAACTACACGCTGTACCAGCCGGTCGGCGTGTGCGCGCTGGTGTCGCCGTGGAACGTGCCGTTCATGACTGCGACGTGGAAGACGGCGCCGTGCCTCGCGCTTGGCAATACGGCCGTGCTGAAGATGTCGGAGCTGTCGCCGCTGACGGCCGACCAGCTCGGCCGGCTCGCGCTCGAGGCCGGCATTCCGCCGGGTGTGCTGAACGTCGTGCAGGGCTACGGCGCGACCGCCGGCGACGCGCTGGTGCGCCATCCGGACGTGCGCGCGGTGTCGTTTACGGGCGGCACGGTCACGGGCAAGCGGATCATGGAGCGCGCGGGCCTGAAGAAGTATTCGATGGAGCTTGGCGGCAAGTCGCCGGTGCTGATTTTCGACGATGCCGATTTCGACCGCGCGCTCGACGCGTCGCTGTTCACGATCTTCTCGATCAACGGCGAGCGGTGTACCGCGGGCTCGCGGATCTTCGTGCAGCGCACGATCTACGATCGCTTCGTGCAGGAATTCGCGCGCCGCGCGAACAACCTGGTGGTCGGCGACCCGACCGATCCCGCGACGCAGCTCGGCGCAATGATCACGCGCCAGCACTGGGAGAAGGTGACGGGCTATATCCGGATCGGCGAGCAGGAAGGCGCGCGCGTGGTGGCAGGCGGCGCGGACAAGCCGGCCGGTCTCGCCGACCATCTGCGCAACGGCAACTTCGTGCGCCCGACCGTGTTCGCGGACGTCGACAACCGGATGCGCATCGCACAAGAGGAAATCTTCGGGCCGGTCGCGTGCCTGATCCCGTTCGAGGACGAGGAAGAAGGGCTGCGGCTCGCGAACGACACGTGCTACGGGCTCGCGTCGTATATCTGGACGCAGGACGTCGGCAAGGTGCATCGCCTCGCGCGCGGCATCGAGGCCGGGATGGTGTTCGTGAACAGCCAGAACGTGCGCGACCTGCGCCAGCCGTTCGGCGGCGTGAAGGAGTCGGGCACCGGGCGCGAGGGCGGCGAATACAGCTTCGAGGTGTTCGCGGAAATCAAGAACGTGTGCATCTCGATGGGTTCGCATCACATTCCCCGTTGGGGCGTGTAACGGGCGCGGAACGTTTCGCCGCAGGAACGCCGTCAGAACGCCAGAACGATACGGAGACTTAACGATGGGCAAACTGTCCCTCGCCGCCAAGATCACGCACGTGCCGTCGATGTACCTGTCGGAGTTGCCCGGCAGGCATCATGGCTGCCGCGAAGCGGCGATCCGCGGCCATCAGTTGATCGGCGAGCGTTGCCGCGCGCTCGGCGTCGATACGATCGTCGTGTCGGACGTGCACTGGCTCGTCAACGCCGGCTATCACGTGAACTGCAATGCGCGGTTCGCAGGCACGTATACCAGCAACGAACTGCCGCATTTCATCCGCGACATGGCGTATGCGTATCCGGGCAACCCGGCGCTCGGCCGCCTGATCGCCGAGACGGCCAGTGCGCGCGGCATCGCGACGCGCGCGCACGAGATCGACAGCCTCGAACTCGAATACGGCACGCTCGTGCCGATGCGCTACATGAACGGCGACCAGCACTTCAAGGTCGTGTCGATCGCGGGCTGGTGCATGTGGCACACGCTCGACGAAAGCCGGCGCTTCGGCGAGGCGCTGCTGGAGGCCATTGAAAAGAGCGATTCGACCGTCGCGTTCCTCGCGAGCGGTTCGCTGTCGCACCGCTTCAACGACAACGGCAGCCCCGAGGAATCGATTCACCAGATCAGCCGCGAATTCTTCAGGCAGGTCGACCTGCGCGTGGTCGAGCTGTGGAAGCAGGGCGACTTCAAGACCTTCTGCGCGATGCTGCCGGAGTACAACACGCATTGCCACGGCGAAGGCGGCATGCACGACACGGCGATGCTGCTCGGCCTGCTCGGCTGGGATCGCTACGACAAGCCCGTCGAGATCGTCACCGACTATTTCGCGAGCTCGGGCACCGGGCAGATCAACGCGATCTTCCCGCTCGCCTGAGCGTCGCATCACCTATCCGGAGCGTTGCCATGCCACACATCGTCGTCGAGTACACCGCGAACATTCGTGACGACGCGCGCATTCCCGCGCTGCTGCGCACGATCAACGCGACCCTGATCGCGCAGGGCGGCGTGTTTCCAACGGGCGGCATCCGCTCGCGCGCGATCGAGTTGCAGGACTATTGCATCGCCGACGGCACCGGGGACGACGCGTTCGTCCACGTGACGCTGAAGATCGGCTCGGGCCGCAGCGACGAAACCAAAAAGGCCGCGTGCGACGCATTGTTCGACGCGATCAAGGCACATTTCGCCGAGCTGTACGCGAAACGCTATCTTGCGTTGTCGATGGAGCTGACCGAGTTCAGCGAAAGCGGTTCGTACAAGCACAACAACATCCACGCCCGCTACAAGCGGGCCGGCTGAACACCATTCCCGATCCGACCATGCTCGAACCCGCCATCATCGACCAGCTTGCGCAGCGTCTGCACGACGCCGAGCGCGAGCGCAAGCAGATCCGCCAGATCTCGCTCGACCATCCGGACATCACGATCGACGACGCCTACGCGATCCAGCGCGCGTGGGTGACCCTCAAGCTCGCGGAAGGCCGCACGCTGAAAGGGCACAAGATCGGCCTCACGTCGAAGGCGATGCAGAACACGTCGCAAATCGACGAACCCGATTACGGTGCGCTGCTCGACGACATGTTCTTCGACGACGGCGGCACGATTCCGACCGGCCGCTTCATCGTGCCGCGCGTGGAAGTCGAACTCGCGTTCGTGCTCGGCAAGCGGCTCGCGGGCCCGAACTGCACGATCTTCGACGTGTATGACGCGGTCGACTATGTGGTGCCCGCGCTCGAGATCATCGACGCGCGCAGCCAGTCGATAGACCCCGATACGAAGCGGCCGCGCAAGGTGTTCGACACGATCGCCGACAACGCAGCGAACGCGGGCGTCGTGATCGGCGGGCGGCCGGTGCGGCCGCAGGACGTCGACTTGCGCTGGGTCGCGGCGATCATGTCGCGCAACGGCGTGGTCGAGGAAACGGGCGTCGCGGCTGGCGTGTTGAACCATCCGGCCAATGGCGTCGCGTGGCTCGCCAACCGGCTGTCGCGCTTCGACGTCGCGCTGGAACCGGGGCAGATCGTGCTCGGCGGTTCATTTACGCGGCCGTGCGCGGCACGTTCGGGCGATACGTTCAGCGTCGACTACGGTCCGCTCGGGACGATCCAGTGTCATTTCGAGTGAGGTGAGCGAACGATGCAGATTCCGTCGAATGTCTTCAAGGCCGCGCTCGCGCGCGGCGATGCGCAGGTCGGACTGTGGCTCGGGCTCGCGAATCCGTACAGTGCCGAAGTCGTCGCGGGCGCTGGTTTCGACTGGCTGCTGATCGACGGCGAACATGCGCCGAACACGGTGCCGACGATCCTCGCGCAGTTGCAGGCGATCGCGCCGTATCCGACGCATCCGGTCGTGCGCGTGCCGTGGAACGATCCGGTGATCGTCAAGCAGGTGCTCGATCTCGGTGCGCAGACGCTGCTTGTGCCGATGGTGCAGAGCGCCGAGGAAGCACGCGCGGCGGTGGCCGCGACGCGTTATCCGCCGCATGGGATTCGCGGGGTCGGCAGTGCGCTCGCGCGCGCGTCGCGCTGGAATCGCGTTGGCGACTACCTGCATCGCGCGAACGACGAGATGGCCGTGCTCGTGCAGGTCGAGACGCGCGCCGGGCTCGATGCGATCGACGCGATTGCGCGGATCGATGGCGTCGATGGCGTGTTCATCGGGCCGGCGGATCTGGCGGCCGACCTCGGACATCTCGGCAATCCCGGGCATCCGGACGTGCAGATGGCGATCGACGGCGCGATCCGGGCGATCAAGGCGGCAGGGAAGGCGCCGGGCATTCTCAGCGCGGACGAGGCGGCGGCGCGGCGGTATCTCGAAGCGGGTGCGCTGTTTGTTGCGGTGGGAGTCGATACGACGCTGCTGGCGCGGAGTGCGGAGCGACTGGCGGCGCGGTTCAAGGGGAACGGTGGGGAGGCGGCGAAGAAGGGGGATGGGACGTATTGACGATACGGCGGCGGGCGGCCGTTCTCTGGGTTGCTTTATGGTGGTGATATTAAATATAGCGGTCATCCGAAAGATATGCCGGATGCATTCAGGAATTGGAATCGACGAATGAGCAAGAATCAAGATATCCAGCAAGCGGGTACGCAACCGATGACAGGGTTTTTGCTGCCATTTGTCGAGCATCGTTCGACCACGACGCTATACGGGTCGATCTCCGTGCCAAATGGTGGTGGTATCGGTGGCCATCCTGAAAATGTGTACGCATGAAAACTTTTATCTACGTATTGCGTTTTGCCTTTGCCTTTTTGTTCCTAACAACTACGGCGCACGCAGGCATCCTGACTTCTATCGGTAATAAGTTAACCACTGCTATGTCTGATCTGCCACGAAACGAAAAACTGCCACTGTTTGATCCACATCGAAAAGATTTTACCTGCGTGTATGAGGCGCAACGAGTGCCACCCGTCGATCCGCAGGCAGAAATGTGGTTCCAGCAAGCGTTGAAGTTGGACGACCCTGCTGTAGCTGTCGATAACATCGATTATGCAAAGGTGTATCAGCTCTATTTGCAAGCAGCTGAGAAAAGCCATTGGAAAGCAATGCTGAATCTGGCGTCGTTGATCTTGAGTGATCATTCCGGCGTGCCGGAACACAATCCTGAAGTGGCAATTCAATGGGTGGAGAAGGCGATGAGACTCGATATTCCCGATGCGTACGACAGAATGGGTGTATACCATCTCAACGGCGTAGTGAAGGAGGGAGACGCTACGAGCGCTTACGCGTTTTTCCAGCGAGCAGCGGATATGGGTAGTCCGGCCGCAATGGCGTTCCTGGGATACAAGCTGGCCGCGTCTTACGATAACCCCAGTGAGGGCTTTTGGGCCAACCAAGCGGTGGGAACCAAGATGCTCGAATGTGCTTTTGCACAGGGAAATGGAGATGCCGCCGAGAAGCTGGGTTTGATCTATGCACGTCCCAATACACTCGAGGCGAAGCTCCGCGCGCTGAAGGTCTTGCATGAAGGTGTAAAGCTCGGGAGCTCCAAGTGTGCAGATAGCCTCGTTTCGGAGTTTGACGGGATGGATCTCGACAATGGAACTAATCTGGTAGGCCATATCGACAAAGCGCGTGCTCAACGCTACGGAAAAATTGCCGATATCTTGAAGCTTTACGATGGTCGATTGAAGCTTCCCAACTTGGACAAGATACTGCCATTACCGCCGACGCCGCTACCCAAATGGAACGGTGACGGACAAACGCTCATCAATGCCGCGAAGGCGGTTACTCCGCCGGTCAGGCGGCAAAAGAGCGGTGCGCTTCAGGGGCGTTCTTTTATACCCGATGGCTACGCGGTCGCCGCACTAGGAACGAGCACGCTTGCAGTTGGTGGTGATCAAAGCGTACCCAAAACGGGATACTGGCTGGCACTGTACGGTTCATCGAATGAGCCCAATGGACGGTTGATGGCGCGATCCGGCTCGCCAGAGCGTTTTGAAACCGGCGAGCGGTTCGAGCCGCCGTTCCATGAGTGGCTATCGCGGGATCGCGTGCAATGGTATTTCCTCGGCGAAGCGTACCGCCTGCCGCCACAGCGTGCAGATTTTCTGGCGAATATGGTCGAAGCGGGATTGTTGCGCGAAGTAGCGGCGCAGCCGTTGGTGGTGAAGTGCTCAGGTGATCGTCGCTGTACGGAGACAGGCGTGTGGGAGGGCCGCGTTGCAAATGGCCACCCGATGGCCGCCTTGTTTAACCAATGGGATCAGCAAGCGTTTGTCGAGAAAGGGCAGGCGTTTCCATCACCGGCCGAGCAATTCATCGACATTGCGAATGATGATGTTCAATGGACCTATTTGGGGAGCCCGAATGCAGAAACGGGCACCGCCGGTATTTACACCATTAATCTATAAAAGTGGTGTGGCGTTGCATTCGACGTAGCCAGATGCGGTCATCGTTGACGCCTAGCCGATTGTTCGCAAGTGCGACACCGCCGAGTGCAGCGCGCAGGATAGATGAGATATCTTGAAACCGGACGACGGTAGTGTTCTGTCATTGACAGGCAGGTAGACCCGAAGGAACGATTTCGAATCGCGGCGCAGCGTGTCAACTATGTGTGCTGTTCAGTTCGAAAATCCGACATATCAGTAAGTGGGCCGCGCCCGTTCACGCCTGCGGGCGGCCGCACCTATCCCTCCGCTCGCCGTTCCGTCTCCATATACTTCCCTGGCGTCGTCCCCATCGCCCGCCGGAACATGTCGATGAAACGCGCTCATGTCGTCGTATCCGAGATCGAGCGCGATCGTCGGCAGGCAGTACGGTCGCAAACCTCTATGAACCGGGGAAGATTTACTATCCGGTCCGGAATCGCTCGTTCCGCGAGTGGCAAGCACGGTACCATCGAGGCGGCGACTTCATCATATTTTCCGACTATAGGCCAATCATGTTAGCTAAACCCATAACGGTGTATTTCGAATGAATGGACTGGCGATAGGTATGCAAGGTGCAGGAATGGTTGCACTTGCAGCACTCGTTCTGGCCGGAACCGTTGTCTGTCTGCTGATAGTCGTTTTATACAGCCTCTCGCACAAGGAGGGGCGCGTTGGACGAATGAAGTCGGGAATGAAGGCACTGGGTTCCGGTCTGGCAATTGTCACTTTGTTGTTCTGCGCCGGTTCTTACTACAAGGATGCGCGCGTACGCTCACAGGCGATGCGGTTTGATACCGAGCTTTCCAGGAACAATGGGGGGCGCTATACGGCGCAATACGCCTACCTCGGAGCGGATCGAATCCTTATACGCCTCTATCGGACATCCGACATGCGATTGCTTGCCGAGCGGACTTACGAGTCCCCGGATTCTGTTCGTTTGGTATGGACCAAGAAATCCCTGATCTTTGATACCGCCGTTGATAGTGAGGGAGAGATCAGGCTGCCGCCTACTCGGTTTGATCGATTCAAGGCTATGTTGCCGTAGCAGACAGTGATCCGTGCGTGTACGACGTCGTGCTGCGCATTAGGCTCGGCGCACGATGGCGAGCGAGTGCCAGTGACCGCATCGCATGGAGGCGGGCAGGCGGCGCGTGCCGCCGCCTGTCGTCAAGCCAGGACTCAGAACAGGACTCAGAACCGCTGCTGAATCCCCGCCGTCACGCCGACCTGCGTGGTGCCATACCCGGCGAAATCGCGCGACACGCCGACCTTCTGGTCATGCTTCGCGATCGCGAACGCACCGGCCGCGTAGAGCACCGTGCGCTTCGACAGCGCGTAATTCGCGCGCACCGACACCAACGTCGGATCGGCATCGCTGCCACCCTTGACGTTCTGGTGATAGACGGCCGCGATCAGCGAGAACGTCGGCGTGAACTGGTACGATCCGCCGACCCAGTACGTGTCGCTCAACTGGTTCGCCGCCGCAGTGCGAAACGTGCGCTTGTAGTTGCGATAGCCGGCCATTGTCTTCAGGTCGCCGAAGTCGTAGCTCAAGCCCGCGTGAATACCCTGGATGTAGTTGACGGTATCGGCCGGCGTGACGCTGTCGGCCGCGCCGTTCTGTCGATCGAACGTGAGCACCGCCGCGAACGGGCCGGTCTCGTAGCCGAGCGCGAAGTCGTATTTCGAGCTGGTCTTCACGCTGCCCGGCACATTGCCGAAGCCGTACATCGCGCCGAACTTCACGCCGCTGAATTCACCGTCATAGCGCACCGCGTTCGACGAGCGCGTGAACATGCCGTCCTTGCGGCCACCCGTCGCCATCGACGATGTCGCCCACGAGTAGTTCTGCGCGTAACCCATCGGATCGAACGGCAGCATGTAGTCGTACGTGACGGTGTAGTTGCGGCCGAGCGTCAGCTCGCCCCATTTGCCTTTCAGGCCGACCGTCGCGCGACGCGCGAAGATCGAGTCGGGGCCATCGTCGAACGCACCGTTCGCGAGATCGATTCCGCTTTCGAGGCGGAACACGGCCTTCAGCCCGCCACCGAGATCCTCGACGCCGCGCAGGCCCCAGCGCGACGTATTCTTGTTGCCCGACTTCAGCTTGACGGAACTGCCGCCCTCCGGCGCCGCATGGTTCGTGTATTCGATGCCGGCATCCATGATCCCGTACATCGTGACCGACGACTGCGCGTGCACGACGGGGGTTGCGATGCAGGCCGCGGCGGCCGAGCTGGTGAGGACTGCTGCGCGAAATTTCATTGACGGTGTCTCCTGATTTATTGTGGGTTGGGTAAAACGGGTGTGACGCGGTCGAGGCCAACGCCGGAAAGCGTTCGCCGGACGGTCTGTCATTGCCTTGCTCGACGTGCGCGGCGCACAGAGCACGCCGCGCCCGGGTCAGCCCGCTTTCGCGAACGCCCAGCAGTCGTTGGTCGGGAATTCGATCCAGTGCTTGCCGGCCGCGCGCGGCACGTGGCCGAACGCGCGCAGGCGCATCTCGCCGCAATGGAACAGGTATTCCCAGCGATCGCCGAGATACATCGACGTGACGAGATCGGCCTGCAGCCGGTTCGCCCCAGGGCCGTCGGTGACCTGCACGCGTTCGAGACGGATCACGGCCTGTGCGTCCTGGCCCGGTGCGAACGTGTCGCGGGCCAGCGCCTGCAGTTCCCAGCCGTCGCCGGCGAGCGTCACGCGTTCGCCGTCGACGGCCGCGACGCGTGCGTCGATGCGGTTGTTGCTGCCCATGAACTCGGCCGTGTACAGCGAGCGCGGCGCGCCGTACAGCTCGGCCGGCGTGCCTTCCTGTTCGATGCGGCCGTTGCGCAGCAGCAGGATGCGGTCGGACATCGCCATCGCTTCGGTCTGGTCGTGCGTCACGCAGAGCGCCGACAGCCCGAGCGACACGATCAGCTCGCGCAGCCACGCACGCGCTTCCTCGCGCAGCTTCGCATCGAGGTTCGACAGCGGCTCGTCGAGCAGGATCACGGGCGGGTTGTAGACGAGCGCGCGTGCGATCGCGACACGCTGCTGCTGGCCGCCCGACAACTGATGCGGAAAGCGTTCGGCGAGATGGCCGAGGCCGAGCTGATCGAGCGCGGTCTGCACGCGGCGCTTCTGTTCGGCCGGCGCGACGCGGCGCAGCTTGAGACCGTAGCCGACGTTGTCGGCCACGGTGCGGTGCGGCCACAGCGCGTACGACTGGAACACGAGGCCGAGCGAACGCTGTTCGACCGGCAGGTCGACATGCCGCGCGCCGTCGAAGAACACGCGGTCGTCGAGCTGGATGCGCCCGTCGGACGGCTGTTCGAGGCCGGCCACCGCGCGCAGCAGCGTGGTCTTGCCGCTGCCCGATGCGCCGAGCAGGCACACGACTTCGCCGGCCTTCAGTTCGAACGACACGCCCTTGAGGATCGGGTTGGCGCCGTAGCTGAGATGCAGGTCGTCGACGATGAGCTTATCCATGAAGTTTCACTCCGAAGCGCAGGGCCACGCCGAGACCGGCGCCGACCATCGCGATGTTGATGACAGAGAGCGCGGCCACCTGGTCGACGGCGCCGGTCGCCCACAGCGACACGAGCAGCGCGCCGATCACTTCGGTGCCGGGCGACAGCAGGTAGACGGCGGTCGAGTATTCGCGCTCGAAGATCATGAAGATCAGGAGCCACGCGGCGAGCAGGCCGAAACGCACGAGCGGCAGCGTCACGTCGAGCGACACGCGGCTGCGCGTCGCGCCGACGCTGCGGCCGGCTTCCTCGAGTTCGGGGCCGACCTGCAGCAGCGCGCTTTGAATGAGCCGCATCCCGTATGCGAGCCACACGACCGTGTACGCGATCCAGATGCTCCACATCGAGTTCTTCAGCTCGCGCAGGCCCGGGACGAACAGGAAGATCCACAGAAACGCGAGACCGGCGAGCAGGCCGGGCACCGCGCGCGGCAGCAGCACGAGATAGTCGAGCAGTTTCGTCGCCCAGTCGTGCCGGCGGTGGCCGGCGAACGCGACGAGCGAGTAGAAGCCGATCGCGAGCGCGCCGCCGATCACGCCGATGCCGAGCGTGTTGACGATCGCGCGCACGAGGTTGTCCTGCTCGAACAGCTCGATGAAGTTCGACAGCGTCAGCACTTCGGCGAGCGTGACACCTTCGCCCCAGTTGGTCACGAATGCACGCAGCACGATGCCGGAAATCGGCACGATCACCGTCAGCATCAGCCATAGCGCGACGATCGCGAGCGCGACCCAGCGCCATACGCCGAGCGGCAGCACCGTCGCGCGGCCGGCCTTGCCCTTCACGGTGACGAAGCGGTTCGCGGTCTTCAGCAAACGGCGCTGCAGCAGCACGAGCGGGAACGTGATCGCGACGATGCACACGGCGACCGCGGCCATCAGGTGATACGACGGCACGCCGAGCTTGTTGGTCAGCTTGTACAGGTAGGTCGCGAGCACGAGGTGGCCTTCCGGATCGCCGAGCACGAGCGGCAGCCCGAACACCTCGAAGCCGAGGAAGAACACGAGCACGCCGGCGAACAGCAGTGCGGGCATGGTCATCGGCAGGCTCACGTCGAGCGCGACGCGGAACGGGCGCGCGCCCGTCACGCGCGCGGCTTCCTCGACGTCCGAACCGAGGTTGCGCAGCGCGGCCGACGAGTACAGGTACACGTGCGGCACGTGCGTGAGGCCGACGATCACCGTGATCGCGAAGATCGAGTAGACGTTCCAGGGTACGTTCTGCACCCCGAACAGTTCCTTGAACCACACCGAGTAGAAGCCGACCGGGCCGGCCGCGACCACGTAGCCGAACGCGAGCACCATCGGCGACACGAACACGGGCGTGAGCAGGAGCGGTTCGAGCCAGCGGCGGCCGGGCAGGTTGGTGCGCACCATCAGGAACGCGAGAATGCCGCCGAGCGGGATCGAGATGAACAGCATCCCGCCGGCGATGATGAACGAGTTCTTCACGGCCGACCAGAAGTCCGGGTCGGTGAAGATGAAGCGGAAGCCTTCGATGCCGAGCGTCTTGTTCGCATCGAAGAACGGCGCGGACAGCAGGCTCTGGAACAGGATGAAGCCGAGCGGCAGCGCGACCGCGACGGTGAGCACCGCGACGACGAGCCAGCGCAGCATGCCGGCGAGCGGCTGCAGGCCGTTGGCCGGAAGCGCGGGGATCGCGCCGCCCGGGCCGGTGGTGGGCGGAACGGCCGGCGCCGCCCCGCGTGTGCTGGTTGAAAGCATGAGTTCGCCCCTGCGGCCATCCGGATGGCCGCCTCTAGGAAGTCGGTAAGGGGAAGGGGCCGCCCGCGCGGCGTGCGGCGGGCGGCCGTCGGTCGGCCGAAGCCGATCAGCGGATCAGCTCTTGATCGCCTGCTGCCATTGCTTGAGGAATGCGAGCCGCTTCGACTGGTCCAGATAGACGAGCAGGCCGGTGCCGATCGGGATCGGCTTCAGCGAATCGCCGAGTTCCTTCGTGAGGCTCGCGACCGACGTTTCGCCGGTCACGTCCGTGCGAATCGCGTACAGGTTCGCCTGGTTCGCGATCAGCGTCTGGCCGCGCTTCGACAGCAGGTAGTCGACCCACAGCTTCGCGGCGTTCGGGTTTTTCGCCTTCTTCGAGATCGTGGCCAGGCGGCTCACGACTTGTGTGTAGTCCTTCGGGAATACGTAGCCGATCGACTTGTCCTTCTTCGCCTTCGCGTACGCATACGAGCCGATGATGTTGTAGCCGATCAGGTTCTCGCCCGACGAGATGCGCTCCATCATCGCGCCGGTGCTCGACTGCAGCTTCGGACCGGTCGCGCCAATCGCCTTCACGAGCTCCCACGTGACCTTCTCGTTCAGGTGCGCGTCCTGCGTCAGCGCGTTGAAGCCGACGCCGGATTTCTCGACGTCGTACGTCGTCAGCTTGCCTTTGAATTTGTCGGGTTGCGACGTGAGCAGCTTGATCAGGTCGGCGCGCGTCTTCGGCACCTCGTTCTCGGGAATCAGCCGCTTGTTGTAGACGATCGCGAGCGGCTCGAACGTCGTGCCGTACGCCTGCTTCTGGTATTGCGCCCATTGCGGCACGTTCGCGCTTTCGGGCGAATCGTACGACGTCATCAGGCCGTCGTTGACGAGCTTGACCTGCAGGTCCATCGCCGAGCTCCACAGCACGTCGGCGCTCGTGCTGCTCGCCGCGTTCTCGCTGATGTAGCGGTTGTAGAGCTCGGTGCTGTTCATGTCGTTGTACTCGACCTTCACGCCGTACAGGCTTTCGAAGTCCTTGATCAGCGGGCGCACGAGGCCCGTGTCGGTCGTCGAGTAGACGATCAGCTTGCCTTCCTTCTTCGCGGCGTCGACGACGCCTTGGTAGTTACCCGGATATCCGACCGGAACCTGCGCGACGGCGGCGCCGGCGGTGGTGCCCAGGACGATCGCCAGCGCGGCGGCGAGTTGCTTCGGTGCAAACGGCATGTCTTCCTCCAGTGATGCGTGTGTGTTGTTCGAGTGACGCGGATGTTAATTGCGAGGCACTTTCAGCCTGCTTTCATTTCGGTTCACAATAGCGTCCTTTGTGTCATGGATTTCCCGAGGTCCCCATGCGTGTGCTGCTCGTCGAAGACAACCCGAACCTGGCGCAGTCGCTGAACGACGCGCTGAGCGCCGCGCGTTTCGCGGTCGATCACATGGCGGACGGGGAGGCGGCGGATCACGTGCTGCGCACCCAGGACTACGCGCTGGTGATCCTCGATCTCGGGCTGCCGAAGCTCGACGGGCTCGAGGTGCTGCGGCGGTTGCGCGCGCGCCGCAATCCGGTGCCGGTGCTGATCCTGACCGCGCACGGCTCGGTCGAGGACCGCGTGAAGGGGCTCGATCTCGGGGCCGACGACTATCTCGCGAAGCCGTTCGAACTGACCGAGCTGGAGGCGCGCGCCCGCGCGCTGATCCGGCGCAGTCTCGGTCACGAGCATTCGCGGGTCGAATGCGGGCCGCTTTCGTATGACAGTATCGATCGCAGCTTCCACCTCGCCGGCGAAGCGTTGCCGCTCACGCCGCGCGAGCGCTCGGTGCTGGAGGTGTTGATCCTGCGCAACGGGCGCGCGATCAACAAGGAGACGCTGTCGGAGAAGATCTTCGGGCTCGACGAGTCGGTCAACGCGGACGCGATCGAGATCTACGTGTACCGGCTGCGCAAGAAGCTGGAAAACACCGGCGTCGCGATCGTCACGCTGCGGGGGCTCGGGTATCTGCTCGAAGCGAAGGCCGCCGGATGAACCAACCGCACGCTCACCGGCCTTGCACCGGACCGGCGTATGCGCTGAAGCGCTATTCCGGATCGACACGTCCGCTGCCCGCCGAGGGGGCGCATGCCGCGCTTGGGGCGGCCCGGTGGCAGACATGATGATCCGGCGTCCGAACCTGCGCACGCAAGTCGCGCTGTGGCTGCTGCTGCCGCTGCTCGGGCTGCTCGCGCTCGACTCGTGGCTCACGTACCAGCGCGCGATGAGCGCCGCGCACGTCGCGTTCGACCGCACGCTGTCGTCGTCGCTGAAGTCGATCCGCGAAGGCGTGCGGCTCAACGACGGTGAGATCGAGGTCGACCTGCCGTATCTCGCGCTCGAGATGTTCGAGTCGGGCGACGGCGGCAAGATCTATTACCTGATCCGCGAGGACAACGGCCACACGATCACCGGCTATCCGGACCTGCCGCTGCCGCCGGGCGACGGCGCGCTGTTCGTCACGCGCTACTACAACGTCGTCTATCGCGGCGAACAGTTGCGCATGGCCGCGTTGCGCGTGCCGGTGCACGACGTGCCGACCGCGCAGACGCGCATCGTATGGGTGATGGTCGGCGAAACGATCGAGGGGCGCCAGGCGCTCGCGCGCGAAATCCTGATGGGCTCGCTGCTGCAGGAAGGCTTGCTCGTCGTGCTCGCACTCGGGATCGTGTGGCTCGGCGTCGGGCGCGGGCTGCGGCCGCTGAACCGGCTGTCCGCGAAGGTCGCCGCGCGTACCGACGGCGATCCGACGCCGCTCGACACCGGCGGCATGCCGAGCGAGCTCGCGCCGCTGGTCGAGTCGATCAACCAGTACATCGGCCGCACGCAGCGGATGCAGGTCGCGCGGCGGCGCTTCTTCGCGGACGCGGCGCATCAGCTGAAGACGCCGCTCGCCGCCGTGCAGGCCGGCGTCGAACTGGCCTTGCGGCCGGACGAGCAACCGCGCGTGAACGTGCATTTGCGGCGCGTGAACGGTGCGGTGCGGCAGGCCGCGAAGATCGTCCAGCAGTTGCTGTCGCTGTCGCGGCTCGATTCGGACAGCGGCCATGCGGTCGCGCACCAGCCGGTCGCGTTGCATCGGCTGGCGCGCAGCGTGACGCTCGACTGGTCGCCGGTGGCGCGGGCGCGCGACATCGATCTCGGCTTCGAGCACGAGGCCGACGTCGACGTGCACGGTCAGCCGGATCTGCTCGGCGAAATGATCGGCAACCTGATCGACAACGCGATCCGTTATTCGGGCGACCGTGCGGTGATCACGGTGCGCGTGTCGCGCGACGGCGAACATGCGCGGCTCGACGTGATCGACAACGGGCCGGGCATTCCGGCGGCCGAGCGCGACGCGGTGTTCGAGCGCTTCCATCGCGGCAGCAAGACGCAGACGGTCGAAGGCACGGGGCTCGGGCTGTCGATCGTGCGCGAGATCGCGCGCGTGCATCAGGGCAGCGTGACGCTGACCGATGCGGCGGGCGGCGGGTTGGTCGTGACGGTGATGCTGCCGACGGTTCCGGCGGCGCAATAGAAGGCGGGCCGCGCTCGACGCAACCGCAGTGAGTGGCGACGGCGAAAGCGATACGCCGTCGCGCTGTTTCGACCGATCCGCTCAGTCGCCGAACCCGATCTCCGCTTCGAGCGACTGCCCGACCTCGAGCCACGCGCCCGCGCCTTCGACGACGATCGCGTTGATGCCGAACGTCAGCGCGTCGTCGTAGTTCGGATGCGCGCGATAGGTCTGCATCGTGTCGGTCGGCTCGTGCGGCCATTCCGGGTTCGGCGCGCCGGTCACCTGGTCGATCGTCGGCATCGGGCAGCGCGTGCACAGTTTCACGAGGCGCAGCCGCACGGGCGTGTCGCCTTCGGCGTCGAGATGTTCGACAAAATCTTCTTCGTATGCATCGAGATCCGACACGACGATGTTCGGGCGGAAGCGGTTCATCGGAATCGCCGGCGCGCCTTTCGCGACGAGCTTCGCGTTCAGGTCGTCGAGCGACGACTGGCCGATCACGAGCAGCGGGTAGCCGTCCGCGAACTGCGTGTGCGTGTCGATGTCGCCGGTCCATTTGCGGTTGCAGCCGCGGCGCGACTCGGCGCCGAAGCGCGCAAGCTTCAACGGCACGCCGAGGAATTCGGTGAGCCACGCGGCCGTTTCGGCGCCCGTGTCGATCGCGTCGACGGTGTCGCGCCAGACGGTCGCGGCCATCTTCGGTGTGGCGGGCGTCGCATCGCCGTCGAGCGGCGTGCGGATCTCGGGCATGCCCGGCGCGTTCAGCACGAGCGCATCGTGCTCGAGCGCGGTGCGGATCAGCGCGAGGCGCGGGTGCGTGCGCTGTGTGATCATCATTCCGTCCGGCGTGGTGATCAGCCAGTGGCGGTCGTACGCGAGGCCCGTTTCGAGCAGCTGCGCACGCGACAGCGCGATGCCGGCGCAGGATTTGATCGGATAGACGAAGAGTTCGGAAATGGCTGGCATGACGCTGGCTGAAGGCGGGATGGTCGAATCGCGATTGTGCCAGATCATGCGGAAGCCGTTTGGGCGGTTGCAGGCCATCACGCCGCGCCGCGCGTCGCGTCACGCCAGCGGAAAGCCGAGGTCGAAGGTCGTGCGCACGTCGAGCGGCTGGCGCAGCAGCCCGGCCTTCAGGTAGAAGTCGGCCGTGCGTTGCTGCTCGGCGATCACCGTCGCGTCGATCGGCTGCCAGCGTGTGTTGCGGCGCTCGAACTGCAGCTTCGCGGCCGCCGGCGGGATGCCGACGATGCGAGCGAGCGCGGCCGAATACGCGTCGACGTGCCGGTACGACCAGGCCTGCGCGCGCACGACGCGTTGCAGGAAGTCGCGCAGCACGTCGCGCTTCGATGCGATCGCCGCGCCGGTCGCCGCGACGTAGCTGAGGCCCGACCACAGGCCGCGGCCGTTGACGAGCACGCGCGCGCGGCCGCTCGTTTCGGCGAGCGCGGTATAGGGCTCCCACGTCGCCCACGCGTCGATCGAACCGGTTGCGAGCGCAAGCATCGTGTCGGCCGGCGGCAAGAAGCGGAACGATACGGCGTCGGGCGGCAGGCCTGCGGCGTCGAGCGCCTTCAGCGTGACGAAATGGCCGATCGAGCCGCGCGTGGTGCCGATGCGCTTGCCTTTCAGGTCGGCGGCGTTTTTCAGCGTCGCGTCGGGCCGCACGAGCACGGCGGTGCCGTACGGGTCGGAGCGGTTCGCGCCGATCACCTTGATGCGCGCGCCCGATGCGAGCGCGAAGATCACCGGTGCGTCGCCGATCGGTCCGCAGTCGACGGCCGCCGCGTTCAGCGCTTCGGCCAGCGGCGCGGCCGCCGGGAATTCGGTCCACGCGATGTCGTATGCGAGGCCGTTCAGTTCGCCGGCCGCTTCGAGCAGCGCGCGCAGTCCGCCTTTCTGGTCGCCGGCACGCAGCAGCGGTCGCGTGCCCGATTGCGCGTGCAACGCGGTCGGCGCGACGGCGAGGGTGGCGGCGGCGAGGGCGCTCGCTTGCGCGAGAAAGTGACGTCGGGTCGGATTCATCGTGAAGTTCGGTCGATCGGAGGAAACGGTTCAGGGATTCAATGCGGGAGCCCAGCCTGCACGTCGCGCACGGGTTCAGCGTCCACACGCAGCAGCAGCGCGGTCAGCGGATCGACGTTCGCGGGGGCGGCGGACGGCCGGGCGGTCGCATCCGAGCGGCACAACAAATCGTCGGCCGACCAGCCCGCGCTGCCCGGCAACGCGCGCGCCCGCAGCCAGCCGCGCCGGTCGGCAAGCAGTTGCGTGCCGCCGAACGTCTCGGGCGGCACGCCGGCGATCGTCGCGAACGCTTGCCATGCACCCGGCGTCGACGCGACGCAGTTTGCGCGCGGGCCGGTTGCTGTTGGCGCGGGCGTGTCGTCGGCGGTGACGAGCAGCGTCTGCCAGCGCGGATCCTCCGTCGGCAGTGCTCTGCCCGGCGCGAGCGCAACGACGCGCACGCGCTGGCCTTCGCGCCAGCGCTCGAGCGGCTGCGGCGCGGCGCTGCCGCAACGCACGTCGAGCGCGGGCAGCGGAACGGGCACGGGCCACGCACCTTCCGCCCGTGCGCCGCTGCCCGCCGACAGCGCGTTCAGGTAGGCAAGCACGGCCCACGTGTCGGCCGGGCCGAGCGTCGCGGCAAAGCCCGGCATCGACGCCGCGCCGCGCGCGTCGTGCATACCGTGCCGCACGCGCCAATACAGTTCGCCGTCGAGCCGGCGGGCGAGCAGCGCGCCCGCGAAGGTCGGCGGCCAATGCGCGAGCGTTGCCGCGAGCGGCCCTTCGCCGCGGCCGTCCGCGCCGTGACATGCCGCGCAATGCCGCGCATACAGGTGCGCACCGTGCATCACGTTCGTGACGGAAAGCGGCGCGGGATTGCGCTGGAAACTGGTCGGCACCGCGGGTGCGAGCCACAGCGATGCCGGCGGCCACGGCGCGAACCACGCGACGGCGAGTGCGGCGATCGCCGATGCCGCCCGCCACTTGCGCGAAACGAGCGCGATGGCGCCCAGCGCCACGGCGAACGCGGTTGCCGCGCAAGCGACCGCAAGCTGTCGCGTGAGCCCGGCATCGATGCGCAGCGTTTCGAGCGCGATCCGGTGTGCCCAGGGCCACGCGGCCTGTCCGTCGGTGTCCCCGGTCAGGCCCGCCGCATGCAGCGCCCGGACGAACGCGATCTGCGCGCGATACAGCAGTTGCAGGAACAGCAGCGCCCAGTCGGCGAACGGCGGTGCATTCATCGGGGCGGCCTTTGCCGTGCGCGGGCCATCCTGCCAGCGGCACTCGGCATCTACCAGCTCGCATCGAGTCCGAGATGCCGCAGCGCTTCGTGGCGCAGTTCCGCGAGACGCGGATCGCCGCGATGGCGCGGATAGGGCAGGTCGACGCGCAGTTCCGCGACGATCCGCGCGGGACGCGGGCCGAACACGATCACGCGCTGCGCGAGAAACAGCGCTTCCTCGACATCGTGCGTGACGAGCAGCGCGGAAAAGCCGTCGCGTTGCCACAGCGCGGTCAACTCGGCCTGCATCGTCAACCGCGTCAGCGAATCGAGCTTGCCGAGCGGCTCGTCGAGAATCAGCAGGCGCGGATCGTTGACGAGCGCGCGTGCCAACGCGACACGCTGCGCCATCCCGCCCGACAACTGATGCGGAAACACGTTCGAGAATTCCTGCAGCCCGACGCGCGCGAGCGCATCGTCGACGCGATGTTGCGCGGTGCGAGCCACGCCGCGCGCCTCGAGGCCGAGCGCGACGTTCGCGCGCACGCGGCGCCACGGGTAGAGCGTCGGATCCTGGAACACGACGATGCGCGACGGATCGGGCCGCTCGATCGGCACGCCGTCCTGCGCGATTCGGCCTTGGCGCGCGGCGTCGAGGCCCGCGACGAGCCGCAGCAGCGTCGATTTTCCGCAGCCGCTCGGGCCGAGCAGCGCGACGAATTCGCCGGCCGCGACCGACAGCGTGACGTCGTCGAGCACCGGCAGCGGGCCGCCGGGGCCGTCGAACGCATGGCTCACGCGGCGAATGTCGATGCGCGCGCCGCGCGGCGCCGTGGCATCGGGCGTGGCGGGGGCCGTCGAGACGGACGATTCGAGAGCGGCGGCGCTTACCATTTGACGGTTCCTTTCTGCCACGCGAGCACGCGGTCGCGCACCGCGAACAGCAGCGCGATCAGCCCGGAAAACAGCAGCGCCATCACGATCAGCGCCGCATACATGTTCACGTACGATGCCCAGCCCTGCGCCCAGCTCAGGTACCAGCCGAGCCCCGACTTGACGCCCATCATCTCGGCGACGACGAGCACCGTGAACGATGCGCTCAGCCCCATGAAGATGCCGACGAACACGTGCGGCAGCGCGGCGGGAATCGCGACGCGCAGCACCAGGAAGCGCGCATTCGCGCCGAGCGTGCGCGCGACGTCGTAGTACTGCCGGTTCACGCTCGCGACGCCCGACCACGTCAGCACCGCGACCGGGAAGCCGGTCGACAGCGCGATCAGGAACGCGGCGGCCGAATAGCTCGTCGGGAAGAAGTAGAACGTGAGTGGCAGCAGCGCGGTGGCCGGCACCGGGCCGAGCACGCGCAGCACCGGATGCACCCAGTAGCCGATGCGGCGCGACCAGCCGATCGATACGCCGACCGCGAACCCGACCGCGACGCCGTACGCGAACCCGAGCGAAAGCAGCTTCAGCGTATTGCCGGCGCTGCCGGCGAGGCGCGGCCAGTCGTCGACGTAGACCTCGATCAATGCTTGCGGCGGCGCGAAGAACGGCGTCGGCAGCCAACCGGTTTTGGCCGTGACGATTTCCCACGCGGCAAGCACGAGCGGCAGTGCGACGAGCCACGGGCCGGCCGGGCGCACGCGGGCAAGTCGCGCGCGCGTGGCCGGCACGCGATGGCCGAGCGTCGCGGCGACCAGCAGCAGCGCGGCGATCGCCCACGCGGCGATGCCGAACGTGTCGGTGTATGCCCAGTCGGTGAAACCGACGACGCGGTTCGGCCACACGGCAGTCACCGCGCCGAGCGCGGCCCACGCGAGCGCCGCGACGACGCCGGTCGGCCAGGTACGCGCACGGCGGGCTTCGGCCGCGAGCGTCGCGTCGCAGGCCGTGCATGCTGCGCGGGACGTGGCAGGCGCGGCGGCGGTACTGCCGGTTGCGGTTGCGGATGCGGTGCGCGCTGCGGACGCGTGTTCGATCGTCGACATCGCGTCACCCCAGCACGTTCGCATAGACCTGCTGCGCGAAGCGCTGCGGGTCGGTGCTCTTCTTCAGCACGCTGATCCGGCGGAAATCGTCCGCGTAGAACGCGATTTCCTGCTGCAGATCGACGTTGGTCGGGTGGTGCGTGTAGGTCAGCGTCGCGTACAGCTTGCGCAGATCTTCCGGATTGATCTTCGGCGAATACTTCGCGAACGCCTTCGCGGCTTCGTTCGGGTTGTCGTGCGTGTATTCGGTTGCCTGCACGATCGAGCGCGCGAGCGCGGCGGCCGCCGGCCGGTCGTTGCGCACGAGGTCGCCGCGCGCGCCGATCACGCAGCACACCTTGCGCGCGTATTCGCCGGACAGGTTCGTCGCGAGTTCCGTATATGCGCCGTTGCTGCGCTTTTCGAGCAGATAGAGATTCGGGTCGCCGTCGGCGATCGCCTGGATCTCGCCCTTGTCGACCGCGACGCCGAGCAGATCGGCCGGATACTGCCGCCACGTGATGTCGCGTTCGGGATCGATGCCGTTCTTCGCGAGCAGGATCGAGAAGAAGTGCTTGCCGGGTGCCGCGAGATCGCTGACGCCGACCGTCTTGCCCTTCAGCGCCTGCAGCGTCGTCACGCCGGCCGTCTTCGCGCCGAGCAGCCGGACGCACCCGCCGTGCGAGCTGCCGATGATCTTCACGTCGAAGCCGGCTTCGAGCGGTTTCAGCCAGCGGTGAATCATCCCGACCGCCGCGTCGGCCTTGCCGGTCGCGATCGATTCGAGCAACTGGTCGGTCGATCCGCTGTAGTTGATCAGCTCGACCTTCAGCCCGTTCTTCTCGAAGAAGCCGTTTTCCTGCGCGACGACGATCGGCGTCAGGCAGAACGCGTTCTGGTTCCACGCGAACGTGAGCTTCTTCAGCGGCGGCGCGGACCATGCTTTGCGGCCGAGCGTGATCGCCGGCGCGGCGAGCGCGGCGGCGCCGGCCGCGCGCAGCAGCCGGCGGCGCTTGTCGTCATGGGCGCCGGTCGGCGCGGGTGCGGTGGGTTCGGTCATCGTGTGGTCTCCGGTTCCGGTCGTGCGGCAGGGCGCTCAGTCGAGCAGGTCGGGTTCGTCGGCGACGACGCGCGCGAACAGGCTGTCGAACGCGTGCAATGCGCCGTCGGGGCCGCCGATCTGGCCATGCGTGTGTCGCGCGGTCGCGTGATCGATCGGTTGCGGCGTGCCGGCCGCTTCGGCCAGCAACTGCGTGTGCGCGGCGTTGTCGAGCGCGATGTACCACCACGCGGCGGCCTCGACCGTCGGGCCGGCCGTCAGGATGCCGTGGTTCTTCAGGATCACGCCCTTATGCGTGGTTCCGTCGGGCTTCGCGAGCGCGTCCGCGATCCGTGCGCCTTCGCTCGTGTCGACGACCATGCCCGTGAAGTCGTCGAACAGCGCGTGATCCTCGTAGAACACGCACGCGTCCTGCGTCAGCGGGTCGAGCGGGCGGCCGAGCGTCGACCACGCCTTGCCGTAGGTCGAATGCGTGTGCGCGGCGGCGACGATGTGCGGATGCGCGTCGTGAATCGCCGCGTGGATCGCGAACGCGGCCTTGTTCAGCGGCCGGTTGCCGATCGCGGTTTCGCCGCGTGCGTTGACGAGCAGCAGGTCCGATACCTTGATCCGCGAGAAATGCACGCCGAGCGGATTCACCCAGAAGTGGTCGGGCAGTTCGGGGTCGCGCGCGGTGATGTGGCCGGCGAGGCCCGACGCGAAGCCGAAGCGCGCGAACAGGCGGAACGCGGCCGCGAGCCGCTCCTGCCGGTGGCGGCGCTCGGCGGCGACGTCGACGCGCGGCGCGGGCGGATCGAACCAGAAATGCTGGCGCGGCGTGTCGGCGAGGACGAGGCCCGACGCGGTGCGCGCGGGCGATGACGAAGCCAGGACGGCGGACATGATCGGCGTCTCCCTTTGCGTCAGGCCGCGCGGCGCGCCGCGTCGCGTGCGGCGACGGCGCTGCGCACGCGCGGAATCAGTTCTCGACCGTAGTCGATCGCATCTTCGAGCGGATCGAAGCCGCGGATCAGGAACGTCGTCACGCCGAGGTCGTAGTAGTCGAGCAGCGCGTCGGCGACCTGTTCGGGCGTGCCGACCAGCGCGGTCGAATTCGAGCGCGCGCCGGTGAGCTTTGCGATCTCGGTCCACAGCCGCTTGTCGACGCGCGAGCCGCGTTCGGCCGCGGCGAGCAGGCGCCGCGCGCCTTCGCTCTGCTGCGGGCCGCCGCTGCCGAGGCCGGCCGCTTCGCGCAGCCGGCGCGTTTCGTCGAGGATCCGGTGCGCGCGCGCCCATGCTTCGTCTTCGGTCGCCGCGAGGATTGGCCGGAACGACACGGAGAAGCGCACCTGCCGGCCGTGCTTCGCGGCTTCGGCGCGCACGCGGGTCGTCAGGTCGCGCACCTGGTCGAGCGATTCGCCCCACAGCGCATAGACGTCCGCGTGCCTACCGGCGACTTGCAGCGCCGCTTCCGAGGCGCCGCCGAAGTAGATCGGCACATGCGGCTGCTGGAACGGCTTCACTTCCGAAAAACCCTGCGTGAAGCGGTAGTGCGCGCCGTCGTGATCGAACGGCTGCGTTTCGGTCCAGATGCGGCGCAGGATGCCGAGATATTCGTCGGTGCGTGCGTAGCGTGCGTCGTGGTCGAGGAAGTCGCCGTCGCGTTGCTGCTCGCTGTCCGAGCCGCCGGAGATGAAGTGCACGGCGAGCCGTCCGCGGCTGAACTGATCGAGCGTCGCGATCTGCCGCGCGGCGAGCGTCGGCGCGGTGAAGCCCGGACGATGCGCGAGCATGAAGTGAATGCGCTCGGTCGCGGCGGCGGCGAACGCGATCGTCAGCGTCGCGGACGGGCCGGTCGAATGGTGCGGGACGAGGATCCGGTCGAAGCCGGCCGTTTCGTGTGCGCGGGCGAAGTCGCGCACGTAGTCGGGGTCGACGACGGGGCCGGCAGGTGGATGGATTTCCGACTGCTTCTGGCTCTGGATCATGCCGATGAATTCGACGCTCATCTGGGTCTCCGATACAAGGACGGCCCCACGCGGCCGGCAACGGCCGGCGGGGGCGGGAATGGAGCGCAGATTACCGCCGGGATCATGCGGAACGGAAATAATCAATCCCGATTTGAATATCAGATTTGCATGGTTTGGCCGCGTGTGCGTTGCGCATACGCTATGGGCTCGCGATGGCGTAGAAAGGGCGTCGGGGCGTGTCGGGCGGGGCTTTCGCGCCGGGCGGGAACCGGCTCGGCATGCGGCCCGGTGCGAATGCCGATGCGTGCGCACGCATTCGCGGCAAACGTCCGCGAACCGGCACGGCGCGCGAGTGCGCAACCGGTCGCCGCCGGCTTCACGCGCCGCTGCGCCATCCGCCGATCGATCTCTGCCATGAGCGCCGATCCGTTAGCCAGCTACCCAGTCACCGAGGGAATCCGTACCGATGTCCGCCAGCCTTGCCGCTTCCTCGCCGCTACCGCCGCAGTCGTCGCTGCGCCACCTGCCTGCCGACGATGCGCGCGTCGCGGCGCTGCTCGAGCGCCTCGCGCCCGAACTCGCCGCCGACGCCGCCCGTAACGACGTCGACGGCCGCTTCCCGCACGAGAACTTTGCGCGGCTGCATCGCGCCGGGCTGATCGCGCAGGTCGTGCCGCGCGAGCATGGCGGCGCGGGCGCGACGCTCGCGCAGGCGAGCCGGATCGTGGCCGCCGTCGCCCGCGCCGATCCCGCGACCGCGCTGGTGCTGACGATGACGTATCTGCAGCATCGCGCGCTCGGCCGTGCGGACAACCGCTGGCCCGCGCGCGTGCGGCGTGCGGTGTTCGACAGTGCGGTCGCCGAAGGCGCGCTGATCAACGCGTTGCGCGTCGAACCGGCGCTCGGGTCGCCGTCGCGCGGCGGCCTGCCCGAAACGATCGCGCGTCGCGACGGCGACGGCTGGCGGCTGTCCGGCCACAAGCTGTACAGCACCGGCATTCCGGCGCTGCGCTGGCTCGCCGTGTGGGCGCGCACCGACGAACCCGAGCCGCGTGTCGGCGTATTCCTCGTGCGGCGCGAGCGCGATGTGGAAGACGACGCAGGCATCCGCGTGATCGAAAGCTGGAATCACCTGGGCCTGCGCGCCTCGGGCAGCCACGAGGTCGTGTTCGACGACGTGCGGCTGCCCGCCGATCATGCGGTGGACGTGCGCGCGCCCGATGCGTGGGCCGTATCGGCCGCGAGCCATGCGGATGTCGACGCGCAGGCCGACCAGCAGGCGTGGATGGTCGCGCTGCTCGGCAGCCTCTACGATGCGGTGGCGCGCGCGTCACGCGACTGGCTGCTCGCGTTCGCGACGACGCGCGCGCCGAGCGGGCTCGGGGCCCCGCTCGCGACGCTGCCGCGCATTCAGGAGGCCGTCGGCGAGATCGAAGGGTGGTTGCACACAAACCGCGTGCTGCTTGACGAGCACATCGCGCGCACCGATGCGGGTGACGCGCCGACGGTGACGACGAGCGGCCTCGTCAAGCGAACCGTGACGGAGCAGGCGATCCGCACGGTCGAGCACGCGTTGAAGCTGTCGGGCAATCACGGGCTGAGCCGCCACAATCCGCTCGAACGTCATTATCGCGACGTGCTGTGCAGCCGCGTGCATACGCCGCAGGACGATGCGATCGCGGTCGCCGCCGGGCGTGCGGCGCTCGACGCCGCGGCGCGAAGCGCGAACGCGGAGACTGGCGGGACGTCGCGCGATGCACCGGCATCCGGTCGACGCGATGCGTGAGCGGGACCGCAGGACGGTCGGCGCAAACGGGACAGCGCGGTGCCGGCGTCGCCGGCCTCGGTCAAGCGGCCTCGTCGTGCGCGGCGGCATCCGCGGGCAGCGCCAATGCCGCGCGCGCATGCGCGCCCAAGGCCGCGAGCGGCGCCTTGATGCGCGCGGCGTCCTGCCGGTGCAGCAGCCACAGATCGATCTGCGGCTTGAAATCGGCGAGCGGCACGATCTCGACCGCGTCGCGCAGCGGGCTGCCTTCGACGAGCGGCAGCGGCATCAGCCCGATGCCGAAGCCGTTCGCGACGCTCTGCAATTGCAGGTCGCGACCATACACGTCGAGCGTGACGGGCATCGGCAGCCCTTGCGCGTCGAGCGCGCGGCGCAGGCCCGCGCGAAAGCCGCAGCCGTCGGGATTGAGCACCCAGCCGCGCGCTTGGCAGTCGGCGAGCCGGTAGCTGCGGCGCGGCCAGTCGCCCTTGCGGCCGACCGCGACGAGCCGGGTGGCCAGCAGCCGCTCGCCCTCGACGTGCGGCGGCAGCACCATCTCGCGGGCCAGAAACACCAGCGCCGCATCGAGTTCGCGGCGCGCGACGCGCTCGACGAGCATGCCGCCCCAGGCGGTCGTGACCTGCGTGGCGAGTGCGGGCCATTGCCCGGCGATCCGCGCGATCAGGCCGGGCAGCATCAGTTCGCCGAGGCCTTGCGTGAGGCCGACGCGGAATTCGCCGGCGGGCGGCCGCTGGCCGGCCATCAGTTCGCGCAGCGCATCGACCTCGCGCAGGATCGCGCGGCACTGCTCGAACACCTGCAGGCCGATGTCGGTCGGACGCGGCGGTTTCGTGTTGCGGTCGAGCAGCGTCGCGCCGAGCGCTTCCTCGAGATTCTGCACGCGCCGCGTGATCGCCGGCTGCGTCATCCCGAGCTCGGCCGCGGCCTGGCTCAGCGTCTGGCAGCGGACGACCGCTGCAAAAGCGTCGATATCGGTAATTTTCATGTTTGTTCTGCATGGTATTTCGGGTGCATCATGACGATCCATCATATTCGGCATCATATTCGAGGAGGCAGCCGATGAGTACGCTTTCGTTGCATCAGACGCCGCTGCGTCCGTTCGTCGACGGGCTGGGCGCGCTGCTCGCGTCCGGCGCGAACGAGGCGCGCATTCTCGACGAGGGCGGCGCGCTGCTTGCCGCGCTCGTCGCGCACGACGACTGGCTGCCCGATGCATTCGCGCAGCCCGATCCCGAGCGCTACCGCCAATACCTGCTGCATCTCGATCCCGACGAGCGGTTCTCCGTCGTCAGCTTCGTGTGGGGGCCTGGCCAGACGACGCCGATCCACAATCACACGGTGTGGGGGCTGATCGGCATGCTGCGCGGCGGCGAGTTTTCACAGCCGTACCGGTTCGACGCGACCGGCAAGCCGGTGCCGTCGGGCGATGCGGTGCGGCTGAAGCCGGGCGACGTCGAGGCCGTGTCGCCGCATATCGGCGACGTGCATCGCGTGACCAACGCGTTCGCCGACCAGGTGTCGATCAGCATCCACGTGTACGGCGCGAACATCGGCAAGGTCGAGCGCGCGGTGTTCCTGGACGACGGCACCGTGAAGCCGTTCGTGTCCGGCTATTCGAACGTGTGATCGAACGTGTGACGCCGCAACGCGCGCCCGTCCCGTTGCGAGCACACACGCCCGCAGCCCCGAGCTTCTTTGCTTTCTTCACCGACTTCAACAGAATCCGACAGAGACATCGTGACGCAATCCGTTGATTCCACTTCCCGTTTCCCCGTCGCGTCGTACCAGGACGTACGCGCACGCCTCCTGGCCCGCGACGAGCTCGCGCTGATCGACGTGCGCGAGGAAGATCCATACGCGCAGGGCCATCCGCTTTGGGCCGCCAACTTTCCGCTGTCGAAGCTCGAACTCGACGCGTGGACGCGCATTCCGCGCCGCGACACGCCGATCGTCGTGTTCGGCGAGGCCGACGGCGAGGATCTCGCGCCGCGCGCGGCCGCGAAACTTGCGCAGCTCGGCTATACCGACGTGCGGCTGCTCGACGGCGGTCTGGCGGGCTGGCTTGCCGCGGGCGGCGAGCTGTTCATCGACGTGAACGTGCCGAGCAAGTCGTTCGGCGAATGGGTCGAGGCGGAGCGCCATACGCCGTCGCTGTCGGCGCAGGAAGTGCAGGCGCTGATCGACGAGAAGGCCGACGTCGTGATCGTCGACGCGCGCCGCTTCGACGAGTATCAGACGATGAACATCCCGGCGTCGACGAGCGTGCCGGGGGCGGAACTCGTGCTGCGCGTGCGCGCGCTCGCGCCGGACCCCGCGACCCGGGTCGTGGTGAACTGCGCGGGCCGCACGCGCAGCATCATCGGCACGCAGTCGCTCGTGAACGCGGGGCTGCCGAACCCGGTCGCGGCACTGCGCAACGGCACGATCGGCTGGACGCTCGCGGGCCAGACGCTCGAGCACGGCGCCGCGCGACGCTTTCCCGACGACATCGAACCCGCGCAGCGGGAGGAAGCCCGGCGCGCCGCGCGCGCGGTGGCCGAGCGCGCCGGCGTGCCGCGCATCGCGCTCGCGGACGTCGCCGCGCTCGACGAGCCGGGCCGCACGCTGTATCGCTTCGACGTGCGCACGCCGGAGGAATACGAGGCCGGCCATCTGCCAGGCTTCCTGGGCACGCCGGGCGGCCAGCTCGTCCAGGAGACCGACCATCACGCGGCCGTGCGCGGCGCGCGCATCGTGCTCGCCGACGACGACGGCGTGCGCGCGGACATGACCGCGTCGTGGCTCGCGCAGATGGGTTGGGACGTGCGCGTGATCGAGCCGGCCGGCACGGCGACCTTCACCGAGCGCGGCCAGCCGCCGCGCGACGTGCCGGCGACGCCGCAGGTGGCCGAGGTGTCGCCCGCGACGCTCGCGGGCTGGCTGAAGGAGGCGGGGGTGGGCGAGATCACGATCGTCGACGTGACGACCAGCGCGAACTACGTGAAGCGGCATATTCCCGGCGCGTGGTTCGTCGTGCGCGCGCGGTTGCGCGACGCGCTCGCCGCGATTCCGCCGGCGAAGCGCTATGTGTTCACGTGCGGATCGAGCCTGCTCGCGCGGTTCGCGGCGGACGACGCGCGCGCGTTGCTGCCGGCTTCCGCGGCGATCTCCGTGCTGACCGGCGGCACGGCTGCGTGGATCGACGCGGGGCTGCCGCTGGAGCACGGCGAGACGCATCTGGCGTCGCCGCGCGTCGACCGCTACCGGCGCCCGTATGAAGGCACGGACAACGCGGCCGCCGCGATGCAGGCGTATCTCGACTGGGAATACGGGCTGGTCGACCAGCTGAAGCGGGACGGTACGCACCACTTCCGCGTGATCTGAGCGCGGCGCGGCATCCGGTGTGCGGCACGACATGCGCCGCGCCCGGTTGCCGCGCGTTCAGCGGCGCATCGCATGCCGCATGCGACGCGTTCGGTACGCTCACCGCTTGAACGTATCGACGGCCGTGCGGCCGACGGCCGGATCGTCGGTGAAGAAGCCGTCGATGCCCGCGCGCAGGTACGCCTGGATCTCGCGTACCGAGCCCGCGGTGTTGCGCGTGGCCGGCGTACCGCCGTCCTTCAGCGACGCGGGCAGGAAGTTGTTCTCCGGACGGAACGTGTACGGATGCACGACGAGGCCGGCTTCGTGCGCGTAGCGCACGTACGGCGTCGGCTGCTGCAGCGTGCCATCCGCGGCCACGGCGATGATCGACGTCTTGTACGGGCCGACACCGTTCGCATAGGACGCGATCTCGCGCATTCCGTCGCGCGTCGACAGGTCACCGTAGGTGCGCTTGTCGTTCGCCATCACGAAGTCGTACGGACGCTGGCCGGCTTCGTCCATCAACTGCACGAGCTTCCAGTTCGGCTGGCTCGACTTGATCCGGTTGCGGATCGCCTTCAGGTTCGCGACCTCGAACGACTGGATGTAGACGGTCGCCGTGCGTGCCGTGTACGGATCCTTCAGAAGCGCATCGACGAGACGGTCCTCGAGCGGCAGGCCGACCGACTGGAAGTAGGTCGGGTGCTTGGTTTCCGGATACAGGTGGATCGTGCGGCCGGTCTGCGCGGACATCAGTTTCGCGAGCGCGACGATCTCGTCGAAGGTCGGAATCTCGAACTGGTCGTTGTACGCGGTGTTCGCCGGGCGGACCTGCGGAATGCGCTCGCGGGCACGCAGCGTCTTCAACTCGGCGAGCGTGAAATCCTCGGTGAACCAGCCGGTCAGCTGCGCGCCGTCGATCGTCTTGGTCGCCTTGCGGCTCGCGAACTGCGGCAGCGTCGACACGTTCGTCGTGCCGGAGATTTCATTCTCGTGGCGCGCGACGAGCACGCCGTCGCGCGTCGAGACGAGGTCGGGCTCGATCACGTCCGCGCCGTCCTCGATCGCCTTGCGGTACGACGCGAGTGTGTGTTCGGGGCGCAGCGCGCTCGCGCCGCGATGGCCGACCACCTGGACCTTCGCGGAGATCGGCTGCGTCGAATCGGATGCCGACACGTCGTCGCCGCCGCAGGCGGCGAGCAGGAGGGCGGCGGCACAGGCGAACGGGATGCAGCGCAGGGCGGTCGGGCGCGTGAAGAGCATGTCGGTGAACCTTCGAAACGTAAGTCGGTGAAAGGGGCGTCGTTCCGGCGCTGCGGCCTGTCTCGGCGGGCCGCGTGGGATCGAACGGGACGCGATCGTCGCATCGAATAATTACATATGTATTACTCGCGCCTTTCTTTTGCGTTGCTGCACAAGACGCACGGGACGGGCGGATTGCGCGACCGTGCGAGCGGCGCGATCCGGCCGTCGCCGGGAGCCGGCGCGCCGGATGCACTAAACTTGCGGGACTTTTGCATCGCCGCGCCGGGCCGACGCCCGCCCGCGCGACGATGCGGCGACTCGCGGGCCGGCGCGGGCGCCCGGCGCCCGTGTGCGTCCGGGGCCCGCGCCGGCCGATTTTTACCGACCCATGACGACCCATACCGATCCCGCCTACCTGCTCGGCGACCTGCTGAAGAACGTTTCCCGCTCCTTCTACCTGACGCTGCGCGTGCTGCCCGTCGGCATGCGCGACCCGGTCGGCCTGGCCTACCTGCTCGCGCGCGCGGCCGACACGATCGCCGACACGGCGCTCGTCGCGCCCGATCGTCGCGCGGCGCTGCTGACCGACCTGCGCGACGAGGTCGAGCGGCTCGGCGACGGCGCGGCGCTGTCGCACGCGCTGGAGGACGTGACGCGGATGCAGACGGATTCGCACGAGCACGTGCTGCTCGGCTCGATGCAGCCGATGCTCGCGCTGCTGCGCGCGCAGCCGGAAGCGGATCGCGCATCGATCCGAAAGGTCGTCGCGACGCTGACGTCGGGGATGGAGTTCGACCTGCGCACGTTCCCCGACGAACAGTCGGGAGAGGTCGCGTCGCTGCCGGACCGCGACATGCTCGATCGCTACACGTATCTGGTCGCCGGCTGCGTCGGCGAATTCTGGACCGACATGACAGGCGCGCACACGCGGGCCGCGCGCGGCTGGGACCTGGCGGACATGCGCGAGAAGGGCATTCGTTTCGGCAAGGCGCTGCAGATGACCAACATCCTGCGCGACTGCGCGAAGGACCTGCGGATCGGCCGCTGCTATCTGCCGGACGACGTGCTGGCCGCGCACCGCGTGAGCGTCGCGGACCTGATGTCGCCCGATGCGTCGGCGCGCGCGCGCGGCGTGCTGGTCGACCTGCTGCGCGTGGCGCTCGATCAGTATCGCGACGCGTGCCGGTACACGCTGGCGATTCCGCGTCGTTTCGTGCGTCTGCGGCTCGCATGTCTGTGGCCGATCATGATCGGCCTCGAAACGCTCGAACGGCTGGCCGGCCATGACGCGTGGCTCGATCCGGCGAGGCCGGCGAAGGTGCCGCGCAAGCGGATCTACCGGATCATGGCGTCGTCGCTCGCGCTCGTCGGCTCGAACGCGGCGATCCGTGCGCGCATGAACGCGCTCGTCGACGCGGTGAACGCGCGGATCGAGCAGCCGGCCGCGCGCTGATTCTCGCTGAACGATGCCGGCGCGACAGGCGCGGGCATCGCCCCTCGGCCCGCATTCGCCGGGCCGCTTCCGTCCGATTCTCCCCACACGCACTGAAACGTTTTCACGATTTCGCTTTCCGAAACGTGGGTGTCATGAATGTCAGCGATCCTGCGCGGCGGCGTTGAATCGTGGCAGCCGCCGCGGTCGCGCATTTGTAAGAAGGTTGTTGCCGAAGGCGTCTGACGACATTGGACGGTCGCGATGCACCAGTAAAAATGTAAAGCTAGGGTTTTCACCGGGAAATGCCGGAAAGGCCCACCGCGTAAGCGTTTTCAGGTGTTATGTAACCGTTTGGTGAACCCCTGCGTTGCGTCGATCATACGATGACCGACTGCACATGTTGGGAAACGATTGGTAATCCGTCAGAATCGCACCGGCATGTACTCGCACATGTGTCAGTCATAAAACCACACCAGAAAAGAAATCATTCTTTGAGGACGGAGAATCAATGAAAAAGCGCGTCGCTTTCGCCATGACGGCAGTGGGTCTCGCAGCCGCTACCGCCGCCCACGCCCAGAGCAGCGTGACCCTGTACGGTATCGTCGATAACGCCATCGCCTGGCAGAACAACTCGTCGGCGACCAGCGCGGTTTCGGGCGGTCACTCGAAGGTCCAGATGGCCACCGGCATTTGGGCAGGCAGCCGCTTCGGCCTGAAGGGCAGCGAAGATCTCGGCGGCGGCACGAAGGCGATTTTCCAGTTGGAAGCCGGCTTCAACGCGAACAACGGCTCGTCGCAATGGACGAACGGCATCTTCACGCGTCAGGCGTGGGTGGGTCTGACCAACCCGACGTACGGTACGCTGACGGCCGGCCGCCAGTACACCGCGTACTACACGCTGCTGTCGCCGTATAGCCCGACGACCTGGCTGACCGGTTACTACGGCGCGCACCCGGGCGATATCGACTCGCTGGACACCAGCTACCGCGCGAACAACTCGCTCGTCTACATGTCGCCGAAGTTCTACGGCTTCACGGTCGGCGGTTCGTACTCGCTCGGCGGCGTGGCAGGCAGCTTCAACCGCGGCTCGACCTGGAGCGCGGCGATCCAGTACCTGAACGGCCCGGCAGGCATCGCGGTCGGCTATCAGCGCATCAACAACGCGACGCTCGGCGGCGGCGTGTGGGGCGCGAACTCGACCGCGCAAAACGGTCTGGATTCGAACGGCAACGGTGCCGAGCAGGCCGTGTCGTCGATCAACGGCGGCTACAAGACGGCACAGTCGCAGCAACGTGTCGCCGTGACGGCCGGTTACCAGTTCACGCCGGCGTGGGACATCTCGGTGTCGTACTCGAACGTCCAGTACATCCCGGGCAACCTGTCGGCATTCCACAATACGGCGATCTTCAACACGGCGGGCGCAGTGCTGCACTGGAAGGCAGCGCCGCAGTGGGACTTCGCGGCAGGCTACTCGTACACGCGTGCGACCCAATCGAACGGCGTCTCGAGCGCGGCCAAGTACCACCAAGTCACGCTGTCGCAGTACTACAGCCTGTCGAAGCGCACGGGCCTGTACGCGGTTGAAGCGTACCAGCACGCCAGCGGCAACACGATCAGCGGCCTGACCGGCGGCATCGTCAACGCAACGACGTCGATCGGCGACGGCGTGGGCGCAGGTTCGAAGCAGAACCAGATCGCTGCAGGCGTTGGCCTGATCCACCGCTTCTGATGTCGCGCGGCGCGCGAGCGCCGCTCACGGCATGCGGTATGAAAAAACCGGCCTTCGGGCCGGTTTTTTTTCGTGGGTGCGCGCCGCACGCGTGGCGCGGGTGCCCTCGTCGAGCGAGCAGTGTCCGACGACGTGTGCGCAAGCCGTCCCGATCGTCAGCGGCTCGAATCGTCCGACCAGTTCCCCGCCAGCGACTGAAACAGCGCCGCCGTATCGGCAAGCCGGTCTGCCTGTGCGCGCGTGCGATCGAGCGCGGTCTGCAGTGCCTGCCGCTGCGCGTCGAGCAGCGCGAACGTGCTGATCCCGCCTGCCGCGTAACGGTCGACGGCAATCGCGTTGCCTGCCGCCGCTTCCCGTGCAGCCGTGTCTCGTGCCTCCAGCTCCGCCGCATCGTGCTCGACCGCGCGCATCGCGTCGGCGACCTGCTGGAGCGCCAGCAGCACGGTTTCTCGATAGCTTGCGAACGCGGCGTCGTATGCGGCTTCGGCCGCGCGCTTTTTCGCGCGCAGTTCGCCACCGTGAAAGAGCGGCTGCGTCAGGCCGAGACCGACATTCCAGACATTGAGCCCGCTCACGATATCCGCGATGCGCGTGCGTTCCGAACCGATCCCCGCCGAAATCGAAAAACGCGGATACAGGTTCGCGGTCGCCACGCCGACGTTCGCGCTCGCCTGGTGCAGCACGGCCTCCGCCGCGCGGATGTCGGGCCGTTCGCGCGCGAGCGTCGACGGCAGCGCGACCGGCAACGTGTGCGGCAGGGCGAGCGCATCGAGCGTGAGGGCGGGCAGTGCGGCGTCGGACGGCGGCGCGCCCAGCAGGATCGCGAGCCGGTGGCCGGCCTGCGCGAAGCGGGCCGCGAGCGGCGGCAGCGAGGCCTGCGTCTGCGCGAGCAGTGTGCGCTGCGCATGCACGTCGGCCTGCGATACGCCGCCCGCCGCGAAGCGCGCTTCGACGATGCGCAACTGCCGCGCCTGCGCGTCGACGAGCTGGCGTGTGAGCGCGATCTGCTGCGCGAGCGACGCGCGCAGGATCGCGGTCGCGACGACGTTACCCGCGAGCGTCAGGCGCGCGGCGTCGAGCGTATATGCCTGATAGTCGACCTGGGCGCGCAGCGCTTCGAGCGCGCGCCGGTTGCCGCCGAACACGTCGAGGACGTACGACACGCTCACCGACGCGTCGTACAGCGTGAATGGCCCCGGATTCGGCACGTTGGCGGGCAGTCCGAACGCGGCGACGTCGACCTTCTGGCGTGTGGCGGACAGGTTCGCGTCGACGCGCGGCAGCATCGTCGCGCCGGATTGCGCCGCATGGTTCTGTCGCGCTTCGTCGAGCCGCGCGCGGGCCTCGGCGAGCGTCGGGCTGTTTTGCCACGCGGTATCGACGAGCCGGTTAAGCGGCGCCGAATCGAACCGCGTCCACCAGCGTTGCAGCGTGTGTGCGGCCGGCGCGAATGTCTGCGCGTCGCCGGCCGCCGTCGTCGCCGCGGGCGCTTCGTCGCGTGTGTAACGCTGCGTGGCCGGCGCGTCCGGCGTGCGGAAATCCGGCCCGACCGCGCATCCGGCGACGAGCAGCGCAGCGGCCGCCAATGCGCTGCCGCGGGCGGTGTGGGAGGCGTGACGCGAAGCCGGTTTCATCGCGCGGCCCCTAGTCGAGCGTGCGCCGGTAGAAGCGCAGCGCGATGCCCATCACGACGAGCGTGAAGAGCGCGACCGGCCACACGGACGGCCACAGGTCGGCCCAGCCGTTGCCTTTGAGCAGGATGCCGCGCACGAGGCGGTTGAAGTAGGTGAGCGGCAGCAGGTTGCCGATGAATTGCGCCCACCGCGGCATCCCTGCGAACGGAAACATGAAGCCCGACAGCAGGATGTTCGGCAGGAAGTAGAACACCGCGAGCTGCATCGCCTGGAGCTGGTTCTGCGCGAGCGACGACAGCGTGATGCCGACCGTGAGGTTCGCCGCGATGAACAGCAGCGCGGACAGGTAGATCGCGAACACGCCGCCGACGAACGGCACGTCGAACACGTAGCGCGCGGCGGCGAGGATGATCGACACCTGGATCAGCCCGATGAACACGTACGGGACGATCTTGCCGGTCATCACCTCCAGCGGCCGCACGGGCGTCGCCAGCAGATTCTCCATCGTGCCGCGCTCGCGTTCGCGCGTGATCGCGAGGCCCGTCATCATCACCATCGTCATCGTCAGGATCACGCCCATCAGCCCCGGCACGACGTTGTACTGCGTGATGCCTTCGGGGTTGTACAGGCGGTGCAGCACGACGTCGAACGCGGCCGGGCGGCCGTTCAGGTGCGCGAGCGGGCCGGTCAGGTCCTTGTCGGCGACGGGTTGCACGAGGCCCGGCAGCGCGCCGATCGCCGACGCGGTCGCGACGGGATCGGTCGCGTCCGCCTCGACGAGCAGCGCCGGGCGCTCGCCGCGCAGCAGCCGCTTCGAGAAATCGGCCGGCACGCTCAGCACGAACTGCACGTCGCCACGGGCAAGCGCATGCCGGCCGGCCGATTCGTCGGGCAGTGTCGCGACGATGTCGAAGTACGCGGAATTGCGCATCGCGGCGATGAAGCTGCGCGCGAACGGGCTCGAGTCGGCGACGATCACCGCGGTCGGCAGATGCTTCGGGTCGGTGTTGATCGCGAAGCCGAACAGCGCGAGCTGGATGATCGGCACGCCGACGATCATCGCGAACGTCACGCGGTCGCGGCGCAGCTGCAGGAATTCCTTCAGCACGATGCTCCACCAGCGCGCGACCGAGAAGGATTCGCGCAGGCCCGTCCACGCGTTCATGTCGCCGCTCCGCCGGGCGGCCCGGACGCGCGGCCCATCATGTAGATGAAGACGTCTTCGAGCCCGGTGTCGATCGGTGCGACCTGCAGCGGTGCGCGACCGTCCGTCTGCGCGTCGGCTTGCGACGCGACCTGCGCGAGTGTTGCATCGAGCAGCGCGCGATCGCGGCCGCTCACGTGCAGCGTCGAACCGAACACGACCGTCTGGTCGACGCCCGGCATCGTGCGCAGGCGCGCGGACAGTTCGGCCAGATGCCCGCCGGTGACCGAGCGTGTCGACAGGTGCTGCGACGCGACGATTTCCTCGGACGTGCCCTGCGCGAGCAGTTCGCCGGACGCGATGTACGCGAGCTTGTGGCAGCGTTCGGCTTCGTCCATGTAGTGCGTGCTGACGAGCACCGAGATGCCTTGCGCGGCCAGCCGGTGCAGTTCTTCCCAGAAGTCGCGGCGCGCGGCCGGATCGACGCCGGCCGTCGGCTCGTCGAGCAGCAGCAGTTCCGGCTCGTGCAGCATGCACGCGGCGAGCGCGAGACGCTGCTTCCAGCCGCCCGACAGCGCGCCCGTGAGCTGGTCCGCGCGGCTCGCGAGGCCGAGCCCGTCGAGCGCGCGCGAGACGGCCGCCCGGCGATCGGGCATCCCGTACACGCGTGCGACGAACTCGAGGTTCTCGCGGATCGACAGGTCTTCCCAGTACGAAAAGCGCTGCGTCATGTAGCCGACACGCCGCTTGATCTGCGCGCTGTCGCGCACGATGTCGTAGCCGAGGCAGGTGCCGCTGCCCGAGTCGGGCGTGAGCAGGCCGCACATCATGCGGATCGACGTCGTCTTGCCGCTGCCGTTCGGCCCGAGAAAGCCGAAAATCTCGCCGCGCGCGACGCGCAGCGACACGTCCTTCACGACATGCTTGTCGCCGAAGCGTTTGTTCAGGCGGTCGACGTCGATCGCGTACGGAGCGGGCGGCGCGTTCATCGCATCCTCACGGCGACGGGCTGGCCCGGGTGCAGCTTCGGCGCGTCGGCGACGGCGGGGCGCGCTTCGACCATGAACACGAGCTTGGTCCGGCTCTCGTTGCTGTAGATCACGGGCGGCGTGTATTCGGCCTCGCGCGACACGTAGGTGACGTGCGCGGGGACGTCGGCGGGGCAGCCGTCGCAGCGGATCGCGACGGTGCGCCCCGGGGCGATCGATGCGAGGGCGGCTTCCGGCACGAAGAACCGCACCTTCAGGTTTTGCGGCGGCAGCATCTGCACGACCGGATTGCCGGCCTGCACCCATTCGCCGACGCGGTACAGCGTGTCGTACACACGCCCGGCGGCGGGCGCGGCGACGCGCTTCTGGTCGAGCTTCCATTGCGCTTCGGTGACGGCCGCCTGCGCGGCATCGACTTGCGCGGCCTGGGCGGCCACCTGCTGCGCGCGTCCCGGCAGGCGCGCGACGTCGACCTGGTTCTGCAACTCGCGCACCTGCGCGGCGGTGGTCTGCGCGGACGTGCGCGAATCGTCGAGCTGCTGCTTCGACAGACCGCCGGCCGCGTACTGGCGCTCGTCGCGCGCGCGTTGCGCGGCGGCACGCGCGGCCTGTGCGGTGGCCTGCGCGAGCTGGGCCCGCGTGACCGCGACTTCCGGCGGACGCTTGCCGGTCTGCAGGTCGGCAAGCTGCGCGCGTGCGGCCGCGAGCTGATGCTGCGCCTGCAGCAATGCGGCCGTTTCGTTGACGGCTTCGAGCGAGAACACCGACATGCCGGCCGCGACGGCCTGGCCGCGTTCGACCGACAACTGCGTCAGCGTGCCCGCTTGCGACGACGACAGGTACACGAATTCGCCTTCGACATAGCCTTGATAAGTTGCCACGTCGTTCGCCGGCCGTCCGCAGCCGGCGAGCAGCGCGACGGCTGCGGCCAGTGCGAGCGGCGGCGGGCGGGACACGTTCACGACGGCCTCCGGGGCGAATGTGCGCCGGCATCCGGCACGGCGGCGGGCGGCTGCAAGCCGGAACCGAGCAGCGCGCGGACGTGGCGATGCAGCACGTCGCGATCGATCGGCGGCAGGCCGCGCGCGCTTTGCCACAGCTTCGCAGTGGCGAGCGGCAGCATCACGAGCGCAATGATCGAATGGAACAGGAATGCGGGTTCGAGCGCGGGGTTCAGCGTGCCGGCCTGCTGTGCGGCGCGGATGCGCTCGGCAAAGCGGCCGACGTGCTCGAGCGGAATGCGCCGGATCATCCGCTCGCGCAGCAGGCCGCCTTCGTGGACGATCTCGCGCAGCCAGATCGACGGCAGCCAGGGCATGCGATGCGTGACGTCGAAGAACCGGTCGACGAGTTCGGCGACGAGCGCGAACGGATCGTTTTCGATCTGCGGGGCGGTCGGCCGCCACACGAACGCGATGACCTGCGCGAGCCGCTCCTCGACGATCGCGTCGAGCAACTGCTCGCGATTCGTGAAGTAGTAATGGACCATCGCCGACGTGACGCCGGCGGCCGCGGCAATCTGCGCGACGGTCGTCGCCGCGATGCCGCGCTCGGCGAACAGCTGCATCGCGACGTCGAGCATGTGGTCGCGCAGGTCGAAGTCGTCCACCGACGGGCGGCGCCCGCGCGGCCTGGCGACGGTGGATTTCGCGTTCATGCAGACGACGCTAATTGACGGGTTAGTTAATTTCAAGGAAGGGTTTTCGCCCGCGTTGATCGAGATCAGGCGTACGTCGAACGGCGGTGCAGACGAGCGGGGTGGCGGCGTGACGACCGGGCGTATGCCAGTGGCGGAATGTAGGAAGCGGCTAATGGGGAAACCACGGGGAACCGGGGGAAGAAGCGCCCGAGGCCGGCGAGGAAGCCGTGCGTCGCGGGTGCGTGCCCGACACGGCACGCACCCCGAACGTCGTCACTGATCGATCGGCGACTTCAGCGGCTGGTGCTCGCCCGTCAGCCCGAACACGACGAGTTGCGCGGGCTCGGTCGCGCTCGCATTGCGCGACACCTGGTGGCGCGAACCGGGCGGCTCGTACCAGCCTTCGCCGGCGCGATAGCGGCGCACCGGGCCGTCGTTCACCTGCGACAGCACTTCGCCTTTCGACACGACCGCGAACACCGAGCCGAGGTGTTTGTGTGCTTCGGACGCCTGACCAGGCGCATAGTCGACGGTCGCGACGACGGCGAGCTTGCCGGGCGCTTCGGGCACGGCCTGTTGCATGATCGCGTGCACGTTGTCGCCGGCGTCGTGCGCAATGGCGGCGGCCGGCAGCGCGACGACGAGCGCGAGCAGCGTGCACAGCATCGCGCGGCGGAGCGTGAAGCGGGAGCGCATGATCGTCGTCTCCTTATTCGGGCATCTTGCGGAATGCGATCGCGAAGCGGTTCCACGTGTTGATCGTCGCGATCAGCATCGACAGTTCGAACAGCTCCGTGTCGTTGAAGTGCGGCTTCACGGCATCCCAGACGGCATCCGGCACGTGGTTGTCGGCGATCAGCGTCAGCGCCTCGGTCCATTCCAGCGCCGCGCGTTCACGCTCGGTGAAGAACGGCGTTTCGCGCCACGTGACGACGGTCGCGAGACGGCGGTCGGTCTCGCCGCCCTTGCGCGCATCGGTGGTGTGCATGTCGACGCAGAACGCACAGCCGTTGATTTGCGACGCGCGCAGCCGGACCAGTTCGGCGAGCGGCTTCTCGATCGAGCTTTTCGCGATGAATTCCTCGGCGTTGCGCATCACCTTGATGGCGTTCGGGCTGGCGGTATAGAAGTTCAGGCGCGGTTGCATGGCAGGTCCTTTTTCCGGTTGATGCGCACGGTGGCGCGACAGGACCCACTTTAAGCGTGGCACTGGCCTGCTTGAATGGCCAATTCCGGGAAAATTCAGGTAACCAGTGGTGCGCCGCCGATGTTGCCCGAGTCCAGCAGCGCGGCCAGTTTCGCGAGCGCGGCGTCGATGCGCAGCGCGTCGATCCCGCCATAGCCGAACAGCAGCCCCGCGCGCGCCGCCGAGCCGACGTGGAACGCCGAGATTCCGTACAGGCCGATGTCGTGCTCGCGGGCGGCGCGGACCAGCGCGGCTTCGTCGAGCCCCGGTTTCAGGTGCGCGGCGAGGTGGATGCCGGCAGTCGGAACGATCGGGTCGAACCACGGCGCGAGGTTGCCGCGCAAATGCGCGAGCAGCATCTTGCGGCGCGCGTCGTAATGCTTCTGCACGCGCCGCAGGTGTCGCGCGAAATCGCCTTCGTGCATGAAGCGCGCGAGCGCCGCCTGCGTGAGCGTGCAGGTATGCCAGTCGACGATCTGCTTCGCCTTGGCGAGCGCGCCGCGCAGCGCGCGCGGCGGAATCGCGTAGCCGATCCGCAGTTCGGGAAAGATCGTCTTCGAGAACGTGCCGACGTACGCGACGAGGCCCGTGCGGTCGAGGCTCTTCAGCGATTCCACCGGCCGGCCTTCGAAGCGGAATTCGCCGTCGTAATCGTCCTCGATGATCACCGCGCGGCGTCGCTGCGCCCATTCGAGCAGCGCGACGCGCCGGTCCAGCGTCATCGGCATTCCGAGCGGGAACTGGTGCGACGGCGTCACGTAGACGAGGCGCGCGTCGTCGGGCAGCCGGTCGATGATGAGGCCGTGCGCATCGACCGGCACGCCGATCACCGTCGCGCCGAGCGACGCGAACGCCGCGCGCGCCGGCGGATAGCCGGGATTCTCGACCGCGACGACATCGCCCGGCCGTACGACCACGCGCGCGATCAGGTCGAGCGCCTGTTGCGCGCCTTGCGTGACGAGCACGTCGTCCCAGCTGCACGCGACCGCGCGGCTGAACGCGACGTAGCGCGCGATCGCGCCGCGCAACTGCGGATCGCCGGCCGGATCGTGGTACTGGCCGGGGCCGCGCGCCTGCTGGCGCAACGCGTGATGCAGGCAGCGGCGCCACGCGTCGAACGGGAACAGCGTCTTGTCGGTCACGCCGCCGCGGAAGTCGAACGCGGGCGTGTCCTGCGGCGCGGGCATCGCGAGCGCGTCGGGCAGTTCGTCCCACAGCGCGCGTGCGTCGACGGCATGGACGGGCCGTGCAGCCTCGACGAGCGACGGCGTCGAGTTTGCCGCGTGCGGCACCCGCGCGAGGCCGTCGGCGACGAACGTGCCGTCGCCCGCGCGCGTGTTCAGGAAGCCCTCGGCGACGAGACGCTCGAACGCGTCGAGCGTCGTCTTGCGCGACACGCCGAGCTGCCTGGCGAGGTCGCGCGTCGACGGCAGCCGGGCGCCGCCTTCGAGCCGCCCGTCGACGATCGCGGTGCGCAGCTGCCGAAAGATTTGCCCGGTCAGGTCGTGACGGCCTTCGATGCGGATCGCGATGTCCATCGCAGTGGTTACCTCGAATAGGGCAATTTGATGTCGATGAGCATACCGGAAGTTCGTGGACGGCCCGGCATCCGCCGAACGTAGCCGCACGGCGCCATTCGATTGGACCGCCGCCCGCCGGTGCCTTACGATCCATCACAATCCCCGATCGGAGTGCCCTCATGCTGTCCGAAGACGAACTCGCGCTGCTCGATGCGATCCGCGCCACCGGCAGCCTGTCGCGGGCGGCCGCGCGGCTCGGCAAGGCGCCGTCGACCATCTCGCACGCGGCGCGGCAGCTCGAAACGCGCTTCGACGCGCTGCTGTTCGACCGGCGCGGCTACCGGCTGCAGCTCACGCCGGCCGGCCAGTTGCTGACCGACGAGGCGTCACGCCTCGCGCTGGACGTCGCGCGGCTCACGCAGCGCGTACGGCAGGTCGCGAGCGGCTGGGAGGACCGGCTGTGGATCGTCAGCGACGAGGTGCTGGAGTTCGATACGCTGCTGCCGGTCGTCCGTGCATTCGATGGGCTCGATTCGGGCGTGTCGCTGCGTTTCACGCACGAAGTGCTCGGAGGCACCTGGGAAGCGCTGCGCGACGGCCGCGCGGATCTGGTCGTCGGCGCGACCAACGAGCCGCCGGCGATTCCGGGTTTCAAATGGTTCGAGCTCGGCGCGATGGAATGGGTGTTCGCCATATCGCCGCGCCATCCGCTGGCCGCGGCAAGCGAGCGGCTGACCCGCGACGCGATCTGCGCGCATCGCGCGGTCGTCGTCGCCGATTCGTCGCGGCGGGCCGTCGGCCGCGCGTACGGGCTGCTCGGCGGGCAGGCGGTGCTCGCGGTGCCGTCGATGCGCGCCAAGATCCTCGCGCAGCGCGACGGGCTCGGCGTCGGCTGGGTGCCGCGCCGGCGGGTTGCTTCGCTGCTCGCGCGCGGCGAGCTCGTCGAGAAGGAAACGGCCGATCCGCGCGAGCCGAACGTGCTGTACGTCGCCTGGCGCGGCGACCGCGACGGCCGCGCGCTGCAATGGTGGCTGGAGCAACTGCGCGAACCGCGGCTCGCGCAGCGCCTGCTCGACGGGATCGACGTGACGGGCTGAGTGCGTCAGCCGTGCAACGGACGGACAGGTCCCGACAAACACGTTCGAAGATTTCGAACATGTCCGCCGCGCCGGTCGTACGGCAAGGGCGGGCGCCGCGCGCATCCTGTGTTCACGGTCAACTCACCGGTTCACAGGAGAACATCATGCAACGCTTCGAAGGAAAAACGGTCCTCGTCACGGGCGGCAACAGCGGCATCGGCCTGGCGGCCGCACGGGCATTCGCGGCCGAAGGCGCGCGGGTCATCATCACCGGTCGCGACGAGCAGACGCTCGCCGCCGCGCGCGCGTCGCTCGGCGACGGCGCGCTCGCGATCCGCAACGAGGCCGGCAGCGTCGCGTCGGCGCGGGCGCTGGCGGATGCGATCGCGGCCTCCGGCGCGCGGCTCGATGCCGTGTTCGTCAACGCGGGCGTCGCGAAACTCGCGCCGTTCGCGGATATCGACGAAGCGTTGTGGGATCTCGTGTTCGACACGAATGTGAAGGGCGCGTATTTCCAGATCCAGTCGCTCGTGCCGCTGCTGAACCGCGGCGCGTCGATCGTGATCAACGGCTCGATCAACGCGCATATCGGGATGCCGGGCTCGTCCTTGTACGCGGCGAGCAAGGCGGCCGTCAATTCGTTCGCGAAGACGTTGTCGACGGAACTGCTGCCGCACGGCGTGCGGGTGAACGTGGTGAGCCCCGGCCCGGTCCAGACGCCGCTGTACGGCAAGCTCGGGCTCGACGCGGCGACGCTCGACGAGACGGCCGAGAAGATCAAGGGGCTCGTCCCGATCGGCCGGTTCGGCACGCCGGACGAAATCGCGTCGACGGTGCTGCATCTGAGCGCGCCGGAATCCGCGTTCATCGTCGGCGCGGAAATCATCGCGTCGGGCGGGATGGGCTTGCTTTGAGCGGATGACCGGCGGGGCCGCACGACCCGACGCGAGGTCGGGCGGCGCAGCCCCGCCGGGCGATCGCATCGCTAGCGCGATGTGCAGGCGTCGCGAACCTCGTCGGCCCGATCGCGTCCGTGGAGCTGCGTCACCGTCAGCCCCGAGAACGTCGCGCTGCCGTGCTCGGCGAACACGGCGACGCGGTCCGCATCGAGCGGCGGAAAGATCAGATCCGTCAGCGCGACGCGGCCGCCGTTCGCGAACACCTCGACCGACCCGCGATCGACGACGATTTCGAGCCGCAGTTGCCCATGATCGAGCGGCAGATCGACGATGTGCTCGCGGCTGAACGTGCCGGCGAAATCCGTCGAGCCGGCGCGCGAGCGGTCGAGCGTCAGCGTGCGCTTCGCCGTGTCGTACACGATCCGGGTGCCGATCGAGCCATCCGCCGATCCTCGCACGATCACACCCGCGCGGGCCGCGTGCCGCGGCGCGATCGTCACCGTGATGCGCTGGACGACACCGCGCGTCGCCTCCGACAGCGCGCGGGTGGCGGACTCGACGTTCAGGTTGCCTTCGTGCACGGCGGGCCGCCCGTCGGCCCACGCATCGAACGCGGCGGCCGGCGTCACGACGAGCGTCGGTTCGCCGTCGATCGTCTTCAGCGCGAACTCGCGCGGCAGCGTCGTCGCGCCGCGCCAGGGCGCCGTCGGCACTTTCGCCGCGTAATCCCAGTTGCTCATCCATGCGATCGCGACAGGCCGCGCGCCCGGTGCGCCGGAGAACGTGCCGGCGGCGTAAAAATCGGCGCCGTGATCGACCCAGCGGAATCGCGCGGGATCGGAACCGGCCGGCGCGACCTGGTCGGGCGTGAACGTGCGACCGTCGAAGTCGCCGACGAAATACATCGCGCCGGAGCCGCCGGCGATCGACCACGGGTTGACGTTGACGATCATCACCCACTTGATGTGTCGCGGATCGTCGTCGACGGGCAGCGGCACGAGGTCGGGCATTTCCCACAGCACGCCCGCATGCGGCACGTCCGGCAACGTGAAGTCGCTCAGGAAGGACCAGTGAATCAGGTCATCGGATCGATAAAGCTTCACGACCTGCGCGTCCGCGACGACGGTCGTCATCAGCCAGTAGCCTCCCGGCGCGTACCACGACACTTTCGGGTCGCGGAACTGCTTCGACTCGGGATCGAGCGTGAGCACGGGGTTGTGCGCGTAGGGCCGCCACGTCGCGCCGTGGTCGAGGCTGTACGCGAGCGATTGCGCCTGCGTGCCCGGTGCGTGACCCGAGCCGTCCTTGTAGACGCTCGTGTAAAGCGCAACCAGCGGCGTCTCGCCCGGCGCGCCGAGGCCGGACGTGTTGCGCGTGTCGGCGACGATCGAGCCGGAGAAGATTTCCTCCGTCGCGTTCGCGCGCATCGCGACCGGCTGCTCGCGCCAGTGGACGAGGTCGGTGCTGGTCGCATGGCCCCACGACATGTTGCCCCAGTCGTGGCCGAGCGGGTTGTACTGATAGAACAGGTGATAGCGGCCGTTCTCGTAGACGAGGCCGTTCGGATCGTTCATCCAGTTGCGTTGCGGCGTGTAGTGCACGGCCGGCCGCCATTGCGGCGTGCCATGCTCGGGTGGTGCGTCGCAGGGCGCGGCGGCGGCGTGCGTGCAGGCCGCGCTTGCCGCACACGCGAGCAGCAGCCGGGTAATCAGGAGGGGAAAGCGAAGAAACGTCGATCTCATGCGGGGTTCCGTGCTTCGGCGCGCGAAGCGGGAAAGGTGGCGCATGCCGCTTGCGAAGGCAGCATGCGCGATTCTGCGAAAGAGGGAGGCGGCACACACGCGACACGCGCGATGTGCGCCGCCTCGACGCCGGCGGGCGATGCCCGCTGCATCCGTAGCGGACCCGTTACGGACGGGTGCCGGGGCCGCCGTTGTGGTCGGCGCCCGTCGCCGGCAGGTTTGCCGGGATGTCGCCGTAACCGCCGAGGCCGCTACGTCCGTACGCGCGGTCGACGGCCGTCGACGTGCCGTTGATGTTCACCTTCACCGTCGGCGCGAGCGTGCCGCCGCGACGCGGGCCGATCGCATCGATGAACGACTCGACGAGCCCGCCCGGCATCACGTAGTGCGAATACGACTGGAATTCGCGCGGGTTCTGGTTCGGGTCCTGCGAATACGGCGCGCCGGCCGGTGCGGAGAAGTCGGTCGGGTTGCCGAGCACGAGGCCGCTGCCGCCGTTCAGCGGCAGGAAGTCGCTGCGGATGCCGTTGCCGACGAAGCCGTAGACACCGTCCGGCCCGTCGACGCCCGCGGCCATCGTCGTGCGGTGGCTGATCGTGAACAGGTAATACTTGCCATCCTTCAGATAGATCTGCGGGCGCTCGGTCTGGTCGTCGACGCAGTTCGCCGACAGGATCGGCGGCAGGAACTTCCATTCGGTCAGTTGCGGGTTCGTCGCGACCGCCAGGCCGACGTTGGCCTTTTGATACACTGCGCCCGAGTTCATGACGGCGTTGAGGTCTTCCCGGTGCGGATCGTTCGGCGCGTAGCCGAGGTCGGCCTCGGTGCAGGTCCGGGCGCCGCGCTGGCCGCCGGTGTTGCCTTCGAACACCATGTAGGTCTTGCCCGGATGCGCGGGGTCGGTGAACACGAACGGATCGCGGAACGAGAAATAGGTGTTCTGCTGGCCGCTCTGGTAGTAGTTGCCGTCCGGTTGCAGCAGCGCCTTGTGATCGTCGAAGCCGCTGAACCACACGTGTTTGTCGTCGGCGTGGATGTGGCCGTCGGCGCGCGTGATGATCGCCTGCGGCGGCGTGATGTCGGCGCCGCCGGGGGCCGAGCGGTTGAACGAGGTCGCGGTGTAGTACAGGCTGACGTTGTCACCTTGCGTGAGGCGTGCGGAGCCCGACCATTCGGCGTTGTTGGTCATCGGCGACGTGCCGAACACCTTGGCGCTCGCGCCGTCCGGGAACAGGTGGCCGCCCCAGGTCCAGCCGCCGTTCACGGGACGCTGCGACGCGGGAATCCCGGCACGGCGATAGAAGAAGCCGATGCGCGCATGGACGTGACGATCGTCGAACGTGTAGCCGGCGTGCGGATCGGCCGTGAGCGAGAAGATCACTTCCCAGCCCTTGTAGCTGAGCTGGTTCGCGCGCAGGTCGGCCAGCGGCCAGGTATCCCAGACCCACACGTTCGAGTTGATCAGCGGGAAATCCTGCGGGATGTCCGGCATCGTCAGCGACTGCGGCAGCGAGTTCTTGTCCGCGCCGGCCGTGTGCGACTGCGCGACGATCTGGCGGATGTCCGCGCGGGTCCAGCGCATCGTGAAGTTGCCTTCGGGATCGTAGGCCTGCTGCGTATGCGGCGTGGGCGCGGGGGCGCCGGTGCTTTGCGCGTGCGCGACGGATGACGCGGACGCGAAGGCGGCCAGTGCCGCGCCAGCGAACAGCAAACGTTTGGCCGCGGTCGCGCGGCAAAAAGGAAAGTAAGTCATGTCGGCGTTGTTTCCGTTGACGGTGAAAAGGAACTGCTGAGGTGGCGTTGATATCCAAACCGGTTTGGATGCTATTTCAAACCGGTTTGGACGTCAAAAGATAAATATTTGACGGTAATAACTACCATTCGGAAATAATTGCCGCCGCACGCGGATTGAACGAATGGCATGCACAACGCGAGGAGCGACGTGAAGGTGAATCTGAAGGCGCTGTCGGATGCGCTCGGACTGTCGCGCACGACGGTCAGTCGGGCGCTGAACGGCTACGACGATGTGAGCGAGGCGACCCGCGAACGCGTGATGAAGGCTGCGCGCGAACTCGGTTATGTCGCGGATCCGACCGCACGGCGGCTGGCGACGGGGCGTGCCGATGCGATCGGCATCGTGTATCCGTTCGGAGCCGGCGATCTGGGCGACCCGCGCTTCGGTGAGGTCGTTGCGGGCATCACCGAGCGGCTTGGCGAGCGCAATCTCGACTTCATCATCGCGGCCGCACGGCCGAACGCCGAACTCGACTCGTATCGCCGGCTCGTCGACGGCCGGCTCGTCGATGGGCTGATCGTCGCGCGCACGCTGGTCGACGACCCGCGCCTCGCGTACCTGCGCTCGAATGCGTTTCCGTATGTCGCGTATGGCCGTACGCAAGCCGCCGAGCCTTACGCCTGGTTCGATTTCGACAACGAAGCGGGCGCGCGCGATGCGGTGCGGCGTCTGATCGGCTTCGGTCATCGACGGATCGCGATGATCAGTGCGCCGCTGTCGCTGAATTTCGCGATGCAGCGCCGCGCCGGCTATCTCGCGGCGCTGCGCGAGGCCGGCATCGAACCCGATCCGGCGCTGCTGGTCGAGTGTCCGTTTACGCGCGACGGCGGGCAGCAGGGCGCGCAGGCGCTGCTCGCACAGGCCGAGCGGACGACTGCGCTGCTCGTCGACAACAACATTTCGGGGGGCGGCGCGTTTCGGGCGCTGGTCGACAGCGGCTTGCGGCTGGGGCGGGACATGTCGCTCATCGTCTATGACGGGGTGCCGCCGGAGGTCGCGTACCCGCATCGGGTAACGGCCGTGGTGCAGCCGACCGGGCATGCGACCGGGCGTGCGCTGGCGGACCTGATGCTGGGCCTGCTCGCCGACGGCGTTCGCGGCCATCGGCTCGAGATGCCGATCATCGAGGCAGGCGATACGGACGGGCCGTTGCACGGCTAGCCGTGTCGGCGGCACGCCCCCCGTGGGGCGCGATCGGCAACGCACGTTGCGGGGCGCGCTCCGGTGCAAAAGCCATGACGGCGGCAGGGCTGAATGTCAGGTTTCTAGACGACCGGTCTAATCCGGGGCTATCATCCAGCCTCATGAATGCGACGTCGTTCCTGCCAACGGACGCGAAGATGCCATATCGCGCTGCGATGCTGGTGGTGCAGGAGATGCCGTCGTTTTTTTCGAGCTGCTTCTAGACGACTGGTCTAATAGACTTGAGCAATATTTTTGGCACGGGGCCGGCACGTTGACGCGTGCCGGCGGCCTAACCGGCAGGCGCGCCGTCGTCGCCGGCACGCGGCGTGCGTCGCGTGGGCTGCCGCCGCGACGCGGCCCCGTTCCCCCATTTCGAAGGAGTGTCCGATCATGAAGATTCTGGTTGTCCTGACCTCACACGACACGCTCGGCGACACCGGCAAGAAGACCGGCTTCTGGCTCGAGGAACTGGCCGCGCCGTACTACGCGTTCACGGATGCGGGTATCGAGCTGACGCTCGCATCGCCGAAGGGCGGCCAGCCGCCGCTCGACCCGAAAAGCAGCGATCCGGCCGCGCAGACCGACGCCACGCGCCGCTTCGACGCCGATCCGGCGGCCAAGGCCGCGCTCGCGGCCACGCGCAAGCTGGCCGACGTGTCGATGGACGATTACGACGCGGTGTTCTATCCGGGCGGGCACGGCCCGCTGTGGGATCTCGCCGAGGACCTGCACTCGATCGGCCTGATCGAGCGTGCGCTGGCGGCGGGCAAGCCGGTCGCGGCCGTGTGCCACGCGCCGGGCGTGCTGCGCCACGTGAAGGATCCGAAGACCGGCGAATCGGTCGTGCGCGGCAAGCGTGCGACGGGCTTCACCAACAGCGAGGAAGCGGCCGTCGAGTTGACGGAAGTGGTGCCGTTCCTCGTCGAGGACATGCTGAAGACCAACGGCGCGCAGTTCGAGCGCAGCGCCGACTGGGCGCCGCATGTCGTCACCGACGGGTTGCTGATCACGGGGCAGAACCCCGCGTCGTCGGAACCCGCTGCCGAGGCGCTGCTCGCGAAGCTCGGCCGTCAGTAAGCCGGCGCGGTGCCGGCATGACCGGCACCTGGCCGTTTCCGTCGTCGGGCGCATCCGGCCCGGCGACGGCCCGAACCGTTCCGTCGTGCGCACCGCACGGCGGCTCATCCAGTCGTTTCGTAGAACCAAGCAAAGGAGTGGTGGATGTCTGCCCTGTTCGAACCGTTCAAACTGAAGGATGTCACGCTGCGCAACCGCATCGCGGTGCCGCCGATGTGCCAGTACGTCGCCGAAGACGGCGTCGTCAACGACTGGCATCACGTGCATCTGGCTGGCATCGCGCGCGGCGGCGCGGGCCTCGTGATCGCGGAGGCGACGGCCGTGTCGCCGGAAGGCCGCATCACGCCGGGCTGCGCCGGGTTGTGGACCGATGCGCAGGCCGAGGCGTTCGCGCCGTCGGTCGCGGCGATCAAGGCGGCTGGCGCGGTGCCGGGCATCCAGATCGCGCATGCGGGCCGCAAGGCGAGCGCGAACCGTCCGTGGGAAGGCGATGACCACATCGCCGACGGCGATCCGCGCGGCTGGCAGACCATCGCTCCGTCGGCCGTGCCGTTCGGCGCGCATTTGCCGAAGATGCCGCGCGCGATGACGCACGACGACATCGCACGCGTGCAGGCCGACTTCGTCGCGTCGGCGAAGCGTGCCCGCGACCTCGGCTTCGAATGGCTCGAACTGCACTTCGCGCACGGCTATCTCGGCCAGAGCTTCTTCTCCGTGCATTCGAACCGGCGCGACGACGAGTACGGCGGTTCCGCCGAAAACCGCGGCCGTTTCCTCGTCGACACGCTGAAGGCCGTCCGCCAGGTCTGGCCGGAGCATCTGCCGCTGACCGCGCGTCTCGGCGTGATCGAATACGACGGCCGCGATGAGGAAACGCTCGCCGAATCCATCGCGCTCGCGCAGCGGATGAAGCAGGAAGGCCTCGACATGCTGAGCGTGTCGGTCGGCTTCTCGACGCCCGACGCGCGCATTCCGTGGGGCCCGGCATTCCTCGCGCCGATCGCGGAACGCGTGCGTCGCGAGGCCGGCCTGCCGGTGTCGTCCGCATGGGGGATCGACACGCCGCAACTGGCCGAGCGCGTCGTCGCCGAACAGCAGCTCGACCTCGTGATGGTCGGCCGCGCGCATCTGGCCGATCCGCACTGGCCGTACTACGCGGCCAAGCAGCTCGGCGTCGAGCGTCCGTCGTGGACGCTGCCTGCGCCGTACGCGCACTGGCTCGAACGCTATCGCGTCGCCGACAAGGTGGCCTGAGCGCACGTCGCACCGCGCGGCGCGCGCGACGTTCGCGCCATGCATTTGACAATGCTTGGCATCGCGTCCGCGTGCCGTGGCGGTATCGATGGATAGAATGGCGGTTCGCACCGGCCCTCGGGCCGCGCGAACCGCCATTTTTTCATTTCGACAGAGGTGCCATGCGCGCACATGTCTCGCCTTCCCAGGAATCCGCCGCGCGGCCGCGTGCCCAGCAGATCGCCCGCGCCGTGCTGTATGCGGCGCTGCTGGTGCTCGCGCTGTGGGTGATCCGCGATTTTCTTCCCGCCATCGCGTGGGCCTGCGTGATCGCGATCGCGTTGTGGCCGTTGCTGAAACGCTTCGAATCGGACAGCTGGTTTCGCGACCGGCCAACCCTGATCGCGACCGCGATCACCGCGGGCGTGTCGCTGCTGGTCGTGCTGCCGGTCGCCATCGCGCTGGGCCAGGCGATCTCGCAAGCGCATGACCTGCGCATCTGGCTGCACTCGATCCAGGACAACGGCATTCCGCTGCCGGACGTCGTCGGCCGGTTGCCGTACGGTGCCGCGCAGGTCACCGAGTGGTGGCAGGCCAATCTCGGTCATCCGCTGCACGCGGGCACCGCGATGCATGGCCCGAGCGGCGAGAAGTTCATCGCGTTCGGGCGGCAGTTCGGCACGAAGCTCGCGCATGCGCTGTTCGAGTTCGGCTTCATGCTGGTCACGCTGTTCGTGATCATGCGGGCCGGCCACAAGTTGTCGGGCGCGTTGCTGCAGGGCGCGCGGCGTGCGTTCGGCCGCGGCGGCGCGCACCTGATCGAACGGATGGTCGCGGCCGTGTACGGCACGGTGACGGGGCTGGTCGTCGTCGGGCTGGGCGAGGGCGCCATTCTCGGCGTCGCGTATGCGCTCGCGGGGGTCCCGCACGCGGCGCTGCTCGGCCTCGTCACGGCCGTCGCCGCGATGCTGCCGTTCTGCGCGCCGATCGTGTTCTGCGGCGCGGCGCTCTGGCTGTTCGTGCAGGGTGCGACCGCGTGGGCCGTCGTGGTGCTGGCGGTCGGCTTCGTGGTCGTGTTCGTCGCCGAGCATTTCGTGCGGCCGGTGTTGATCGGCAGCTCGACCCGCCTGCCATTCCTGCTCGTGCTGTTCGGCATCCTCGGCGGCGCCGAGACGTTCGGCCTGATCGGACTGTTCGTCGGCCCGGCACTGATGACGGTGTTGACGATGCTGTGGGCCGAGTGGGTCGCTTGACCATGAAGGCACCGCGCGGGCTCGCACACGCGTCAATGCCGTTGCGCCAATGGCCCGGATCGGCACACCGAGCCTCGTCGATCGGGCGCGAGCCGGGCGGCGCCGAGCGCGGCGTCGGACACAAGTCTCTACATTTCTTTTCGATCCGGACCCAAAGGTCTAGTAGCATGGGGCTTTCGATCACGCCGGCATGGCGCGGCAGATTCTTCCAAGCATGCGATTGATTCCGATGTACCGTCCTGCAGCGACGCTGTCGCTGGCCGCCAGCTGCCTGATGCTGCACGGTTGCGCGTGGTTCGACTCGTGGCTGCCGTTCTCCTATTCGCGCACGCCGCTGGCGCGGGCCGCGTCGCGGCACGGCGCGACGCGCGCCGACGTTGTACGCGCGGGCGGCAACCCGCGCAGCGTGTGGATGGTCCGTAACGGAAGCGGCGTCTGCTACAACTACTTCATCGAGCACGGCAACGATCACCGGGCGTACTTCGTAGTGTTCGACAAGGCCGGTGCCGTCACGCAATACGGCTTCGATACCTGCATGGACGCCGACCGCAAGGGCACGCTTCAACCGGACAAGGCGGCTTCGCGATAGCGCGGCCGCCATGCGCCGCGCGAGCGTGTCACGCAGTCGTCACGCGATCGTGTCGACCACGCCGCCGTCGACGCGCAATGCCGCGCCCGTCGTCGCCGAGGCCTGCGGCGAGCAGACATACACGACCAGATTCGCGACTTCCTCCGTCGTTGCCGGCCGCTGGATAATCGAGCTCGCGCGCTCGCTGCGCACGAAATCCACCGCGACGTCGTCGATGCTGCGGCCCGTCGCGTCGGCCGTTTCCTTCAGCAGCGCGCGCACGCCCTCCGACATCGTCGGCCCCGGCAGCACCGAATTGACGGTCACGTTGGTTCCGGCCGCGAGTTTCGCGAGGCCGCGCGCGATCGCGAGCTGCGCGGTTTTCGTGAACCCGTAGTGAATCATGTCGACCGGGATGTTCAGGCCCGATTCCGACGAAATGAACACGACGCGGCCCGTGTTGCGCGCGAGCATCCCCTTCAGGTAGTGCCGCGCGAGACGCACGCCGGACATCACGTTCATCTGGAAGTAATGGGCCCATTCGTCGTCGTCGATGTCGAAGAACGCCTTCAGCCCGTAGATGCCCGCATTGTTCACGAGGATGTCGGCCTCCGGCGTGTGCTGCGTGACGCGCGCGACGCCGGCGGCGTCGGACAGGTCGGCGGCGACGCCGTCGACGTCCGCGCCCGGTACCGCGCTGCGCAGCTGCGCGAGCGCGGCATCGACCGACTTGTCGCTGCGTCCGTTGACGACGACACGTGCGCCCGCCTGCGCGAGCCCTTCGGCGATCGCCAGCCCGATGCCGGCGGTGGAAGCGGTGACGACCGCGGTTTTGCCTGTCAGATCGATGTGCATGAATGTACCGGTTGGAAGAGGGGAACGGAACCCGCCGCGTCTGCCGTGGCGGCCGAAATCAAAGCTTAGGCGATCCGGCCGCGGAGCGTCGGTTCGCGGTTGCATCGCGCCGCGCAGTCTTGTACGGTGTGCGTTCGCCATCCGATCCGGGAGCCCGTCGCGTGAGCCGTTCCGCCAAACCCCTCGCCGTGCCGTCGCCGTTCTGGCGCGACGCCGCGCTGCCGTTCATCGAGGCGCGCACCGTCGACGACGGTCGGACGATCTGCTACGCGAAGCACACGCACGACACGTTTTCGCTCGGCGCGATCGTCGGCGGCACGAGCACTTACCTGAACGGCGCGACGAAGGAGCACGTCGGGCGCGGCGTGCTCGTGATCATCGATCCGGAACAGGTGCATGCGTGCAACCCGTATGGCCCCGACGCGTGGGCGTACCGGATGGTCTACGTCGACGTGCCTTGGCTCGCGCGGCTGCAGCATGCGCTCGGACGCGACCCGAACAGCGATTACCACGGGTTTTCGCCGAAGTTGACGGAGCGGCGCGACCTGTTCGCGCAGTTCGGCGGCTTTTACCGCACGCTCGTGGCACCCGGCGTCGATCCGCTCGGCAAGGAAAGCGCGGCGGTCGAATTCTTCACGCGGCTGCACGGCGCGCTCGATCGCGAAGCGCCCGTCGATACGCGGCGCGGGACCGACAACGCGAAGCTCGCACGCGCGGCCGACTACATCGCCGCGCATTGCCGTCAGGCCGTCACGCTCGATGCGATCTGCGCGGCCGCCGACCTGTCGCCGTCCTACCTGATCCGCGCGTTCAACGCCCGCTACGGGATGACGCCGCATGCGTTCCTGGTCGACCGTCGCGTGCAGTACGGCCGCACGGAACTGCGCCGCGGCCGGCCGATCGCCGAGGTCGCGCTCGATGCGGGCTTTGCGGACCAGGCGCATTTCCAGCGCGCGTTCCGACGCATCGCGGCCGCCACGCCGGGCCAATATCGAAGCGCCGCGAACTGAGCGGGGAAGGGCCGGCCCATGCCGGCGCCGCTGCGGGCGGGCGACGGCTCGCACCGCCGCCGCCCGCAGCAACACCCGTTCGAAGCGACGACGCTAGACGTCGAGCAGATAAAGCGCGCTGCCCGCGAGCAGCAGCGCCATCGCGCGGTTGAACAGCCGCATCCGCCGCGCGTTCGCGAGCCAGTGCCGCAGCGACGCACCCGCATACCCCCAGCACGAGATCGACGCGAAGCAGATCACCAGATACAGCGCCGCGAATTGCCACACCTGCGCGCGACCGCCATCGGCCGCATACGCGCCCATCGCGGCCACGCATGCAAGCCAAGCCTTCGGGTTCAGCCATTGCATCGCCGCGCCGGCCGCCACCGACGGGCCGGCGACGTTTGGCGCGTCCGGATCGGCCGGATCGGTCGACAGCCGGCCGTCGTCGAGCGCCAGCCGCAGCGCGAGGTAAAGCAGGAACGCGATCCCCGACCATTGGGTGGCCGTGGTCAGCATCGGCCAGCGGGCGAGCGCCACGTGCAGCCCGAGGCCGATCAGCAGAAACAGCGCGACGAAGCCGAGCGTCGCGCCGGCCGCATAGCGCAGGCTCGCGCCGAGACCGTGGCGCGCACCCGCGCCGAGCGCGACGATATTGACGGGACCGGGCGTAATCGACGACGCCAGCGCGAACGCGGCCATCGAAATCAGCATGCTCATCATGTGTCTCCATGCGAATGTGAAAGTCGCATCGAGACTAAAGAAGCCGCGCGTGTCCGTATTGAAGAAAACTGCCCTGGGCGGCGCGGTGCCGTCAGTGCATCGCGCGCGGCGCGTGCGTCGGCCGCAGCACCTGCGGGTCGCCCGCGTCGCCCGCCTCGGCTGAGCGTATCGGGCCGACGCTGCACGCCTGCGTCGACACCGAGAAGCCGAACGTATTGACGCCGCCCGAGCACGCGACGAACACGCTGCCGCCGTGCATCTCCGCGACGGCCTTGACGATCGACAGCCCGAGCCCGTGGTTCTCCTTGCTGTTCGCGCGCGCTTCCTCGAGCCGGTAGAAGCGCTCGAACACGTGCGAGCGCTGCACGGGGTCGATCGGCTCGCCGGGGTTGGCGACCGACACGTCGACGAGCGTGTCGCGCGGCGTGATCGTCACGTTCAGCGTCGCGCCGGGCACCGAATGCTGGATCGCGTTGATCAGCAGGTTGGTCATCGCGCGGCGGAACAGCGACGGGTCGACGGCCGCGCGCGCATCGCCGTGCAGTTCGGCGCGCAACTGCGCCTCGTCCAGCGGAATCTCGAGGAAGTCGAGCATGCGCCGCACTTCGTCGGCGAGCGACACGTGCTTCAGGTCGGTCGCGCGCTCGCCGCGATCGCTGCGCGACAGGAACAGCATGTCGTTGATGATCACGCGCAGACGCTCGAACTCCTCGAGGTTCGACTGCAGCGTCTGGCGCATCCGGTCGACGGAGCGGTCGCGGCTCGTCAGCGCGACCTGGGTCTGGCCGATCAAAATGCTGATCGGCGTGCGCAGCTCGTGCGCGACGTCCGCGTTGAAGGCCTCGAGCCGCGCGTAGGTCTGCTGGATGCGCTCGAGCGCGCCGTTGAACGACGCGGCCAGATCGCGCAGCTCGGTCGGCAACGCGTCGGTGTGCAGCCGCTGGCGGCGGTTGGTGGCGTTGATCGCCGCCGCGTCCTGCGACATCCGTTCGAGCGGCGCGAGCCCGAAGCGCGCGACCGCGCGGCTCAGCAACAGCGTGACGACGGTGGCGATCGCGATCAGCGCGGCGAGCGTCCACACGAAACGGCGCAGCATCCGCTGCGTGCGCTCGCACGACGACGCGACGATCAGCTTCAGGTCGGGGCGCTCGCCGCTGCCCGCGATCGGGACGGTCTTCGTCATCACGTCGTAGCTGCTGTGGTTGAGCGCGTATTGCTGGAACGCACCGAACGGCTTGCCGACGGGCACGCCGTCGACCGGATGACCGAAGCGGAAGTTGGCGTCGGGGCTGTCGATCTGGTAACGCGTCGACCCGTCGGGCGGTTCGAGATCGGCGAGCTTTTCCTGCATCAGGCGGCCGCGCGCGGCGGTGGTCGCGTGCGACACGATCATCTGCGCGACCTTCGCGCGCGTGTCGATCGTCGCGCGCAGTTCGGCAAACAGCTGGCGCTCCATCATCACGAACAGCCCGCAGCCGACCAGCGTGAACACAAGCAGCGACACGATGCCGAACATCGCCGACAGACGCAGGGTGATCGAGCGCTTCATGCGTGCCTCTCGCTGTCGGCGTCCTCGCGCGCCTCGAGCACGTAGCCCATGCCGCGGATCGTGTGCAGCAGCTTCTCCGCGAACGGGCCGTCGAGCTTGGCGCGCAGGCGCTTGATCGCCGTCTCGACGACGTTCGCGTTGCTGTCGAAGTTCACGTCCCACACGAGTTCGGCGATCGTCGTCTTCGACAGCACCTCACCGCTGCGCCGCGCGAGCACGCCGAGCAGCTGGAATTCCTGCGCGGTCAGGTCGAGGCGCGTGCCGTCGCGGGACGCGCGCCGGCCGATCAGGTCGACGCGCAGGTCGCCGATCGAGATCAGCGTCGATTCCTGCACGCGCGCGCGGCGCGTGAGCGCGCGCAGCCGCTCGATCAGTTCGAGGAACGAGAAGGGCTTGGTCAGATAGTCGTCGGCGCCGCCGCGCAGCCCGCGCACGCGATCGTCGACGCGGTCGCGCGCGGTCAGCATGATCACGGGCGTCTGCTTCTGCGCGCGCAATGCGCGCAGCACGCCGAAGCCGTCGAGCTTCGGCAGCATCACGTCGAGCACGACCACGTCGTATTCGAATTCGACGGCCTTCCACGCGCCGTCCTCGCCGTCCAGCGCGGTATCGACGACCCAGCCTTCCTCGGTCAGGCCGCTCTTCAGGTATTCGACGACTTTCGGTTCGTCTTCGACGATCAGGACCTTCATGGGTGTGTCCTTGTAACCGGGTTAGGGGCCGACGCTCGCGGCGGGCCGGAGGGTTGCCGCCGCGACGTCGGTCGGCGTGGCGCCGCCTGTCGCGCCGCCGTCCCAGCCGCCGCCGAGCGCCTTCGCGAGAAACACGACGAGCGCCGCACGCTGGCCCTGGATCTGCACGGCCTGGCGCTCGCTCGTCAGCAACTGCTGCTGGGCCGTCAGCACGTCGATGAACGGCGTGAGGCCGCCGGCATAACGGTCCTGCGCGAGCGACACGAGCTTGCGCGCGTCGTCGACGGCCGCCGACGCCTGCTGCGCGGCTTCGGCCAGCACCGCCAGGCCCGTCACCGCATTCTGCACCTCCTGGAACGCGGTGAGCACGGTCTGCCGGTAACTGGCCTGCGCGGCCACGTAGCCGGCCTGCGCGAAATCGACGCCGGCCTTCAGCTTGCCGCCTTCGAACAGCGGCTGGCTGACCGACGCGCCGATCGACCACAGCAGCGCCGGCACGGTGAACAGCCCGGAGAAGCGCGTCGCGTCCCAGCCGATGTCCGGCGACAGCGCGATGCGCGGGAAGTACGCGGCGCGCGCGATGCCGATCTGCGCGTTCGCGGCGGCCATCGCGCGCTCGGCCGACGCGACGTCCGGGCGCCGCTGCAGCAGGTCGCTCGGCATCCCGGTCGGCAGCGCGGGCGCGTTGATCGGCACCACGCGCGGCGGCAGCGAGAATTCGGGGGCCGGCGTGCCGACCAGCGTCGCGATCGCGGTCTCGACCTGCGCGCGCTGCTGGATCAGCAACTGCGCCTGCGTGCGCGTCGCATCGAGCTGCGCGCGTTGCTGCAGCAGGTCGAGGCCGGACACCGCGCCGAGGTCGTGGCGCGCGCTCACATAGTCGAGCGCCTTCTGCTGCAGGTCGATCGAGCGCTTGACGACGTCGATCTCGCTGTCGAGCTCGCGCAGCGCGAAGTAGCTGGACGCGAGATCGGCGGTCAGCACGAGGCGGGCGTTCGCGAAATCGTCGCGCGCCTGCTCGGAGCTGGCCTGCGCGGATTCGACGCTGCGCCGCACGCGGCCGAACAGGTCGAGTTCGTAGCTGACGCTTGCGCCAACCTGGATGTCGTTCTGCACGGTCGACATGCTGCGCGTCGCGTAGTTGGTCTGCGGCCGGTCGGCGGAGATCTTGAAGCGCTGGCCGCTCGCATTCAGGCCGACGGCCGGATACTGCGCGGACGCGACCGACGCGAGCGTCGCCTTCGCCTGGTCGTAGCGTGCGGCAACGGCCTTCAGGTTCTGGTTGTTGCGCAACGCGTCGGCTTCGAGCGCGTCCAGCTGCGCGTCGCCGAAGGCGGTCCACCAGGCCGGATCGAGCGGCGCACGGGCGGGCGCGGCCGGGTGCCAGTACGCGTCGGCCGGGTCGAGCCGCCACGCGGCCGGCGTCTCGACGGCGGGGCGCCGGTAGTCGGGGCCGACCGTGCAGCCGGCAAGGGCCGCGACCGCGACGACGGCCAGGACCGCGGCGGGGCGCAGGCGGGCGCGCATCGCGCTCACGACTTCGCTCCCGCGGCGGCGGACGCCGGTTTCACGGCCGGCGGCGCCTGCACGATGACGGTGTCGCCGTTCGCGAGCGCATCGCTCGGGTTCGCGACGAGGCGGTCGTTCGGCGTGAGCGGGCCGTCGACTTCGAGCGTCTGGCCGATCGTGCGCGCGATCGTCACTGCCTTCAGGTGCACCTGGCCGTTCGCGTCGACGGCTGCGACCGTCGGTCCTTCGGCGCGGAACAGCAGCGTGTTGGCCGGAATCTGCAGGCGGCCGACCGGTGTCATCGGCAGCGTGGCCTGCACATACGAGCCGGGGAGCAGCCGTCCGTCCGGGTTCGGCAGCGTGATCTCGATCTGCAGCGAGCGCGTCGCGACGTCGATCGCCTGGGACGTGCGCGTGATCGTGCCGTCGAAGGTCTGGCCGGGCAGCTCGGCCTGCGCGACGCTCACGTGCTGGCCGACCTTCACCTGCTGCGCGTACGCCTGCGGCACCTGCACGTACAGGCGCAACTGGTCGGCCTGCACGACCGTGAACAGCGAGCGGCCCGCGTTGCCGGAATTGACGAGGTCGCCGACGTCGACGTTGCGCTGCGTGACGATTCCGTCGATCGGCGCGACGATGCGCTGGAAGCCCTTCAGTTCGGTGAGCCGGCGCATGTTCGCATCGGCCGCGGCGAGGTTCGCGCTGCCCTGGTTGAACGCGCCTTGCCGGTCGTCGAGTTCCTGCTGCGACACCGCATCGCGCTGGCGCAGCTGCTGCGCGCGGTCGAACGACGTCTTCGCGAGCGCGAGCGCGGCCTGCGCCTGCTGACGCTGCGCGGTGGCCTGCGCGAGTTCCTGGTTGAGCTCGGGCGTATCGAGCTCGGCGAGCAGTTGCCCCTGCTTCACGTGCGTGCCGATGTCGGCCTGCCAGCGCAGCACGTAGCCGCTCGCGCGCGCATAGATCGGCGCCTCGACGAAGCCGCGCAGCGTGCCGGGCAGCGTCAGCTTGCCGCCCGTGGCCGCATCGACGGGATGCACGACGTTCACGTACTGGCGCGTGTTCTGCTCGGCCACCGCGTCGAGCCGGTTGCGGTTCAGCACGTTGACGACGATCGTGCGCGCGGCGCCCGCGGCCAGCAGCACGCCGACCACGATCAGTACGACCCGCCCGCGCCGCGACACCGACGTGCGCGTCGGCAGGTGCATGCCGTGTTCGTCCACCTGGATGCCGACGGAGCTGTGATGTTTCTCTTCCATGAATTGACCGGGTCTAAAGGCTAGGGGCGAAAGTCAGTGTCCGGCCTGGCGCGCGCGCCGGCGGGCCAGCCGCGAATGCACGCCGCCGAACACGAGCGGCACGAACAGCAGCGTCGAAACGGTGGCGAACAGCAGGCCGCCGATCACCGCGCGGCCGAGCGGCGCGTTCTGCTCGGCGCCTTCGCCGAGACCGAGCGCCATCGGCACCATCCCGATGATCATCGCGAGCGCCGTCATCAGCACCGGGCGGATCCGCGTCGCGCCGGCCTCGAGCGCGGCCGTGAGCGGCGGCGCGCCGGCGGCGAGGCGCTGGCGCGCGAACGACACGACCAGGATGCTGTTCGCGGTCGCGACGCCCACCGTCATGATCGCGCCCGTCAGCGCGGGCACGCTCAGGTGCGTGCCGGTGATGAACAGCATCCACGCGATGCCGGCGAGCGCGGCCGGCATCGCGCTGATGATGATCAGCGGATCGAGCCACGACTGGAAGTTCACGACGATCAGCAGGTAGACGAGCACGATCGCCATCGCGACGCCCGCGCCGAGACCGATGTACGACGTGCGCATCGTCTCGACCTGGCCGCGCACCGTGAGGTCGGTGCCGCGCGGCAGCGTCGCGCGCGCGTCGGACACGATCCGGTCGATCGCGCCCGCAACCGAGCCGAGGTCGCGGCCCTCGACGCTCACGTACAGGTCGATCGCCGGGCGGATGTTGTAATGCGTGATCACGGCCGGGTTTGAGACGGGGTGGATCTGCACGAGGTTGCCGAGCAGCTGCAGCGGCATGCCCGTGCGCCCGCTCGCGGAAATCGGCGTGCCGAGGAGGTCGTCGATCGACGCGATGTTGTATTGCGGGGTCTGGATCTGCAGCGGGTACTGGACGCCGGTGCGCGGGTTGATCCAGAACGACGGGGTCGTCTGGGAACTGCCGGACAGCGAGATCAGCATGTTCTGCGCGACGTTCTGCGCGGAAAGGCTGAGCTGCTGCATGCGCGTACGGTCCATATCGGCCACCAGGGTCGGTTCGTCGTTGCGCTGCAGTACGTGCACGTCGACGGTGCCGGGGATTTGCCTGATCTTTTTCATCAGGCTGCTCGCGATAGCCATGTTACTCGCGAGATCGTTGCCGAGCACCTGCACGTCGATTGCGGCCGGCTGACCGAAGTTGAGGATCTGCGTGATGATGTCCGACGGCTGGAAGAAGAACTCGACGCCGGGGAAGCGCTGCGGCAGCAGCGTGCGCAGCGTCTGCACGTAGTGCTGGGTCGAGCGGTGGCCCGGCTTCAGCGCGATCATCAGTTCGCCGTCGAGCGTGCCGATCGTGCCGCTGTTGCTGTACGACAGGTTGATGCCGCTCACCGGCAGCCCGAGGTTGTCGACGATCGCGCCGAGTTCGTCGGGCGGCACGACTTCACGGATCGCGCGCTCGACCTGGTCGGCGAGGCGCGCGGTTTCCTCGATCCGGTAGCCGGTCGGTGCGCGCATGTGCAGCCGGATGTTGCCGGAATCGGCGTTCGGGAAGAAATCGCGGCCGAGCACGAACACGAGGCCGGTCGACAGCAGGCAGAAGCCGAGGAAGCACGTCGCGTAGAAGCGGCGGCGCACCAGCAGGATGCTGAGCAGCACGATGTACCACGCGCGCAGCCGCTCGAACGCGGCGTTGAACGCGTGATGGAGCCGCGCGAAACGCGACGTCGAGTGCTCGGGGCCGGTGCTCGCCTGCTGCGGGCGGAACAGCAGCATCGCCAGCGTCGGCACGAGCGTGCGCGACAGCACGTAGGACGCGAGCATCGCGAACACCACGGCTTCGGCGAGCGGCACGAACAGGAAGCGCGCGACGCCCGTCAGGAAGAACATCGGCACGAACACGATGCAGATGCACAGCGTCGACACGAACGCGGGCACCGCGATCTCGCCCGCGCCTTCGAGAATCGCGTCGTGCAGGTTGGTGCCGAGATGCAGGTGCCGCTCGATGTTCTCGATGGTGACGGTCGCGTCGTCGACCAGGATCCCCACCGCGAGCGCGAGCCCGCCGAGCGTCATGATGTTGATGGTCTCGCCAAGCGCGGCCAGCGCGATCAGCGACGTGAAGATCGACAGCGGAATCGAGATCGCGATGATCAGCGTGCTGCGCCAGTTGCCGAGGAACAGCAGGATCATCATCGCGGTCAGCACGGCGGCGATCAGCGCCTCGTGGATCACGCCCTGCACGGCTGCGTTGACGAACACCGACTGGTCGAACAGCGGCGTGATCGTGAGCCCTTCGGGCAGCGTCGGGATCACCTTCGGCAGCAGCGCCTTCAGGTCCGACACGACCTTCAGCGTCGACGCGTCGCCGGTCTTCAGGATCGACATCAGCACGCCGCGCTGGCCGTTCTGGCGCACGACGTTGGTCTGCGGCGCGAAGCCGTCGCGCACCGACGCGACTTCGCGCAGGTAGGTCGTCGCACCGTTGACGGTCTGCACCGGCAGGCCGTTGATATCGGCGACCGTGTCGGCCGACGCGTTCGTGTCGATCCGGTATTCGGTCTGACCCATCTTCGCGGTGCCGGTCGGCAGCACGAGATTCTGCGCGTTGACCGCGTTGACGATGTCGGCGGGCGTGAGGCCCTTCGCGAGCAGCGCCTGCGGGTCGAGGTCGATCGCGACCACGCGCGTGCGGCCGCCGTACGGAAACGGGATCTGCGCGCCCGGGATCGTGATCAGTTGCGGGCGCAGGAAGTTGAGCGCGATGTCGGCGAGCGACTGTTCGCTGAGCGTCTTGCTGGACAGCCCGAGCTGGATCACCGGGATGCTCGACGCGGAATAGGTGATCACGAGCGGCGGCGTCGCGCCCTGCGGCATCTGCCGCACGATCGCCTGCGCGGACGATACTGTCTGCGCGATCGCGGTCTGCACGTTCGCGCCGGGCTGCAGGAACACCTTCACGACCGCGATGCCGGGCAGCGAGGTCGACTCGATGTGCTGGATGTTGTTGACGGTCGTCGTCAGGATCCGTTCATGAACGGCCGTGATCCGGTTGGTCATCTCCTTCGCGGAGAAGCCGGTGTAATTCCAGATCACGCTGATGACGGGAATGTTGACCGCCGGCAGGACGTCGACAGGCGTGCGCATCAGCGCAAGCGGGGTGGCCAGCACGATCATGATGGCCATCACGATGAACGTGTAGGGGCGCCTGAGCGCGAGATTGACGATCCACATGGAGGCAGCGGGACAGGCGGTGATCAGGCGTCGATGAAGGGAACCCGAATGATAGGCGTCGGGGCGGAACGGGTCACTGGCGCGAAACTGGCGGAATTGTCAGGTTGGGGCGGGGCGGCGCAAGGTCGATTCGTCGGATGAAAGGTGCGCGGACGCGGGTGCGCGGAAACCGCCGCCGGACCGCACGTGCATGCCGCATCGGCGGCGGTTCCGCGCATCGGACGCCGCTCAGATCTGTTCCATCCCGACCCGCGCGAGCGCGGCCAGATCGACGACCTCGATCTGGTTGTACGCGAGCCTCAGCACGCCGAGTTTCTCGAGCTGCTGCAACGCCTGGTTGATCCGCTGCCGCGACACGCCGACGAGCATCCCCAGTTCCTCCTGCGAGATCGCGAGCGACGGGCCGGTGTCCGGGTACAGCGCGGGGTTGAACAACTGCGCGAGCGCCTGCGCGACGCGCGCGTCGACATCGAGCAGCCGGCTGTTCTGGATCGACGCGATGAATTCGCCCATCCGGTTGTTCAACTGATGGATCACGAAGCGCGTGAACGGCAGGCTCGTGTCGAGCAGCGCATGGAACGTGTCGACCGGGACGAACAGCACGATCGAGCGCTGGACGGCGACGACTTCGTATTTGCGCAACTCGCGCTTGATCACGCTGCCTTCGCCGAACCAGCCGCCCGACGGCACGCCGGAAAACGTGCAGCCGCGGCCCGACGCGTTGAAGATCGCCAGCTTCAGCAATCCGCGATGCACACCGATCCAGTATTCGGACGGCGCGAGCCGCTGCGCGATCACGTCGCCGGCTTCGCGCCGTTCCGCGTGGGACTGCGCGAGCACGAGCGCCTGGTGTTCCGGCGCCAGCGCGCGGAACCACGCGCACTGGCTGAACAGCACGGACAGGGCCGGCAACGGGCCCGGTTCGAGCGGCGGGTTGGCCGGCGAGTGGTCCGGCGTATCGGCCGCGTCGGGCGGTGCAACGGAGTGGTCGTGCATGGGTGCGGGTTTGCGAGGATAGGGATAACGCGCAGCGTTCATCGGGCACTCTGTCGTTTCGATGACAGACGGCTCACAATAGCGCCCGTTAGGCTATCGGCAATTGAACCACATCAAAACCGATCGGGGTGCATGCGCGCCGGCCGGCAGAAAACGGGAGACAGGATCATGACGCAGATGTTCGAGGCCGGACTCGGCCGCCGCGATGCCAACTACGTGCCGCTCACGCCGATCGACTTTCTGGTCCGCGCGGCCGAAGTCTACGGCGAGCGCCTCGCGATCGTGCACGGCGACGTGCGGCGCAGCTGGGGCGAGACCTACAAGCGCGCGAAGCAGCTCGCGAGCGCGCTCGCGCGGGCCGGCGTCGCGCGTGGCGAGACGGTCGCGGCGCTGCTGCCGAACATCCCGGCGATGGTCGAGGCGCACTTCGGCGTGCCGATGGCCGGCGCCGTGCTCAACACGATCAACACGCGGCTCGACATTTCGTCGGTGCTGTTCATGCTGCGTCACGGCGAAGCGAAGGTGCTGATCGTCGATACCGAATACGCGGAGCTCGCGCATCGCGCGGCGCTCGAAGTGCCGGGCCTGAAGATCGTCAGCGTCGCCGATGCGATGCCGGCCGACCCCGCGCGCTTCGCCGGCGCGACCGACTACGAGGCGTTCGTCGCGGGCGGCGACCCGGACTACGCGTGGACACTGCCCGCCGACGAGTGGGAGGCGATCGCGCTGAACTACACGTCCGGCACGACCGGCGACCCGAAGGGCGTCGTCTATCACCATCGCGGCGCGTATCTCGCGGCGATCAGCAACATCCTCGAATGGGACATGCCGAAGCACGCCGTGTATCTGTGGACGCTGCCGATGTTCCACTGCAACGGCTGGTGCTTCCCGTGGGCCGTCGCGGCGCGCGCGGGCGTGAACGTCTGCCTGCGCAAGTTCGACGCGAAGACGGTGTTCGACCTGATCCGCCGCGAACGCATCACGCATTACTGCGGCGCGCCGATCGTGCAGAGCGCGATCGCGAATGCGCCGGCCGAGTTCCGCGCGGGCATCGATCATACGGTGCACGCGATGGTCGCCGGTGCCGCGCCCGCACCGGCCGTGATCGCGAAGATGAAGGAGATCGGCTTCGACCTGCTGCACGTGTACGGACTGACCGAGGTCTACGGCCCGGCGACCGTATGCGCGAAGCAGGCGCACTGGGACGACCTGCCCGACGACGAGCGCGCGCGGCTCAATGCGCGGCAGGGCGTGCGCTATCACCTGGAAGCGGGCGCGACGGTGCTGGACCCGGACACGATGGCGCCGGTGCCGGCCGACGGCGAGACGCTCGGCGAGATCATGTTCCGCGGCAACATCTGCATGAAGGGCTACCTGAAGAACCCGCACGCGACGGACGAGGCATTCCACGGCGGCTGGTTCCACACGGGCGATCTCGGCGTGCTGACGCCGGACGGCTATATCCGCATCAAGGATCGCCGCAAGGACATCATCATTTCCGGCGGCGAGAACATCTCGAGCATCGAGGTCGAGGATGCGCTGTACCGGCATCCGGCCGTCGAGGTCGCCGCGGTGGTCGCGATGCCCGACCCGAAATGGGGCGAGGTGCCGTGCGCGTTCGTCGAGCTGCGCAACGGCATGAGCGCGACCGAGGAGGAAATCATCGCGCACTGCCGGCAGTTGCTCGCGGGTTTCAAGGTGCCGAAGGTCGTGCGCTTCGGCGAGCTGCCGAAGACGTCGACCGGCAAGATCCAGAAATTCCAGCTGCGCAACGCGGTCGGGTCGGACAAGGCGATCGACCTGGCGGGGGACAAGAAGTGATCGACGCGACCGGGCGGTTGCCCGGTCGTTCGTCGTGCGTCACGCGTCGCGGGCCAGCCGGAACACGCTGACGGCTTCCGACAATTGCGCGGCCTGGTCGCGCAACGCGACGGCCGCGCGTTCGGCATCCGAGATCAGCGTCGCGTTCTGCTGCGTCGCCTCGCCGATCTGCGTGATGGCCTGGTTCACCTGCTCGATGCCGGTCGATTGCTCGCGCGACGCGGCGCTGATCTCGCCGATCAGCGTGCTGACCTGATCGACGCGCTGGACGATGTCGCGCATCGTGCCGCGCGCGGCGTCCGCGATCCGATAGCCCTGTTCGACGGTCGTCGACGATTCGGCGCTCAGCGCGTCGATTTCCTTGACCGCGGCCGCGCTGCGCTGCGCGAGCGCGCGCACTTCGGCCGCGACCACCGCGAAGCCCCGACCGTGCTCGCCCGCGCGCGCAGCCTCGACGGCAGCGTTCAGCGCCAGGATATTGGTCTGGAACGCGATGCCTTCGATCGTGCCGGTGATTTCGGCGATCCGGCGCGTCGCACGGCCGATGTCGTCCATCGTCGCGACCACGCGTTGCACCGCCGTGTCGCCGTCGGTCGCGGCGGCCGATGCGTCGGCGACCAGCGCGTTCGCCTGAGCCGCATGTTCGGCGTTCTGCTGCACGGCGGCCGTGATCTGCTCCATGCTGGCTGCCGTCTGTTCGACGCTGCTCGCCTGCGTCGCGATCCGCGCGGCGATGTCGCCGCTGCCGGCCGCGATGCCGACCGTGCCGCGCGCGATGTCGGACGAGCCGCTGCGCACCTGCGCGACGATCCGCGCGAGGCCGTCGCCGATTCCGTCGACCGCCTGCACGAGCCGGCCGATCTCGTCGTTGCCCGCCGCGCCGCGCGCGGCGGCGCCGTCGCGGATGCGGATGCTGAGGTCGCCGGCCGCGAAGCGTTCCGACGCACGCGCCGCCGCATCGAGCGGCCGGCTCACCACGCGTCGCACGACGACGAGGAACAATGCCGCGAACGCCGCGACGAGCACGGCCCCGATCATCAGGAAACGGTTGCGGACGGTGCGCATGCTCGCGAGCAGTTCGTCGTCGAGCGCGATGCCGCCGACCAGCCATTGCCACTGCGGAATCGTCGTGAACGACACGAATTTGGCGGTGGGCCCGGTGTCGTGCGCGGCCGGATCGGCCGACGTGTAAGCGAGCCGGCCCTGGCCGGCGGCGAGCATCTGCGTGTACGGCGCGCGCGCGTCGTCCGCGCGCTGGCCGGCCGCGTCGGGATGGACGACGAAGGTGCCGCGCGATGCACCCGGCGACGCATCGAGCACGAAGTAATAGCCGTTTTCACCGATCTTCAGCGCCCGGATGCCGTCCTGCACGACTTGCAGCTCGGCACCGACGTCGAGGCCGACGAACAGCGCGCCGATCACGCGGCCCGTCGCGTCCGTGACCGGCTTGTACTGCGTGATGTACGGCCGGCCGAACAGTTTCGCGAGGCCCGTATAGCTGCGTCCGGCGACGAGCGGCGCGTAGGCGGGGCTTGCGCGATCGAGGCGCGTGCCGACCGCGCGCGTGCCGTCCTGCTTCTTCAGCGACGTCGTGATGCGGACGAAATCGTCGCCGTCGCGCGCGAAGATCGTCGCGATCGCGCCGCTTTTCTTCAGGAACTGGTCGGGAATCGCGTAATCGAGGTCGAGCGGCTGGCCGCCCGCGGAGAGTGTCGGCGCGGCGACGCCGCCGATGTCGACGGTGCGGGCCGGGTCGAGCGCGAAATCGGCCGGCAGGAAACTGGCGAACAGCGCCATCGAGCGCGTGGCTTCGGCGGACAGCGCCTTGTCGAACATCTCGACCATCGCGCGGATCGACTGCTCCTTGTCCGCGATGCGCGCATGGGCCTCGTCGGCGAGTTGCTGGCCGGCGAAATGGGCGAGCGCCCATGCGAAGGCGGTAAACAGCAGCGCGACCAGCACGCATGCCAGCGCGGCCAGGCGCGCGCCGACGCTCGCCCGGCCCAGTTGGGTCAATCTCATACGAATCCTGAGTGGAGAGGGAGAGAGGCGGAACGCACGCGCCACCGCATACCGTAAGGAATACGGCAGGTTCGGCGAATTCTTTAGCGGTGCGAAGCCGCAAGGGGCGAGCAGGTTCGCCCGACGCGGGCGGGCGGCGTCAGTGCATCACGAGCCATGCGACGGCCAGATACCGCCCGACCTTCGCGATCGTCACGATCGCGAGGAAGGTCGGCAGCGGCTCGCGCAGCACTCCGGCGATCATCGTCAGCGGATCGCCGACCACCGGCGCCCAGCTCAGCAGCAGCGACCAGCGGCCGTGGCGCGCATACCAGCGCTCGGCGCGCGCGAGCGCGGCCGGCTTGACCGGGAACCAGCGGCGGTCGCGGAAGTGTTCGATGCCGCGGCCGAGCGCCCAGTTGACCGCCGAGCCCGCGACGTTGCCGACGCTCGCGACCAGCACCAGCGCCCACACGGGCTCGCGTCCGGCGAGCAGCAGGCCGGCGAGCACGGCTTCGGACTGGAGCGGCAGCAGGGTCGCGGCGACCATCGACACGGCGAACAGGCCGCCGTAAGTGAGCAATTCGGACATCGCGCGATTGTACCGGCCGCACGCCGGCCGGCACCGGTCACGCGGCGGCGTCGGTGCCGAACAGCAGGTGCGAGATCACCGACTTGTCGACCGGTTCGTCGTTGAGCGTGCTGGCGAGCAGTTCGCCCGCGAGCTGCTGCGGCGAGAACACCATGTCCGGCTTCAGCAGGCGCAGCCGCTCGAGGTTGCGTTGCTGGTTCACGAGCGCGACGGTACGCACCGTCGATGCGATCTCGCGGATCGCGAGGATGATGAACGCATTCTCGGCATCGTCGGAGCGCAGCGCGAGCACCGCGCGGGCCGTGGCCGCGCCGGCGCTTTCCAGCACCGCGTGGTCGGTGGCGTCGCCGACGATCAGGTCGGTCGCGCCCGCATAGTTGTGCTCGACGCCGGCCGGCACGATGACGGTCACGGCGTAGCCGCGCTTGCGCAGCCCGTCGTGCACTGCATGCGCGACGGGCGTCGCGCCGACGATCAGGAAATGATGCTTGCGGATCACGTTCGAAATGCCTCCCTTGACGATCCGTTTCAGGCTGCCGCCGATCACCGGCCCGATGACCGCGCTGATCGACGTCGCGAACACCGTGATGCCTAGCACGATCACCGACGCGGTGAACAGGCGCGCGGTGGGTGCGTGCGGCACGATGTCGCCGTAGCCGACCGTCGACATCGACACGATCGAGAAGTAGACGGCCGTGGCGAGGTCGTGGACCGGCGGCGTGAATTCGTCGCCGAGATACAGCACGCCGAAGGTCGCGTAGATCAGCAGCGACACGATGCTGAGCAGCGCGAACAGGCTGCTCGCGGCGACGCTCGCGCGGTCGAAATGGCGCCAGTAGCAGATCAGCGTGACGGCGAGGACGGCCGTGTACACGAATACCGCGTTGCTGCGGTAGCCGCCGAGGATGCTGATCGCGGCGGCCGCGACCAGCAGCAGGATCGACAGCACCCACGCGACGCGGGCACGCAGCACGATGCCGATGGCCATCGTCGCGAGGCCGGCCGCGACGACGACCTGCGGCAGCACGACGAGGCCGGCATTGTCGACGAGGTTCAGCGCATCGGTGAGCCAAGCATGATGCGCGCCGAGCTTCGCATGGGCGACGACGGGGCGCAGCACCATCAGTGCATCGAGCGCGAGGAGGAGAGCGAGATACCCGTGCAGGCCGATCGGCGCGAACAGGCGCCGCAGGCGGGTAGTGACGTGCTTCATGCAATCGCCCGGGCGAGCCGGGCATGTCCAACGAACCAGCCGCTACCCTAAAGCATTCGGCGATCCGCTGCTTTTTCGCGGGGCACGGGGCTGACCCGGCACCCGCGCGTGAGGCCGCCCGGTCTCAGTTCCAGCCGGCCATGATCGCGCCCATGCCGACCAGCAGCCCGCCCGTCACGCGATTCATCGCGCGCATCCGCGCCGGACGCTGCAGCGCACGGCTCAGCCGGTGCGAGAAGAGCGCCATCGACGCGACGCCGCCGGCGAACAGCAGCGCGAAGGACGTCGCGAGCAGCAGGAACTGCGCGTTCAGGCTCCAGTCCGCGTTCGGAACGATGAACTGCGGAAAGAACGACGGAAAGAACAACAGCGTCTTCGGATTCAGGCCGGAGGTAGCGACGCCGCGCCAGAACAGCGCGCGTTCGCTGTCATCGGATGTGGTGCTGCCGGGTTGGGCCGACGTGGTGGACGCGGCGATCGGCGTGCGGCCGAGCCATTGCTTGCAGCCGAGCCACACGAGGTAGGCCGCGCCGGCCCAGCGCAGCACGTTCAGCGCGTGCTCGTCGAGACGGACCAGCGAATTCAGGCACAGCGCGGTCAGCGCGAGCTGCAGCAGCACGGCGAGCGTGCCGCCCCATACGCACGGCAGCGCGCGGCGCCAGCCGGTGCGCAATGCCTGGTTCATCGTGAGGAGGTTGACGGGGCCGGGGGCATAGATGAGGACGGCGGACGCAGCGAGGAACGACAGATAAAGCCTGAACGACATGACGGGATGTGCGAAAAACGATGGATCAGGCGCCGGCCCGTGCAGCCGGATAGGCGCGCGGGAGGCGGGACACCGCATGCCTGCGTGTCCGGCGCCGCAACTCGTGATTGCGGCCGGGCGTCCCGGCGCGAAGGGGTTGTCGCGGGGAGCGTGCCGGACAACAGGCATGGAGAAAATGTATCAAGCGGGCCGGTTAAAAGGATTCCTGTTTTCCAGCAAAACGCACCCGAAACCGGAATCCTGTTCAGATAGAATGCCGATTTTCAGTAGAAGATTCTTTTCATCATGGCTACCCGCGAACGCACGCCGAAAACCCTCGACAACCAGGACCGCAAGATCCTCGGTGCACTGCAAAAAAATGCGCGTCTGTCGAACGCAGAACTGGCCGAACAGATCGGCATGTCGACCACCGCATGCTGGAACCGCACGCGGCAGCTCGAGCTCGACGGTTACATCGACGGCTACGTCGCTCTGGTCAACCAGCGCATGCTCGGCTACGCGGACATCGTGATCCTCGAAGTCACGCTCGATCGCCACGAGGACGACGCGCTCGCGCGTTTCGGCGCCGAACTCGCGGCGCTGCCCGAAGTGCTCGAGGCCTACCTCGTGTCGGGCGAATACGACTACTGGATCAAGGTCGCGGTGGACGGCACGGCCGGCTACGAGCGCTTCTTGCGCGAGAAGCTGTACAGGATTTCGAGCATCCGCCACAGCCGCTCGATGTTCGCGCTGCGGTGCATGAAAGACGTGCCGTCGATCCAGGTGTGACGACAGGGGGAGACGGCACGCGGATCGTCGTGACGACGAGATTCGCGGGTGTGCCGGAGAGGAGCGGCAATCGGGCTGTCGCGTCGAATGGGCGCGGCCCGGAGCCGGAAACAGGCGGGAAATGCCTGCGGGGCCGGAAAACGGATGAATCTTCCGTCGGCTTTTGCGGCGCTCATCCGCCACGCCGATGCCGGGTGCGGCGGCCTTACGGCGCGCGTCCCGGCAGGCGGGTCAGACGGATGATGTGACGCTGCGCTCAGCGCGGCAGGCGTGCGTGCGCTTCAGCGATGACTTCGCAGTTCTCGAGGTGCAGTGCCCATGCTTCTGCAAGCAGCTCGCCAACACGTGCGAGCCAGCCAGCGGATTGGGTGGAACGATCGGAGACATTAGACGTTTGCATGACGAAGCCCCATGTAGGTGGCGAGTTAGGGATAACCCTAATCATAGAGGAACGTCACCGTGCTGTGAAATGCGATTTCGTTATATGAGAATTACTGACAATTTGTGTTGCTGCTGCGCAACATGAATTGCATCTGCTTCCGCGTGGCGGACGCGCGTGACGAAGCCGTGGCGAGCACGGCCTCGCATTGACGGGCGGAAGGGGAAGTCAGGCGCGGAGAAAGGGCGCGGCGGCGGGGCGGCGCTTACCCGCCGATCCATCCGAAGCGCCACGACAGGCGGCGCGTCGCGGCGCGCAGCGCATGCGCGAGTTCGCTGTCCGGCCCGCGCGGGAAGCCGCGCGACGAGCCGATGATGGCGATCACGAGCCGGATGCTGCCGGTGTGATCGAACACGGGCGCGGCGATCGTCCCGATGCCCGGCACCGGCGCATCGAACGCGAAATCGAGCGCGTCCGCGCGGATCGTCGCGAGCCGCGCGCGGAACGCGTCGTCGACCTGCGTCGCGCGGCCGGCGAGGCGCACCGGCTCGTCGGCCAGCAGGCCGGCCAGCACGTCGTCGGACATGCCCGCCGCGAAGATCCGCCCGATCGCGGTATTCACGAGCGACATCACGGTGCCGACCTGCAGGCTCACATGTTGCGGCCGCGCGGATTCCTCGAGACGAATCACCGTCGGCCCGAGCGGCCCGAGCGTCGCGGCCGCCACGCTCATGTCGGTCGCGGCCGCCAGCGCGACGATCTCGGCTTCCGCATCGCGCGTCGGCGACACGCGCTGCATCGCGATCAGGCCGAGCGCCTGGGCGAGCGGCCCGCCGCCGAAGCAGCCGGCGTCGTCGCGGCTCAGCAGGCCGATCTTCTGCAGGCTCACCAGATGCGGAAACGCCTTCGCGGCCGGCATGCCGGCCGCCGCCGCGAGATCGCGCAGCGGCAGCGCACGGCCCGCCGACACGAGCGCCAGCAGCAGTTCGCCCGTGCTGTCGAGTGCGTTGATGCCGCGCTGCGCTTTCGTATCGTCGGCGAGCGCGGGCGGCATGCGCTGCGTGGCCGGCGGCATGCCCGGCGCGACCGGCGGGGCATCGCGTCCCGCGCCGAGCGAGGCGGTGGCTTGCCGTGCCGCATCGCGCAGCGCCGTCGCGATCGGGCCGTCCCAGCCGACATCGATCGATCCGGTCGAGCCGATCACCGTCAACGCGAGTTGCAGGCGTCCGTCCGCGTCCAGCACCGGCACGCACATCGCGCTGACGCCGGGGCTCGGCCGGTCCACGCCGCGCTCGATCCCGCGCGCGCGGATCGCGTCGAGTTCGGCCTGCCACGCGCCGGCGTCGGACGTGGGCTGCACGCCTTCCGCGCCGGCGAGCGTGTCGCCGGCGCCGGCCTGACTGGCCGCCATCGCGTCGAGCTGGGCGGGGTCGCCGAACGCGCGGAACACGCGGCCGGTCGCCGTCGTGTCGAGCGACATCACCGATCCGACGTGCAGGTTCACGTGCAGCGGATAGCCGCCGTGCTCGATGCGCACGATCGTGGGCCCGAGCACGCCCGGCACCGACAGCGCCACGCTCAGGCCGACCGCTTCCGCGAGCCGCGCCGCGTGCGGCAGCGCCGCGCGATAGGCCGGCTGGCGTTCGATCGACATCAGCCCGAGCCGCAGCGACAGCGGCCCCGGCTCGTAGTTGCCCGTGAGCGCGTCGCGTTTCACGAGCGCGAGCCGCGTCAGGCTGACGAGATAGGTGTGCGCCTGCGCGGTCGACAGCTCGGCCGCGGCCGCCAGCTCCGACAGCCCGAGCGGCTTGCGCCGGCGCGCGAGCGCGTCGAGCAGCCGGCCGCCGACCTCGACGCTCTGGATTCCGCGCTGCGCCTTGGGCGGCGCGTCGTCCGCGCTGACTTCGTGGTTCTGCACGCGATGATTCTTCCGTTGACGAAACCCCGCATGGTATCCGACGCCATTTGACGCGCCAGCCCGCAGGTTTACCCGTATTGGACAATAGCAAGCGCATTTGTCATTGACAAATAATCGACGCGGGCAGATGATCCGCCTCACTCCCCTCAACACATGGCTCGCAGCCACGGAACGCAACATGGCCAAAGCATTCGCCTCCCAAGCCGATCTGGAAGAGAAGAAAGTCACCTGGACGCAGCTGTCCGAGAACGCGTACGCGTACACCGCCGAAGGCGACCCGAACTCGGGCGTGATCATCGGCGACGACAGCGTGCTGATCGTCGACACGACCGCGACGCCCGCGATGGCGCAGGACCTGATCGCGAAGATCCGCAGCGTGACCGACAAGCCGATCAAGCACGTCGTGCTGTCGCATTACCACGCGGTGCGCGTGCTCGGCGCGTCCGCGTATTTCGCCGAAGGCGCGCAGCACGTGATCGCGAGCCGCGGCACGTACGAGATGATCGTCGAGCGCGGCGAGGCCGACATGAAGTCGGAGATCGAGCGCTTTCCGCGCCTGTTCGCGGGCGTCGAGACGGTGCCGGGCCTGACCTGGCCGACGCTCGTGTTCGAGCGCGAGATCACGCTGTTCCTCGGCAAGCTCGAAGTGAAGATCATGCACGTCGGCTCGGGCCACACGAAGGGCGACACGATCGTCTGGCTGCCGTCGCAGAAGGTGTTGTTCTCCGGCGACCTGGTCGAATACGACGCGGCCTGCTATTGCGGCGACGCGCAGCTCGAACAATGGCCGGCCACGCTCGAGGCGCTGCGCGCGCTCGGCGCGGAAAAGCTCGTGCCGGGCCGCGGCCCCGCGCTGTTGAACCCGGCCGAGGTCGACAAGGGCCTCGACTACACGAAGGATTTCGTGACGACGCTGCTCGCGCAGGGCCGCAAGGCCGTCGAGCGCAAGCTCGACCTGAAGGCGTCGATGGCGCTCACGCGCGAAGCGATGGATCCGAAGTTCGGCCACGTGTTCATCTACGAGCACTGTCTCCCGTTCGACGTGTCGCGTGCGTTCGACGAGGCGAGCGGCATCACGCATCCGCGCATCTGGACCGCGCAGCGCGACAAGGAAATGTGGGACGCGCTGCAGGACTGAGCGGCTCACCGCGGCGCGGCGTCCAGGCGGGCGCCCCGCCGTTTTTCTGACGGCGCCTGAACGACGGCGGCATTGGGCCGCGGTTCGGGGCGCCGGCTTCCGGTCTCACAAGAAAGCAGGGCGCACGTACGCCCTCGGAGACTGCTGCGCGCTCGAATCGCGCGGCCCGTTTGGAGAGAGACATGCCCCAATCGCTTCCCGCCGAAGCGACGATCGCGCACGCGAGTGTTGCGACGTCGCCTTCCGCATATGAATCCACACCGGCGTCGGACGCCGGCGACGCGCTGCTGTTCCGCAAGATCGCATGGCGGATCGTGCCGTTCCTGTTCCTCTGCTACGTCGTGTCGTTTCTCGACCGCATCAACATCGGCTTCGCGCAGTTGCAGATGAAGCACGACCTCGGCTTCAGCGATGCGATGTACGGCCTCGGCGCCGCGGTGTTCTACGTCGGCTACGTGTTCTGCGAGGTGCCGAGCAACCTGCTGCTCGCGCGCTTCGGCGCGCGCCGCACGTTCACGCGGATCATGCTGTTGTGGGGCATCGCGTCGACCGGGATGATGTTCGTGTCGCAGCCGTCGCATTTCTACGTGCTGCGCTTCCTGCTCGGCGTGTTCGAGGCCGGCTTCTTTCCCGGCATCGTGCTGTACCTGACCTACTGGTTTCCGGCGAACCGTCGCGCGGCGGCGATCTCGGTGTTCTTCGCGGGCGTCGCGGTGGCCGGCGTGCTCGGCGGCCTGATGTCGGGCTGGATCATGCGCGACATGAGCGGCGTGCTCGGATTGCACGGCTGGCAATGGATGTTCGCGATCGAAGGTGCGCCGGCGATCGTGCTCGCGTGCTTCGCGTTCGCGTATCTGGTCGACCGGCCGCAGGACGCCGCGTGGCTCACGTCCGACGAAAAGGCGCGCGTCGCCGCGCTGTGCGGCGACGGCCGTGCGCATGGCGCGCACGACACGCGCAGCCTGGCGGCCGCGCTCGCGAACCCGCGCGTCTATCTGTTCGCGTTCATCTATTTCTCGCTGACCTGCGCGTCGCTGACGCTCAATTTCTGGATGCCGCTGATGATCCGCGATTTCGGCGTGACCGACGTCGTGGCCGTGAGCCTCTACACGGTCGTGCCGAACGCGGTCGGCGCGGTGGGACTGATCCTGATCGCGCGCCGCTCGGACCGCACCGGCGAGCGCCGCAAGCATTTCGCGTGCTGCACGATCGGCGGCGGGCTCGCACTCGCGGCGCTGACGCTGCACCTGCACAGCTTCGCGGCGATGCTCGCGTGCCTGTCGATTGCGGCGACGCTGATCTTCGCCGCGCTGCCGATCTTCTGGGCCGTGCCGACCCGCTATCTGTCGGGCAACGCGGCCGCGGCCGGGATCGCGCTGATCAGCAGCATCGGGATCACGAGCGGCATCGTCAGCCCGTGGGTGATCGGGCTGATCCGCACGCGCACCGGCAGCATGGATCTCGCCGTGTATCTGCTGGCCGCGCTGCTCGCGCTGAGCGGCGCCGCGCTGATGCTCGGCGTGAAGGGCGAACCTGCGCGGCGGGCCTGAACCACGGCCGGGCGATGATCGTGATCGCGCGGCGCCCGGACCGCAAGCGCGAGCGTCGCTGGCACGTCGCCGCGTGCGCATTCGGCGGCGCGGTCGCGCGCGCGTCGCGTTGATCGGGGGATGCGCCGGCGCGGTGCGCGGCTAGGGGCGATACACCTCGACCCGGTTGCGGCCGCGTTCCTTCGCGACATACAGCGCCTTGTCCGCGCGCGACAGCGCCTGGTACGCGCCGAAGTCGGACGTCCGCATCGCGTCGATGCCGATGCTGACGGTCAGCGCCAGCACTTGGTCCTCGTGCACGAGCCGCGCGTCGGCCGCGCGCTGCTGCACGCGCAGCGCGAGCGCGCACGCCGCATCGATCCCGGCGTGCGGCAGCACGATCGCGAATTCCTCGCCGCCGATGCGCCCGACGATGCCGTCCGGCCCGATTTCCGCGAGCAGCAGCCGCGCGAAATGCCGGAGCGCGCGATCGCCGACCGGATGTCCCCAGCGGTCGTTCAGCGCCTTGAAGTGGTCGAGATCGAGCATCAGCACCGCGGCGTCCTGGCCGGTGGCGCGCACGCGGCGCAACGCGGCTTCGCCTTGCCGCATGAACGCGTGGCGGTTCGACAGCTGGGTCAGGTGATCGGTCGTCGCCATCCGGTGCAGCTCGGTCTCGATGTGCTTGCGCTCGGTCGCATCCGTGATGAAGCCGTGCCAGACCGTGCCGCCGTCCGGCGTGCGTTGCGGGCGCGCGTCGCCTTCGCGCCAGCGCATCCCCTGATCCGGCAGCAGCACGCGGTATTCGAGCCGCCACGGCGTCAGTCGCTCCGCCGACGCCAGCAGCGACTGGCGGTACGCGACCAGGTCGGCCGGATGAATCCGGGTCTCGACCGCGTCCGCGTCGCGGGAGATCTGCTCGGGCGTCAGTTCGTAGATGTCGCGCACGCCCGCGCTCGCGTACGAAAAGAATCGGCGACCGTCGGCGGTCTGCCGCAGCTGGAACACGAGACCGGGGACCTGGTCGGTCAGGTTCGTCACGAGTGTGACGGAGTCGCTCAGCCGGCCGGCGAGTTCGCGCAGCGCGGTGATGTCCGTGGTCGTGCCGACCATGCGCAACGCACGCCCGTTGTTGTCGCGGGCGATGACCTTGCCGCGGCTGCAGATCCATTTGTACGTGCCGTTCTTGCAGCGGATGCGGTGCTCGACCGCATAGCTGTCGGTGCGGCTTTCGAAATGCGCGAGCATCGCGGCCTTCACGTCGGCGACATCGTCCGGGTGCAGCCGTTCGTACGCATCCTCGATCCGGCTCGTCAGTTCGTGGGGCTCGTAGCCGAGCAGCGCCTTCCAGGCCGCCGAATAATGGATCTCGCCGGTTTCCACGTTGCGGTCCCACATGCCGGTGCCGCTTTCGGTCAGCGCGAGCGTGGTCAGCGCGCTGCGTTCTTCTATGCCGCCGAGCCGTTCGTGCAGCGCGGCCTGTGCATTCGCGCGGGCGATCGCGTGTTCCGCGAGCGTGGCCAGGTCATGCAGGAAAGCCCGTTGCGCGGCGTCGAGCATCAGGCCCGCGTCGCCGACGATACACAGTGCGCCAGGTGTGGTGCCGTCGGCCGCAATCAGTTCGCAGGCCGTGACGACGTGCGGCGCGTCGAGCGGGAGCCCACTCGCCTCGGGTGTGATGAATCGGCGGTCGGACGCCGAGACGCGCTCGACACGCGGCGGGAAGTGCACGGCAGGCAGCGTGGCGGGCAGCGTTCCGTCGGACGCCGCCACGCGCTGCGTGCCGGCTTCGGCGAAAGTGACGAACGCGCCGGCCGTGCCGACATGCGCGCGGGCGAGCCGGCACACGGTCTCGAGTTCTGGCAACGGCGCGAGCGCCGGGCGATCGTCGGCGGGGACGCGAGAGGAGCCGGGTGTGTCGCCGGCCCCGGAGGTGAACATTCGGAACCGCATGGTCGAATTCCGCGACGGTCGATTGCGCCGATCATCGGACGAATGTCGCGTGGCGCTGCTTCGGGAGTTGCAATCGCGAAGCTTATCGTCGCGGAAAATGCGTGGCAAGCGGGGTGAAACCGGCTTTGGCGGGAACGCAACGCAGGGTCCGGAATGCGTCGCGGCGTCGACGGCTGCGGTGGCGCAAGCGCCGTCGACGCGCTTCGATTCGCAAGCGTCGCGCCCGGACAGCACGGGCGCGACGCGGGTACTGCGCGACTAGCGCGCAACCGTATAGCGCGGCGCCGGCGAATCCGTCGACAGGTGCGGCGCCATCGTGCGGCGCGCGGCCTCGTACGCATCCCATTCGCCGGCCGCGTGCAGCGACGGAATCGACACGAGTTCGCCGCGATCGAAGCCGACCAGCGCCGCGTCGACGAGGTCGGACGCCGACATCACGATCTCCTTCGGCAGGTGTTCGAGCGGCAGGCCGCCGGTCTGCCAGAACTCGGTCGCCGTCGCGCCTGGCAGCACGGCCTGCACCTGCACGCCTTGTTCCGCGAGTTCGTGGTGCAGCGACTGGCTGAACGCGAGCACGAATGCCTTGCTGCCGCCGTAGACGCCGTTGAGCGTTTCCGGCGACAGGGCGACGATCGACGAGATGTTGATCACGGCGCCGCGGCCGCGCGCGACGAAACCGGGCACGGCGGCATAGGTCAGGCGCGTGAGCGCGGTCACGTTCAGGTCGATCATCCGCGTCATCGCGTCGACGTCGCTGTCGAGCAGCGGCGCGTGCGTGCCGACGCCCGCGTTGTTGACGAGCAGCGTGATGCTCGCGTCCTGCTTCAGCTTCGCCTCGACGGCGGCGAGCGCCGCGCGGTCGTTGAGGTCCGCGCCGACGATCTCGACGCTGCGCTGCGTGTCGTTCGTGATGCGCTCGGCGAGCGTGGCCAGCCGGTCGCGGTTGCGCGCGACCAGGATCAGGTCGTAGCCGCGGCGCGCGAGGCGATCCGCATAGATCGCGCCGATGCCGGACGATGCGCCGGTAATGACGGCGGTACCGCGATGTGCTTCAGTCATGATGTCGCTCCATGTCGAGGAAAGGGTGAGTGCGTGAAGGCATTCTGGCCTCGAATCGCGGCGACACAAATGACGTAGATGGGTATGATTTCGGACATCGGGCCGGTCGTCACGATCATGCCCCGCTACTGGAGATACGCATGCACCGCATCGGTTTTCTGATCAGCGACGGCTTCCAGATCATGGCGCTCGCCGCGCAATCGGTGTTCGAGTACGCGAACATGATCGCGGGCGAGCCGTTCTATGTGATGGACAACTATTCCGTCGACGGCGGCGGCGTGCCTTCGTCGCTCGGATTGCCGGTCGCGACGCGCGCGCTGCGCGGGCGGATCGACGTCGATACGTGGATCGTCGCGGGCGTCAACGATCCGCTCGCGTCGCCGGCGCCGGCCGGCGTCGTCGCGTTCCTGCGACGCGCGAACGCGCGCGCGCGGCGCATCGCCGGCATCTGCACGGGCGCGTTCGTGCTCGCCGAGGCCGGGCTGCTCGCGCAGCGCCGCGCGACGACGCACTGGGCGTACGGACGCGGCATGCAGCAGCAGTTTCCGGACATTCGTGTCGAGGAGGACCGGATCTACATCGTCGACGGCCCGATCTGGACGTCCGCCGGGATGACGGCCGGCCTCGACCTGGCGCTCGCGATGGTGGAGAAGGATCTCGGCGCGGACACCGCGCGCTCGGTCGCGCACAAGCTCGTAATGCATCAGCGCCGTGCGGGCGGACAGTCGCAGCATTCGGAAATGCTGGACCTCGCGCCGAAATCGGACCGGATCCAGAACGCGCTCAACTATGCGCGGCGGAATCTCGGCCGCGCGCTGACCGTCGAGGAACTGGCCGACGCCGTCCACCTGAGTCCGCGCCAGTTCAGCCGCGTGTTTACGCTCGAAACTGGGCAGTCGCCGGCGAAGGCGATCGAGCGGCTGCGGCTGGAAGCCGCGCGGCTGATGATCGAGCAGAGCCGGCATTCGCTCGATGTGATCGCGAAGGAGAACGGTTTCCGCGACCGGCGCCACCTGCGCGATGCGTTCGTGCGCGGCTTCGGCGTGCCGCCGCAGGCCGTGCGGCGCGACGCGCGGGCGGACGAGCGCGAAACGGGCTGACGCTCGCGGGCGCGCCGCCAGCGCGGGTCGGAAAAATCGCGCAGAATCTCCGGCATTCCTCGCGAGGAGACACCATGCACGCCGCCCCGTTCAGCATTGCGATTCCCGATCACGCGCTCGATGACCTGCGTCGGCGCCTGCGCGACACGCGCGCACCGGTGCTGACACCCGCCGCGCCGTGGCAGCAGGGTGTGGATGGCGCGTGGCTGCACGAACTGGTTGCGTACTGGCGCGAGGGCTTCGACTGGCGGGCGGCGGAGCGTGCGCTGAACCGGCAGCCGCAGTTCGTCGCGGACGCAGACGGGCAACGCGTGTATTTCATCCATCGGCGTGGGGCGGGGCCGAAGCCGTATCCGCTCGTCATCACGCACGGCTGGCCGGGCTCCGTACTCGAATTCGACGCGCTGATCGATCGCCTGTGCGATCCGGCCGCGTTCGGCGGCGATCCGCACGACGCGTTCGACGTGGTCGCGCCGTCGCTTCCCGGCTTCGCGTTCTCGCCCGCGCCCGCGGCACCCGGCATGTCGGCATTTCAGGTCGCCGACCGCTGGGCGACGTTGATGTCCGGGCTCGGATATCGTCGCTTCGGCGCGCAAGGCGGCGATCTCGGCGCGGGCGTGTCGATTGCGCTCGGCGCGCGACATGCCGACGTGGTGAACGGCATCCATCTGAACTACCTGCCCGGCAACTACGAGCCGCCGACCGACGCGGCTTCCCCGCTGACCGAGGACGAACGCGCCTTTGTGACGCAGCGTGGAGAGTGGGTTGCGCTGGAGGGCGGATACGCGCACGTGCACATGACGAAGCCGCAGACGCTGGCCGTCGCGCTCAACGATTCGCCAGCCGGGCTGGCCGCATGGATCGCCGAGAAATTCCGCACGTGGAGCGATTGCGACGGCGACGTCGCAAAGCGGTTTTCGCACGACACGCTGCTGACCGGTATCTCGCTCTACTGGTTTACCGGCTGCATCGGCTCGTCAATGCAGATGTATTGGGAAAACCGGCTGCAGCCGATGCGCTTCGCGGCCGGGCAGCGCGTGGCGGTGCCCGTCGCATTTGCGCGCTTTCCGAAGGAAATCAGTCGTCCGCCGCGCAGCTGGCTCGAACGCGTGTTCGACGTCGTGCAGTGGACCGACATGCCGAGCGGCGGCCATTTCGCCGCGATGGAGGAGCCGGAACTGCTGGCCGACGATATTCGCCGATTTTTCCGGCGCTTTCGGTAATGCCGCCGGGGGCGGCTTGGGTGGTGAAGTGCGCCGGCAGTCATTCATGCGCGTGTTGGCGAGTGCCGGCGCCGTGCGGATCGTGATGCGACGATGTCGCCCGTCTTGCCGCGCGATTACCGTGTGACGAACGGCGCCGCATCGTGCGGCGCGGTGCGCGCATGCTTGCGCTGGCGCAGCAGCGCGACGCGGCAATTCTCGCGCGCGGTCTCGCGGCCGTCGTCGTCGAGCAGCACCAGATCGCCGCGCATCACGTTGAGCGTAATCACGTCGTCGCCGGGTGCGCCGAGCGTTTCCGGCGTATGCACCGACCCGGCCGGTTCGAGCACCGTCGAGCCGGCCTGCGCGATCCACTCGTATTCGCGGTAGCGCCACGCACCCTGCAGCGTATGGACGAAGACCTCGCCATCGTGGCGATGGCGCGGCAGCGTGCCGCCGGCCGGCATCTTCAGCAGCGCGGTCAGCGTGTCTTCCGCCGCATTGATATGCAGATACTTGATCGCGAGCCCCGGCAGGTCGGCGCTCATCGGCAGCCATGGCAGCGCGTCGCCGGGCAGGCACGAAATCGGCGGCAGGTCGGTCGGGAGCGGGGCGGACGGCTGCGTCATGGCGGGAGGCGAGCGGAAACGGGAAGTGCGCATTATCGCAGAGCCGGATCGGGCCGCAGCCTCTGGGCGGACGGCGCCGCCCGCGAAACCTGAACGCGGCTACGCGTCGCTGCCGTCGTCGCCCGGCCATGCCACCGCATGTGCCGCTTCGAGGCACGACTGGAACAGCAGCGCTGCCCGAGTCGGTCGCGGCGAGCGCCGCAGCAGGCTCACGAACCGGCACCGGTAGTTGAAGCGGTGCGGCGCGATCGGCTGCATCAACCCCTTGTTTTCGAAGCTCTCCGCGTAATGGTCGGGCAGGAAGCCGAGATAGCGGCCGGACAGGATCAGCGTCGCGATCGATTCCTGGTCCGATGCCGTCGCGCTGCGCGTGAGCTTCGCGCGATGGCTCAGCTCCATGTTCGGCGAATGGAAGCCGAGGCCGGCGAACGCGTGGTTGCGGATCGTCGTCCACGTGAGCTTGCCGTGCGGCGCGTCAAAGAGCGGATGCTGGCGGCCGCAGTACAGCAGCATCCGTTCGTCGAACAGTTCCGAATACACGAGGCTGCCCGAGCTGCGGTGCGCGGGGATGATCCCGACCTGATAGCTGCCGTCGATGATCCCGCGCTCGACCTCGTTGATCGACGCGACATGCAGGTTCAGCGCGACGTCGGGCGCTTCGTCCGTGAACTGGCGGATCGCGTCGCCAAGCCGCGCGTTCGGGTTGGTGGCGGTCTTGTCGAATACGGCGACGTGCAGTTCTCCGCCCATCTTGTCGTGAATGCCATCGATCCTGCTGCGAAATGCCTCCATCGACGCAAGCAGTCGCAAGGTTTCCTCGTACACCGTCTGTCCCTCGGCGGTCAGCGTGAAGCCCGCGCGGCCGCGCCGGCACAGCACGAGGCCGAGGCGCGTTTCCAGATCCTTCACGTGCCGGCTGATCGTCGAGATGCCGATATTCAGCTCGAGTTCGGCCGCCGCCATCCCGCCGCACTGCACGACGCCCTTGAAGACCCGCAGCAGCCGCAGATCCATGTCGCTGAGCTGCCCGAGCAGCGCGCGGCTCTTCGGTTTCTTTGCTTGCATAATTGCGCAAGTGAACATTGATATTGCGATATTGAAGAGACTAATTGGCCTCCCGACAATGCGCAACATCATCACAAGAAGGAGGGGCGCGCCGCGCCGACCGACATGACCGACACGATCACCGCCAGCCAGCAGGACGAGACGAACCTCCGCACCGACGCCGCCTGGCTCGACGCCCACTGGATGCCGTTCACGGCGAACCGCCAGTTCAAGTCTGATCCGCGCATGATCGTGTCGGCCAAGGACGCGTATTTCACGGATGGCGAAGGCCGCAAGATCTTCGACGGCCTGTCGGGCCTGTGGTGCACGGGTCTCGGTCACGGCCGCACGGAAATCACGGAAGCCGTGAGCCGCCAGGTCGCGCAGCTCGACTACGCGCCGGCGTTCCAGTTCGGTCATCCGAAGTCGTTCGAGCTTGCGAACAAGATCAAGGACCTGACGCCGGCCGGCCTCGACTACGTATTCTTCACGGGCTCGGGCTCGGAAGCGGCCGACACGTCGCTGAAGATGGCCCGCGCGTACTGGCGCGCCAAGGGCAAGGGCACGAAGACGCGCCTGATCGGCCGCGAGAAGGGCTATCACGGCGTGAACTTCGGCGGCATCTCGGTCGGCGGGATCGGGCCGAACCGCAAGCTGTTCGGCCAGGGGATCGACGCCGACTTCCTGCCGCACACGCAACTGGCCGAGAACAAGTTCTCGCGCGGGATGCCCGAGCACGGCGCCGATCTGGCCGACCGCCTGCTCGACCTGATCGCGCTGCACGACGCATCGAACATCGCGGCCGTGATCGTCGAGCCGTTCTCGGGTTCGGCGGGCGTGGTCGTGCCGCCGAAGGGCTATCTGAAGCGCCTGCGCGACATCTGCACCGCGCACGACATCCTGCTGATCTTCGACGAAGTCATCACGGGCTTCGGCCGTGCCGGCGCGATGACGGGCGCCGACGCGTTCGGCGTGGTGCCGGACATCATGAACTTCGCGAAACAGGTGACCAACGGCGTGCAGCCGCTCGGCGGCGTGATCGCGACGAAGGAAATCTACGACACGTTCATGGCCGCGGGCGGCCCCGAATACATGCTCGAGTTCCCGCACGGCTACACGTATTCGGCGCACCCGGTCGCGTGCGCGGCCGGCGTCGCGGCGCTCGACCTGCTGGTGAAGGAAGACGCGGTGGCCCGCGTGCGCGATCTCGCGCCGCATTTCGAGGCGGCCGTGCACGGGCTGAAGGGCCAGCGCCATATCACGGACATCCGCAACTATGGGCTGGCGGCCGGCCTGACGATCGCGGCGCTGCCGGGCGAGCCGGCACGGCGCCCGTACGAGATCGCGATGCGCTGCTGGGCGAAGGGTTTCTACGTGCGCTACGGCGGCGACACGATCCAGCTCGCGCCGCCGTTCATCTCGGAAAAGCGCGAGATCGACAACCTCGTGAACGCGCTGTCCGACGCGCTGAACGAAGTGAACTGAGCGCGGCCCGTGCTGCGCGACAACCGAATTCACGAGACAGAGCCAGAAACATGAAACACGACAGCAATGTGACCTCCACCGTCGGCCATCTGATCGACGGCAAGCGCGTCGACGGCGGCAGCCGCGTCCAGCCGGTGTTCGACCCGGCCACCGGCGAATCGCACAAGAGCGTCGCGCTCGCCGACAAGCTGACCGTCGAAGCCGCGATCGCGTCCGCGCAGGCCGCGTTCCCGGCGTGGCGCAACACGCCGCCGCTGAAGCGCGCACGCGTGATGAGCCGCTTCAAGACGCTGCTCGAGGAGCATGCGGACGAGCTGTGCGCGCTGATCACCGCCGAGCACGGCAAGGTGCTCGCCGACGCGATGGGCGAATTGCAGCGCGGCATCGAGAACGTCGAATACGCGACCTACGTGCCCGAGTTGTTGAAGGGCGAGCACAGCAAGAACGTCGGCCCCGCGATCGATTCGTGGAGCGAATTCCAGGCGCTCGGCGTCGCGGCCGGCATCACGCCGTTCAACTTTCCGGTGATGGTGCCGCTGTGGATGTGGCCGATGGCCGTCGCGTGCGGCAACACGTTCGTGCTGAAGCCGTCGGAGCGCACGCCGTCGTCGACGCTGCGCATGGCCGAGCTGGCGCTCGAGGCCGGCCTGCCGCCGGGCGTGCTGAACGTCGTGAACGGCGACAAGGAAGCGGTCGACACGATCCTGACCGACCCGCGCGTGAAGGCGGTGAGCTTCGTCGGCTCGACGCCGATCGCCGAATACATCTACGCGACCGGCTGCGCGCACGGCAAGCGCGTGCAGGCGCTCGGCGGCGCGAAGAACTTCGCGGTCGTGATGCCCGACGCCGACATCGGCAACGCGGTGAACGCGCTGATGGGCGCCGCGTACGGCTCGTGCGGCGAGCGCTGCATGGCGATTCCGCTGGTCGTCGCGATCGGCGACGAAACGGGCGACAAGGTGATCGACGGCCTGAAGGCCGAGATCGCGAAGATGAAGGTCGGCCCGGGCGACGGTGCGGGCGTCGACATGGGGCCGCTCGTCACGAAGCAGCATTTCGAGAAGGTGACGGGCTTCGTCGACGCGGGCGTGGAAGCGGGCGCGACGCTCGTCGTCGATGGCCGCGGCGTGAAGGTCGACGGCCACGACGGCGGCTACTACCTCGGCCCGTGCCTGTTCGACAACGTGAAGCCCGGCATGCCGGTCTATCAGCACGAGATCTTCGGGCCGGTGCTCGGCGTGATCCGCCTGAAGTCGCTCGACGAGGCGATGGCGCTGATCGACGCGCACGAATACGGCAACGGCACGTGCCTGTTCACGCGCGACGGCGAAGCGGCGCGCTACTTCAGCGACAACATCCAGATCGGCATGGTCGGCATCAACGTGCCGCTGCCGGTGCCCGTCGCGTATCACTCGTTCGGCGGCTGGAAGCGCTCGCTGTTCGGCGATCTGCACGCGTACGGCCCGGATGCGGTGCGCTTCTACACGAAGCGCAAGACGATCACGCAGCGCTGGCCGTCGGCCGGCGTGCGCGAAGGGACGGTGTTCAGCTTCCCGTCGAACCGCTGACGCGTGATCCGGCCGCGACGTGACGCCATGCGGCCGGCGTAAAGACGCACAGGCCCGCCCCGGTCGACGACCGGGGCGGGCCTTTTCACACGTGCGGCGGCCGTGCCGACACCGAAGACGGGGAAGGCACGTTTACGGCGCGACCACGTGCCACATGTTCTTGAAGTTGTCGCCGTTGCGGTCGCCCTGTTTCATGTCCTTCGCGAAGAAATACAGCGGCTTGCCCTTGTAGGCCCATTGCGGGCTGCCGTCGTCGCGCTTGACGATCGTGTAGGGGCCGACCGGGACGTCGGTCGCGCTGGCCTTGTAAGGCGGCCAGATCGATTCGCATTGGCCCGTGCAGGCGCTGGTGCCGGCGTTGGGCTTGTCCTTGTCGAATGCGTAAACGGTCATGCCGTTCGCGGCGACGAGCGCGCCGTTTTCGACCTTGGTGATCGAGCCTTGAGCCGAGGCTGAAACGGACGCCATGGCGAGCACGGCGGAGCTGACGAGCAGCACGGCTTTCATGATTACCTCCTTGTGGTCCGGTGGGCGGCGCAGCCGCACGCATGGCCGGGCGTGCGCGCGACTGCGGGGAATGGTGCCGGAACGCGGCGCCGTGGCCGCCGGTGCGAGCGACGTGAAGTCGAATGGCGGAGGCACGGACCCGCTTCATTCACCATAGGCGGTTTTTGGCGGGGCTGCGAGAAGAACGGGGGGCGCATCGGCGATGCGTGTATCTCGCGCAACGACGCGGCGGTTGCACCCGTGCGGCGGGATTTGCCATCCGTCCCCGAACCTTCGTGAGTCGAACGGGCCTCCTGCGGCCGCGCTCCCTCGACAGGTCAGCGACGCGCCGCAATGCCGGGCCGTCAGCGAAACACCGGCGCCGACGCGAGCGCCGTCAGCACGGCCGGCATCGCGAGCGCGGCGGCGATCGTCTGGAACGCGGTGATGCCGGCCATCAGCGGCGCGTCGCCGCCGAGCTGGCGGGCCATGATGTACGACGAGGACGATGTCGGCAGCGCCTGGAACAGCAGCGCGATGGTCAGCGCGGCATCGCCGAGCCCGAACAGGCGGCCGGCCGCGAGCGTGGCGAGCGGCATCGCCATGAACTTGAACGCCGACGCGATGCACATCGGCTGCATCCATTCGCGCGCCGCGTCGAACTTCAGCGCCGCGCCCACGCACAGCAGGCCGAGCGGCATCGAGGCGGCGCCGAGCGCGCGCACGGCCGGTTCGACGGCGGCCGGAAACGCGATGCCGGCGACCTGCATCGCGATCCCCAGCGCGCACCCGACGACCAGCGGATTCGACAGGATCTGGCGCACGAGCGCCCACGCGCCGAGCCGCGTGTCGCCGTAGCGCGCGAACACCAGCACGCACATCAGGTTCACGGTCGGCACGATCGCCGCGACGCACACGGCCGCGAGCGCGATTCCGTGCGCGCCGAAGAGTCCGGCGGCGAGTGCCGTGCCGACATAGTTGTTGAAGCGCACCGCGCCCTGGAACACCGACGTGAACCCGGCGCCGTCCACAGAAACGAAGCGGCGGACCAGCAGCAGAAGCGCCGCGACGAGCACGGTCGAACCGACCAGCGCCGCCGCGAGCGGCAAGACGGGCAGTGCCTGCAGCCGCGCATTCGCGAGGCTGTTCGCGAACAGCGCGGGCAGCAGCACGTAGTAGCAGAGCCGCTCGGCGTGCGGCCAGAACGCATCGCCGATGAAGCCCGTGCGCCGGAGGCCGTGGCCGAGCGCGACCAGCAGCGCGACCGGCGCCAGCGCGAGCAGGATCGGGCCGATCATCGACGCGCCTTCAGGCGACACGGGCCGGACGGCAGGCGCGAGAAGCGGCGGAACGAAGCGGGAATCCATCCGGCGGGCAACATGGCGACACGCAATCGAAAGAGTGACGATGCCCCCAAGTTAACACGCAGACGCAGCAGGAATAATGGTTAATTATCGGGCGTTCAATGAGAAATTCTCATTGATGACGCGGTGACTTCGGCGGCCAGCGCACGCGCGAAACGCTCGGCCGGCCGTGACTGATGTTCGAGCAGCACGACCTCGCGGCCCATCTGCGGCTGGCCGAACGGCAAGCGCGTGACGGGCGGCAGCCGCGCGAGCGTCGAGTCGGGAAGCGCGACGATCGCCGCGCCAAGCCCGCGCGCGACCATCCGCGCGATCGTCTCCGCGCTGTCGAGCACCATCTCCTCGCGTACGCGCACGCCGATGCGGCGCAACTCGGCGGCGATCATCCGGCCGGCCCACGCCTGCGCGTCGAAGCGGATGAACGGCAACGCCTCGAGCAGCGTGCCCGCGTCGCGCTCCGCATGCTGCGGCGGCGCGAGCAGCCAGAAGCGGTCTTCGTACAGCGTGGTCCACGTCAGCTCCGCCGGATGCGGGCGCACGGGGCGCGTCGTGATCGCGGCGTCGAGTTCGCCGGCCGCGACGCGGTTCGCCAGTTCGGCCGACATGCCGGCCGATACGTGCACGCGCAACGACGGGTGCGCGGCGCGCAGCGCGAGCAGCGCGTCGGGCAGCGGGCCGGACAGCGCGGTCTGGATCGCGCCGATCCGCAGGCGGCCGACGAGCTTCTTCTCGTCGCTGAGCGCATCGGGAATCCGGTCGACCATCGCGAGCACCTGCTCGGCCTGCGCGACGAGGATGTTGCCGGCTTCGGTGAGTACCGGCTGGCGGCGCGAACGGTCGAACAGCCGGACGTTGTATTCGCTTTCGAGCGTCTTGATCTGCAGGCTCACGGCCGATTGCGTGAGTCCGATCGCTTCGCCGGCGCGCGCGAAGGTGCGGTATCGGGCGATCGCGACCAGCGTTCGGAATGCGCGTAGTGACATGGACTCGGTGAGGTGAGCGGCCGGGGCCGGCACGCGGATTGCTCGGTGATGCCGGAGGCGGCGCATGGGCGGCAAGCCGATCGCGGCGCCGACGACCGCCGAAGCCGGCGGCCGCGGCCGGCACGCTGGCGGACATCATGCCCGTGCGTGCGGAAACGGGCAACCGCGGCATCGGCGCGCGCAGGCGGTCGCGGCGATCGCCCGGTGCGGGTTTTCGTGAATGGCATCGGGCCGGGCGTGCGCGCATAGGTGCCTGCGGGGGCGGTCGTGGTCGGTCGTGCCGCCCGCAAGCGTTTGATCGATGCCTCGGGGCGACGCGGGCTGTCGCGTCGGCCCCGTCCTTCGCGGAGGTAACGACAATGACAGACGACCCCGGTGACGTTGCGCGCGCCAGCTATCGCGCGTACGTCGACAAGGACCGCGACGCGATCGAAGCGCTGATCGCACCGGACTTCCATTTCACGAGCCCGCTCGACAACCGGCTCGACCGCGACGCGTATCTGGCGCGCTGCTGGCCGAACAGCGCGATGCTCGCCGGTTTCGAGTTCGTCGACGTCGCCGTGCATGGCGAATACGTGTTCGTGGTGTACGAGGCCGACACGACAGCCGGCAGGCGGTTCCGGAATGCGGAGCGGTTGCGTGTCCGCGATGGCCGGATCGTCGAGGCCGATGTGTATTTCGGCTGGTACGTGCCGCACCAGGCGCCCGAGGGCGGGTTCATCGAATCGGGCGGCTGACGCGTGACGGGGCGCGGCCCGTCACACCCAGAGCCGGTACATCCAGAACGATTCGTCCTCGGCGAAGCGTCGTACGAACTCGGTCGGCGAGAAGCCCGTGATGCGCCGCGTCGCGCGGCTCAGGTGTGCCTGGTCGGCGAATCCCTCGTCCAGCGCGAGCGCGGCCCAGTCGACCGGCTGCCCGGCGTCCTGACGGTCGCGCGCGGCGAAGAACACGCCTTCGGTGCGCACCAGCGTTTGCCAGTCGCGCAACGAGCGACCGCTGTACGACTTGATGCGCCGTTCGACCTGACGCGGGCTGTGGGTGTACCGCCATTCGCGCGCTTTCGACGCGAGACGCCCGACCCAACTGCGCCCCGCATCGCGCAGCGACGACAGCGGCGACACGCTGCCGCGCAGCGCATGCCAGCGCGGCGCGAGGTGGCGGTCGAGCGCGGCCAGCGCGTCGTCGTCGTGTTCGGCATCGGCGAGCGCATCGAGCAGCGGCCGCCAGCTGTCGTCGAGACATGCATGCGCGTCGACGAAGGTGTCGTGGATCGCCGGCAACGCGACGCCGAACAGCGCGCGTGCCGCATCGGCATGCAGGCAGACGATGCCGCCTTGTCCGCTCGTCGGCGCCCAGCTCGCGACCGGCATCGACTGGCTGCCCGACAGCGTCGCCGATGCGCCGAACGGCCGCCATACGGGCCCGTCGCCGGTGCGCCGGACGAGCCCGACGTCGAGGCCGCGATACCACGACAGGCAGACGATCGGCGACGCGGGGAAATGCGTGAGCCGCTGCGCGTCGCTCAACGTGAAGCCGCGCGTGTCGCGCGTGATGATCGCGACGACCGCGCCTTGCAGCGCAGCCGGCGGCTGATACAGCCGCGTGGGCGGCGACCGGCCGTCGCACAGCACGCGCGGCGCACGCGCGAGCGGATCGGGACACGGCGGCAATGTCGGAGACGGACCGAAGGGCATGACGCCGGAGTATAGGGACCGGCGCCGCACGTGTCGATGTCGTTTGCGTTCAAGACCCGCAGCGCGTCGATCCGGACAATCCGGCGCATGAACACACGATCCTCTTCCCGATGCCCGTTTGATGCGGACGCCGCCGATGCGGCGCCCGCGCTTCACCCGCCCGGCGTATGGCCGCCGGGGCCGCGTGCCGGCCTGACGGGGTGGCGGCTCCTGCGCGCGATGTCGCGCGACCTGACCGGTGCGCTCGCGGGCTGGCAGCGCGCGCATGGCGACGTCGTGCACCTGCGCATGTGGCCCGAACATGCGGTGGTCGTGACCGATCCGGCGCTCGTGCGCGCGTTGCTGGTCACGCATCACGATGCGTTCGTGCGCTGGGAGCGCGGCATCCGCGTGTTTTCGCAGGTTCACGGGCACAGCGTGCTGATTGCAGAGGGCGACGCATGGCGCGACAAGCGGCACGCGCTGCAGCCGAATTTCATGCCGAAACCGGTGCAGGCCTTCGTGCCGTCGATCGCCGCGACGGCCGGTCATGCGCTCGCGCAGTGGCCCGCGCACGACGCGCACTGGCCGATCGAAAGTGCACTGACGTCGCTTGCGATGGACGTGATCATGCGCACGATGTTCTCGGATGCGATCGGCGCGGACGCGCGCGTGGCCGAGGCAGCCGTGCGCACGGTCAGCGCGGCCGCGAACGCCGAGTTCTACCAGCCGGCCAGCGTGCCGGACTGGATGCCGTGGAAGCGCGGCAAGGCGAGGGCGCTGGCGGTGCTGAACGGATTGATCGACCGCCAACTTCATGCGCGTCTGGACATGCCGGAGCACGGCTGGCCGGACGATCTGCTGTCGCGCCTGTTGCGGCTGCACCGCGCCGACGTGCGCGCCTGGCCGCTGCAAGCCGTGCACGACGAGTGCATGACGGCGTTCCTGGCCGGTCACGAGACGGCCGCGGCCACGCTGACCTGGTGGGCGTGGAACATGGCCGCGAATCCGGCCACGCAGGCCGCCGCGCGCGACGAAGTCGTGCGCGTGCTGGGCGGCCGCGCGCCGACCGCCGACACGCGCGCCGCATTGCGCTATCTGACGCAGACGCTCGAGGAAACGATGCGCCTGTATCCGGCGGCACCGATCCTGATCAGCCGTCGCGCATCGCGGCCGGTCGCGCTGGGCGCATGGCAGTTTCCGGCGCGAACGCTGTTCATGCTGCCGATTCAGCTGATGCATCACGACGCGCGGTGGTTTCCGGAACCGCAGGCATTCCGGCCCGAGCGCTTCGCCGACGACGCGCCGGCGATTCCGCGCGGCGCGTACCTGCCGTTCGGCACGGGGCCGCGCGTATGCCTCGGGCAGCATCTGGCGATGACGGAAATGACGGTGGTGGCGGCCATGATCCTGCAGCGTCATGAATTGTCCGTGCCGCCCGGCATGGCGGCGCCGCGCGCGACGCTGAACGTGACGCTGCGGCCCGAGCGCGCGCTGCACCTGGCGATCGCGCCGACACGACGGGCGGCGGCGGTCGGACCGTCGTGACGCGGCGGCATCGCGCTCAGCCCGCCGCATCCTCCCCCAACGCCTGAATGAACCGCGAAAACAGCTCCGGCTGCGACGAGATCCCGAGCTTCGCGTAAAGATGGCGCCGATGCACCTTCACCGTCTCCGGCGAAATCGCCAGCCGCTCCGCGATCGCCTTCGACGAATTGCCGCGCAGCACCATTCTTGCGATCGACATCTCGCGATCGGTCAGCACGCCCGCGCCGAAGCGCGCGAGCGCCTGCTCGACGCGCGCGCCGAGATCGTCGTCGGGCGTCGTGCGCGCGGCATCGCCCACCAGCCGCCAGTGCTGCCGGATCGTCGCGAGCACCCACGGCATCGCGGCCGTCAGCTTGCCGAGCGGCTCGACGTCGAAGCGCGCCGACGCGCCGAGCGACAACGACAGCAGCAAGTCGGGGTTCGGCCGCAGCAGGATCTGGATTTCGTCGTCGCCGACCGCATCGCGGAAGTAGCTCAGGAAATACTCGCTTTGGCGGAACAGGTCGGGCGCGACTTCCTCGAGCCGGTAGCAGCCGTCGGCGAGCCCGTCGTGCGCGGCCTGCAGGAACGGGTCGAGCAGATATAACCCATTGAGGTAAAGCGGCACCGGCGACGCGCTGTCGGAGCCGCCCGTGTCGTATTCGTCGAGCACGAGCGGCACGCCGTCGCGGCCGATCGCGGTCGCGAGCGCGTTGTCGAACGGCACCATTTCGTTGAGCAGCAGCACCAGGAAGCGCCAGAAGCGCGGCTGGCCCAGATGATCGATCGCGCGGCCAAGCGCCTGGTGCATCGCGATTTCGGAGAAGAGTCGATCCATACCACCACCGAAGGGTGTAACACGAAGGGGGAATAGCGGTCCTGAATTTGGCTTCCTAGACTGCCACGCAATCAATCGGGCCCGAGTATGGGTGTTCAAAAAAGTGCAGGGTAGGAGCAACAGGAGAACGAAATGGCGATGATGTCGGAATCGACGGGCACGCTGCAAGCGACGCCTGCCACGGAACACGCGCCGCGCGCGCTGTCGCAGACGCTCAGCGTGCGCGATGCGGTGATGATCACCGTGTCGGGCGTGACGCCCGCAAGCTCGATCTTCGTGATCGCGCCGTTCGCGATCCAGCAGGCCGGCAGCGGCGCGGTGCTGTCGTTCCTGCTCGGCGGCGTGCTCGCGCTCGCGTTCGCGCTCTGCTACGCGGAGCTCAGTGCCGCGCATCGCAGCGCAGGCGGCGAATACGTGATGGCCAAGCGCGTGTTCGGCACGCTGCCCGGCTACCTGACGTTCATCACGGTGCTGTCCGTCAGCGTGTTCATCCCGGCCGTGCTCGCGAGCGGCGCAGCGCCGTACCTGAACAACGCGCTCGGCACGCACTTCGGCAACCAGTCGGTCGCGCTCACGATCGTCCTGCTCAGTTACGTGCTCGGGATGCTGAACATCAAGACGAATGCGTGGATCACGGGCGCGTTCCTCGTCGTCGAGATCGGCGTGCTGATGCTGATCGCGGGGCTCGGCTTCGGCTCTCCGCATCGCGGCGCCGACGCGCTGATCGCGCCGGTCGTCGCGAGCGGCAATGCGCTGGTGCCGGCCACGCTCGCGGCGATCGTGCCCGCGATCGGCACGGCGATCTTCTGCTACAACGGCTTCGGCTCCGCCGCCTATCTCGCGGAAGACCTGCGCGGCGGCAACCGCAACGTCGCGAAGGCGGTGATCTATTCGCTGCTGGTGATCCTCGTCGTCGAGCTGATTCCGCTCACCGCGATCGTGCTCGGCGCGCCGTCGCTGACGGAGCTGACGAAGAGCGCCGACCCGATCGGCTATGTCGTGCGTTCGCTGAGCAACCCGGCGGTGTCGCGGGTGGTCAGCGGCGGGATCTTCCTGTCGGTGTTCAACGCGATCATCGCGATCGTGATCACGATGGGGCGCCTGCTGTACAGCAGCGGCCGGCATGCGCTCTGGTCGCGCACCTGCAACCGCGCGTTCTCGACGATCCATCCGCGCTTCGAGTCGCCGTGGCTCGCGACGCTCGCGCTGGCGGTGCCGTCGTCGGGGCTGGTGTTCGTGTCGAGCCTCGACGAGCTGACCGCGTTCACGGTCGACCTGCTGCTGCTGATCTACCTCGTCGTCGGGCTGGCCGCGCTGGCGAGCCGGCTCGTGCGGCGCGACGTCGAGCATCATTACCGGATGCCGCTGTGGCCCGTGACGCCGCTCGTCGCGGTCGCGGGCGCCGCGTACACGCTCTACACGACACTGGCGACGGCGACCAAGCCGACCGACCTGATCATCATCGGCGGGCTGCTGGTGGCCGCGCTCGTCATGTATGCGGTCTGGGCGCGCCACAGCGATGCGTTCCGCTCGCTCTGACCATATCGACACATCGAACTATCGAACCATCGAAAGACGGAGGAATTGCATCATGCGCACGAGGGATCTCGGCATCCGCATCGGACTCGGCACGCCGGGCCGCTTCAACGCGATCACGGACGTACCGGGCGTGCGGGTCGGACATTGCACGCTGAACGTCGAGAACGGCGATGCGTCGATCCGCACCGGCGTCACGGTCATCGAGCCGCGCGCCGGCGCCGCGCACGATTCGCCGTGTTTCGCGGGCGTCCATGTGCTGAACGGCAACGGTGACGCGACCGGGCTCGAATGGATCCGCGAAGCCGGCCTGCTGACGACCCCGATCGCCTATACGAACACGCACAGCGTAGGCGCGGTGCGCGATGCGCTGGTCGCGAACGAGCGCGAAGCGGCGGCCGGCCGCGTGTACTGGTGCATGCCGGTCGTGATGGAAACCTACGACGGCCTGCTCAACGACATCTGGGGGCAGCACGTGAGCGCCGCGCACGTGCAGCGCGCGCTGGCCGCCGCGCAGTCGGGGCCGGTCGCCGAAGGCGGCGTGGGCGGCGGCACCGGGATGATCTGCCACGAGTTCAAGGGCGGCATCGGCACCGCGTCGCGCGTGGTCGCGGCCGACGCGGGCGGCTGGACCGTCGGCGCGCTCGTGCAGGCGAACTACGGCGTGCGCGAGATGCTGCGCGTGGCCGGTTATCCGGTCGGCGAGGTGTTGCGGCACGTGCATTCGCCATTTCGCGCGCCCGATGCACAAGGCGAGGCCGGGATGGGTTCGATCGTCGTCACGATCGCGACCGACGCGCCGCTGCTGCCGCATCAGTGCACGCGCCTCGCGCAGCGGGCGAGCGTCGGGCTGGCCCGCGTTGGCGGCGGCACCGAGGATTCGAGCGGCGACATCTTCCTGGCGTTCGCGACGGGCAACGACGGGCTGCCGGCCGCGAACTATGGCAGCAAGGGCGTGCCGACGACGGCCGTGAAGATGGTGAACAACGACCACATCTCCGCGCTGTTCGTCGCGGCGGCGGAAGCAGTGGAGGAAGCGATCGTGAATGCGCTGGTGGCGGGAAGCGACGTCGAATCGCGCGGCGCGCGGGTCGAAGGGCTGGGGCAGGCGCGTTTGCTGGATGCGTTGCGCGAGGTGGGGTGGCGGCCGGGGCGCGGCGCCTGAAACGGCATGCGCCGCTTCAATCGAAGCGGCGTGGCGGACAGTGTCGTTGCGGCGATCGGCCGGCGCGTCGTGCGCGCGCGCATGTAATGCGTGCGATGCGTGTGCGGCGGGCCTGACCGTGGCGACGCGGCGTCATGCTCAGCTGCCGAAGTAGACGTTGCAGAAGCTGACGGGGCCGACGCATGCGTTCGGGTCTTCCTGCTTCGATTGCGCACGATCGACGCGGCCCGCGGCCCGGACGGCTTCGGCGCGGTTCGCCGGTTGCTGCGCGGCGTCGACCGGCGCGGGCTGGGCATGCGCGACGGCGGCGGTCAGCGACAGGGCAACGAGGGCGAGGTGCAGCGGCTTCATTTGGGTTTCTCCTGGGTCAGTGCCAGTCTCGCTGGCAGTGAGGAAACTATAGGCTCGCACTGCTTAGAGATTAATCACCGCGGGTGCAGAGCTTATTTCCAATCGGAACAAGGATGACGTTGCGCGCGCATCGATCGCCGCCGCCCGCCCGTCGACGGTCAGTGACGATGGCGATTGAACGGTGCGTCCTTGTCCAGCAGTGCGCTGCGGATGAAGTGCAGGCAGCCGACGATGCGCTGCATGCGGCGGCGCTCGTCGGGCACCGCGTACCACGCGTGCAGCGTGTGCTGGGCGGCGCGGATCGCCAGATTCACCGATTTCAGCGTGCGCGCATGGTGGCCCGTCGTCGGATCGTCGAAGAAGCGCGGCAGCTCGCGCAGCACCGCATCGATCGATGCGGTCCAGTGCTGCGTCTGTGGCGGTTTCGATTCGCAGAACCCGTGCAGCTCGTCGCGCAGGTCGATCACCGCATGGCCGACCTCGAGCGTCGACAGCATCCAGCGCAGCGCGTCGCGATGCTGCCGCGTGCGCTTGACGAGCAGCGTGCGCAACTGCGCCATCAGGTCGTGCGTGCTTGACTGGAAGCGTGCGGCGAGGCCGTCGCGCGTGCCTTCGCATGCGAGCGTGACCTGGCGGCGCAGGTCGTGCGCGATGCGCGACGTGAGCCACGGCATGTGGGTCGGAAACACCACGGCGAACACGATCGAACACGCGAGCATCGCGACGACGATGGCGAAACCGTTGTTGATCAGCACCTCGGGCGTATACGCGATCGCGTTGTCGGGGCCGGCGAGCAGGCAGAAGAACACCGCGAAGCCAATCCCGTAGCCGGACAGGCCCGGACGCATCGCGAGAAACGCGCCGAGGCCGAGCACCGGCGCGAGCGCCGCGCACAGCAGCGGAAAGCCGTCGATGTTCGGATAGACGTAGCACAGGAACACATAGCCGACGGCCGTCGCGAACGCCGCGCCGACGCCCATCTGCGCGACGAACTTCGGCGCACGCGGCGACGTCGAGCTCAGCGCGCACGCGATCGCGGTGGCGATGACGGCGAGCGAGCCGCTCGGCCATTCGGACGCGATCCAGAACGCGCTCATCGCGCCGACGGCGACGAGCGTGCGCAGGAACGTGAAGCCGACGAAGAACGCATTGGTTTTCACCGCGTAGTGCGTGACCGAGCGTTCGAACGCATGATCGTCGCGGTCGAGCGACGCGTTGGTGTCGGCATAGCCGAGATACTCGCCGATGAAGCGATACATCAGCTCGATCGCGGTGTCGAAGTCGAGCAGGCCGCCGGCCGCGTGATCCTCGATCTCGCGGCGCGACGCGCGCGCGGCCTTCGGCAGCGCGCCGTGAAAGCGGCGCAGTTCGAGCAGCGCGCCGGTGGTCGACGCGATCCCGCGCTGCCGCTCGTCGCGCAACGCGGTCACCCGCTGCGCGAGCGCATCGATGTGCGGCGCGAGCGCATCGAGCACCGCGTCGGACCGGTTCGCGCGCAAGCGTTTGACGAGCTGGTGCAGCGCATGCAGGCGCGTGCAGGCATTCATGAACTCGCTGTTCAGGCGCGCGAGCCGGCGGCTGCGCGCGCGTATGTGCGGATCCTCGAACGACGCGAACGCGCGGTTGGCCTCGAAGCCGACGATCTCGTCGACGAAATCGGCGAAGCGCCGCTCGAAATCGCCGCGTGCGAGATCGCCCGACAGCGCGCTGGCCGCGAATGCCGCGAACTTCACGTGACGGGCGGTCAGCGAGCGCATCAGCGCCTTCGCGGAGCTGAGGGGAAGAATCAACGCGCTGACCGCGCCGGAGCACGCGATGCCGAGCGCGACTTCCGCGGCGCGCGTGAGCGCGGACTGGAACAGCGTCTGCGGCGTCATCACCGCGGGCAGGCCGATCAGCGCGGCCGTGTAGCCGGCGAGCACGAACCCGTACCAGCGGAAATGGCGGTTGCGGACCGCGAGCGCGATGCAGCCGCCGATCCACAGCGTGATGCCGGCCATGTACAGCTCCGGCTGCTGCGCGAACAGCCCGCCGAGCGCGAGCGCGCCGACGAGGCCGGCCGCGGTGCCGAGCACGCGGTAGAAACTCTTCGCGAACACCATCCCCGACAGCGGCTGCATCAGCACGAACACGGTCGTCATCGCCGTGCGCGGCTGCGACATCTCGAGCCGCATCGCGATCCCCATCGCGAGCAGCGCGGCGAGCACGGTCTTGGCGAGATGCAGCCAGATCAGGCCGTCGCTCGCGGCCCAGTCGCGCGCGGCGCCGCCGAGCGGATCGAGCCAGGTTCTCCATCGTGCCGGTTCGATGGAAGGTCGCTCGATCGCAGGTTGTGGCTTCATGAAGAAAGAGGGGGGCGCGTGCGGTGTCGCGGCGCGTCCGGACGGGTCCATTCGACTGATGAGGCGCCGATTGTAGGAGTGCGGCGCGCGGGCATTAACGCAGCTGCAGGGAAACGATAGTTGCAGGGCGCGTAACAATCTGTCGCATCCGCTGGAGGAAAATAGCGGCTCCGCTACAGGTGGCTCACAGGAATGGATACCCTACAAAACATGCGGGTGTTTACGCGCGTCGTCGAGACGGGCAGTTTCACCGCGGCCGCGCAATCGCTGAATTCGACGACGGGCGCGATGTCGCGCGCGGTGTCGGAACTCGAGGCGCGCCTGCGCACCCGTCTGATGAATCGCTCGACGCGCCGCCTCGCGTTGACGTCGGCCGGCGAAAGTTATCTGCGGCGCTGCCGCCAGATCCTCGCCGACGTCGATCGCGCCGAGGAAGAGGCGAGCTGCGCGCACGAGCGGCCGGCCGGCGTGCTGCGCATGCACAGCTTCGCGAGCGTCGGTCATCACTACGTGATGCCCGCGCTCACGCGCTATCACACGCAATATCCGGACGTATCGATCGAGCTGTCGCTGTCGCAGCGCATGCCCGACCTGTTCGACGGCACGAGCGACATGGCGGTCGTGACCGCGTCGTCGCTGCCCGATTCGGAGCTCGTATCGCATCTGCTCGGTTCGACCTTCAGCATCCTGTGCGCGTCGCCGGAGTATGTGAAGCGTCATGGCACGCCGGCGCGGCCGCAGGATCTCGGCGCGCATGCGTGCCTGACGCTCTGCACGCCGGCGTTTCCGACCCACGAATGGGTGCTCGAAGGCGCCGAGGGCGTCGAGCAGATCCATGTCGCGGGGCCGGTGCAGACCAACACGGCGGAATCGCTCGCGCTCGCGATTCGCGACGGCATCGGGATCGGCATGCTGCCGCTCTATGCGGCGATCGACGCGTTGCAGGAGGGCACGCTCGTGCGTGTGCTGCCCGGTCACATCCTGCAGAAGATGAACGTGTATGCGCTGTATCCGTCGCGCCGCTTCGTCGACGCGAAGGTGCGCACCTGGGTCGAGATGCTGCGTGCGCAGGTGCCGGGAATGATCGCGCACGACGTCGAGATGCTGAATGCGATCGAGCGGGAACCGCAGGCCGCCTGAGGGCGAATACGCCGAATACGCGACTACGTAAAAAGATGGCCGCGTGCCCGACGGCACGCGGTCCGGGCGCATCCGTCGTCACGGACCGGTTCGCGCGAACTACGTTGCGCCCGCAGGACACGTGTCATGCGGGCGCGGCGTGGCGTCATGCATTCACAGCGCGGGCTTGACGGCCACGCCCGATTCGGTTGCGCCCGCACCGGCCGGGCCATATGCGGCATGCGCGGCCTTGTGCTCGGCGAGCCGTTTTGCCGCCAGGCGTTCCTGCGCGGCCATGATGTCGTCCGGATAGTTGCCGGCATCGCCGAGCGACGGGTTGTAGCCGACCGATTCGAGGTCGTAGAGCTCCTGCAGCACCTGCGCGCGCGTGACGGGCGACTTGGCGGACTGAGCGAACGACAGGGCCGGTGCGGCAAGCAGGACGGCAGCGGCGGCGGTAACGACGAGCGATTTCACGATGTTCTCCTGTAGACGGGGTGTGAGGCCGGTCCGGCGATCGATGGGTGATCCGAACCATCGATGCCAGTCTATGCAGCGCACGCGGGCGCAAAAACCCCGATTCCAGGCAAGCAGATTTCCAGATGGAACAACATTGATGCACGTCGCCCGCGTTGCACGAACCCGTCCGTCAAGACAGGTTCGCGGCAGGCGGGCGACATGCGGTCCTGCGGCGCCGAACTCAGAAGCGCGTGCGCATGCCGATCGTGCCGACGATCTGGTTCGCGGTGCTCGATGCGCCGCCCGACGTGTTGATGAACGCCTGGTAGCCGCGGCCCGACGCGTGCTGATACATCGCTTCCGCGTACAGGTCGGTGCGGCGCGACAGCTTGTACACCGCCTGCAGGTCGACCTGGTGCCACTTCGGATCGGTGCCGTGCTTGCTGTCCGGGTTCGACACGCTGGCGTCCGTGTATACGTACGCGGCGCCGAGGCTGACGGCCGGCGTCACCGCGTAGCGCACGTTCACGTCGTAGTTGTTGAATGCGACCTGGCCGGTGGAACCGAACGAGCCCGAGTTGTCGTACTGCGAACGCGTGTAGACGAAGCCGACCGTCGCCGGACCGAACACGTAGCTGACGCCGCCGCCGTAGCTGCGCATGCGGTCCGCGCCCACCGACCAGCCGCCCTGGCTCACGCTCTTCGCTTCGGCCACGTCCGTCGCGCCCGGGCTCGCGCTCGTCGAGCCCTTCGTGCCGTTCATCTGCAGGTAAGCGCCGGCCAGCTTCAGCGGGCCGTTCGTGTAGCTCGCTGCGACGCTGTACGCACGGTTGCCAGCGAAGTTCGTCGAGTTCGAGAAGCCGTACAGCGCGCCGACCTTGAAGCCCGCGATCGTGTCGCTCGTGTACTTCACCGCGTTGTTGATGCGCACCGAGTGGTTCAGGTTGTCGTTGTCGAACGGGTGCGCGAAGCCGGTATCGCCGAAGTCGCCGGCCGTCGCGGACAGCGGCGCGACGAAGTCGACCATCGTGTCGTACTGGCGGCCGAGCGTCAGCGTGCCGTAGCCGCTGCTGGTCAGGCCGACGTACGCGTGGCGGCCGAACAGCTTGCCGTCCTGGCCGAGCGCGCCGTTGTTGACGTTGAAGCCGTTCTCGAGGACGAACAGCGCCTTCACGCCGCCGCCGAGATCTTCCGTGCCGCGCAGGCCGAAGCGGCTGCCGTTGACGGTGCCGCTGGTCATGCGCCACAGCGATGCGCCGCCCGCGTTGTTCGTGTACGCGATGCCGGCATCGATCAGGCCATACAGCGTGACCGAGCTCTGTGCATGCGCGAGCGGGGCGAACAGCGCGGTGGCGGATGCGGCGGCAATCAGGGTTTTGTTCATGTAACTGCTCCTGCGTGTGGGACGAGTGACCAAAGTTCGGCGCAAGTGTAGGGGCGGGGTCGCGCGATTGCGGCCGCCGGCGCGCGAGTGCACCGTTGCGAGTTGCGCAAGAGTGCGTCACATGGCGTTCACAAATCGATGCGGAGGCCGGATGGCGTGAGTTTTCGTCGACGGCGCGACGCGAGATGCAGGCCAGCGGCGTTCGCCGTGTCGCGCATTGACAACACGGGCGTCACCGGTGCGGGAGTTGATTGCCGCGCCGCGCGCGTGGAGAATGAGCAGACCCATGCCGAGATCCGGAGACATCCGATGACCACGCCTCGCCGTCCGTCGTTCAGTTCCGCGCTGTGCTACCGCAACCCGAAAGCCGCGCTGGCATGGCTCGAACGGGCATTCGGCTTCGAGCGCTCGATCGTCGTCACCACGCCGGAAGGCGACATCGCGCATGCCGAAATGAAATTCGGCGACGGCCTCGTCATGATCGGCGGCACATGGGCCGACTTCATCGCGTCGCCGGAAGACATCGGCGATCGCAACACGCAGCACGTCCACGTGCACCTTCCCGACGACGCGGACATCGACGCGCACTGCGAGCGCGCACGTGCGGCCGGCGCGGAGATCCTGCAGGCGCCGGCCGACCAGTTCTACGGCGATCGCATGTATCGCGCGCGCGATCCCGGCCGGCATGTGTGGACGTTCGGCAAGCACGTGCGCGACGTGACGAACGACGAGATGAGCGCGGCCACCGGCCTGACGATCAAGGATTTCAACTAAGCGCGGCACGCATCGCCGGAGCCGGTTTTCCCCACCACGCGGCGCGCTGGCGCCGCATGACGCCTGGACCCACATGAATCTCTTCAATGCACGCCTGCGCGGTCGCGACGGGCTGTTCACGATCGGCATCGACGGCGACAGAATCGCGCGGATCGACGCGCAAGCCGCGCCGGTGGCCGCCGTCGGCGCCGGCGATGTCGATGCGGGCGGCCGGCTCGCGATTGCTCCGCTCGTCGAACCGCACATCCATCTCGACGCGGTGCTCACGGCCGGCGAGCCGGCCTGGAACATGAGCGGCACGCTGTTCGAGGGAATCGAGCGCTGGTCCGAGCGCAAGGCGACGATCACGCATGCGGACACGAAGACGCGCGCGCATGCGGCGATCGGCATGCTGCGCGATCACGGCATCCAGCACGTGCGCACCCATGTCGACGTCACCGATCCGACGCTGGCCGCGCTGAAGGCGATGCTCGAAGTGAAGGACGAGGCGCGCGGGCTGATCGACCTGCAGATCGTCGCGTTTCCGCAGGAAGGCATCGAGTCGTTCGACGGCGGCCGCGCGCTGATGGAACAGGCGATCGAGCTTGGCGCGGACGTCGTCGGCGGCATTCCGCATTTCGAGAACACGCGCGAGCAGGGCGTCAGCTCGATCCGCTTCCTGATGGAACTGGCCGAGCGCACCGGCTGCCTCGTCGACGTGCACTGCGACGAGACCGACGATCCGCAGTCGCGCTTTCTGGAAGTGCTCGCGGAAGAAGCGCGCGTGCGCGGGATGGGCGCGCGCGTGACGGCGAGCCACACGACCGCGATGGGTTCGTACGACAACGCGTATTGCTCGAAGCTGTTCCGGCTGCTGAAGCGAGCGGGCCTGAACTTCGTGTCGTGCCCGACCGAGAGCATCCATTTGCAGGGGCGCTTCGACACGTTTCCGAAGCGGCGCGGCGTCACGCGCGTCGCGGAACTCGACCGCGCGGGCCTGAACGTGTGTTTCGGACAGGATTCGATCAAGGATCCGTGGTATCCGCTCGGCAACGGCAACATCCTGCGCGTGCTCGACGCCGGGCTGCACATCTGCCACATGATGGGCTACCAGGACCTGCAGCGCTGCCTCGACTTCGTGACCGATCACAGCGCGACGACGATGCATCTCGGCGACGGCTACGGGATCGCGGTCGGACGGCCGGCGAATCTGGTCGTACTCGACGCGGACAGCGACTACGAAGCCGTGCGCCGGCAGGCGAAGGCCACGCTGTCGGTGCGCCACGGGAAGGTGATCATGCGGCGGGAGCCGGAGCGCATCACGTATCCGCAGTAGTGCGATCGGGGCGGCGGCGCGCACCGCCATGGGTCGCCGCCGCTCGTGCATTCGAAAAATGCATGAGTTGATCAGAAAAATACGTTTGTCTCATGAGAGGCCGAAGCCTACGATGCGGTCCTGACGGCGGCGTGCATGGTGCGCGCCGTCTTGTCGATTCTCGTTCGCCGACCTCATGCGCCTCGATCTCCCGTCCGCTCCCGCTTCTTCTTCGCCGTCGGCCAGCCCGTTCGCGCGGATGGCTGCCGTCACGGTCCTGACCGGCGTCGGCGCAGGCGTCGGCGGGATGCTGCTCGCGTTGCTGCTGCACGCGATCCAGCATGTGGCCTACGGCTACAGCCTGGCGCACGTCGTCGGGACCGAGAGCTTCCTCGCGGGCGTGACCGGCGCCGAGCCGCTGCGCCGGCTCGCGGTGCTCGTCGTCTGCGGGCTCGTCGCGGGCGGCGGCTGGTGGGCGCTTTACCGGTTCGGCCAACCGCTCGTCAGCATCCGCCGGGCCGTTCGCGCCGCCGATCCGCGGATGCCGTTCGTCAGCACGACGGTGCACGCGCTGCTCCAGATCGTCACCGTCGCGCTCGGTTCGCCGCTCGGCCGCGAAGTCGCGCCGCGCGAGATCGGCTCGCTGCTGGCCGGGCGGCTCGCGCACCGCGCGGGGCTCACGCCCGCCGATTGCCGGCTGATGGTCGCGTGCGGCGCGGGCGCCGGCCTCGCGGCCGTCTACAACGTGCCGCTCGGCGGCGCCGTGTTCGTGCTCGAAGTGCTGCTCGGCACGTTCGAACTGCGGGCGCTGGTGGTGGCCGTCGTCACGTCGGCGATCGCGGCGGCCGTCGCATGGATCGGGCTCGGCAACGAACATCAGTACACGGTGCCTGCGTTCGCGCTGAGCGCGCCGCTGGTCGCGTGGTCGATCGTCTGCGGGCCGCTGTTCGGTTTTGCCGCCTACGGCTTCGTGCGGCTCACGACTCGCGCGCGGGCGGATGCGCCGAAGGGTCGCCTGCTCCCCGTGCTCGCGCTGGTCAACTTCGCGGTCATCGGCGTGCTCGCGATGCGGTTTCCGGAGCTGCTCGGCAATGGCAAGGGGCCGGCTTCACTGGGCTTCGACGGCACGCTGACGATCGGCGTCGCGGCGACGCTGCTCGTGCTGAAGGTGCTGATCGAGGCGGGCAGCCTGCGCGCGGGGGCGGAGGGCGGGCTCCTGACGCCGGGGCTCGCGAACGGCGCGCTGCTGGGCGTCGTGCTCGGCGGGATGTGGAGTCTCGTGTGGCCGGGCGCGTCGATCGGCGGATGCGCGCTGATCGGCGCGACCGCGTTCCTTGCCGCGTCGATGCAGATGCCGATCACGGCCGTCGTGCTGCTGCTCGAGTTCACGCGTGTGAATCACGACAGCCTGGTGCCGATGCTGCTGGCCGTGGCCGGCTCGCTCGTTGCGTATCGGTTCGCGCAGCAACTGGCGGAGCGGCGGATGGATGCCGCCGCAACCGTCGGCACGCCGGCGACGGCGACACGGTAGCCAGCGCGCGCCGTCGCAATCCTTGCCGTTTCCCGTTTCCCGGCTTCCGCGCAAGCGCCTGGCGCCGGTCTCGGCCGCGGCCGCTGCACGAGCCGCAGCGTGTCCAATTCGCCACCGGTGTGCCAAGGTGCGGTTAGCTCGCAGCCTGTCATGAATGATCGGCACCTCGAACGTCGCCAGCAGCACGCCGATCGTGCAGAATCGAGCCTCCGATTCCCGCCGACGGATGCCGCATGACCGATCCGAACGAACCATCCGCACGCCGCGTGTATGCGAGCTTCGCGCAACGCTACGCGGACATCGCGCCGACCAAGGCGCACAACGCACTCTACGAGCGCCCGGCGACGATGGCGCTGCTCGGCGACGTCGACGGCCTGACGGTCCTCGACGCCGGCTGCGGGCCTGGCATCTGCAGCGAGCATCTCGCGCGCCACGGTGCGACCGTTCATGCGTTCGACATCACGCCCGAGATGGTCGCGCTCGCGAGCGCGCGCTGCGCGGGGCTCGCGGTCGACGTCGCCGAGGGCGATCTCGCGGCGCCGCTCGACTGGCTGCCCGACCACGCGTTCGACGCGATCCTGTGTTCGCTCGCACTCGACTACGTGCGCGATCTCGCGCCGACGTTGCGCGAATTCAGGCGTGTCGCGCGGCCAGACGCGCCGCTGGTGTTCTCGATGGCGCATCCGATGCGCGACTGGATGGACGAGCGTACGCGCGGGGACGGCACGTACTTCGATACGAGCCGTTTCGGCTTTTACTGGTCGGGTTTCGGCGAACCGAAGCCCTACGTCGAAGCATGGCGCCGGCCGCTTGCCGACATCCTGAACGCGCTCCCCGACGCCGGCTGGCGGCTCGAGCGATTCGTCGAACCGACGCCGCTGCCGGCGATGAAGGCCGTGTCGGAGCGGCTCCATGCGGAGCTGTCGCTGGCTCCGGCGTTCCTCTGCATCCGCGCGCGCCGCTGACGACGCGCGGCGGACCGCCGATGCTCAGCGTGCCGGCGCGTCGGTCAGCGTGCCGAGAAACGCTTCGATATCCTTGATGTCCTGCGCGGTCATCGCGGGCTTGTCACCGGGTTTGCGGTCGAACGGCGCATCGGTCACGTCGACGTTCGCGCGGTACTTCGGCGGAATGTCGTCATATTCGTCGACCTTGCCGTCCGCGCCGCGCGAATAGAACTTCTGCGGCGAGATGCTGCGCTCGTTGTAGAACGCCATCACCTGGTCGAGCGTGTGGAACACGCCGTTGTGGAAGAACACGTGGCGCGTCGCCGCGTTGCGCAGCGTCGGCGTGAGGAACATCGCGCAGTACTGCGTCTGGTCCTTGAGATCCTCGCGGAACGGCCCGCACACGCCGAGATCGTGGAACGCCGGGTTGCGGTTCTGCTCGAGCGCCATGTTGCGCGGCGCACCAAGTGCCTCGTACTGGTAGTCGGTAAACATCGGCGGCAAGCCGTCCTTGCCGGGCTTCGACAAGTGGCAGCCCGCGCAATTCGCCTTGTCCGGATCGTTGAAGAGCCGCAGCCCGCGCAATTCGGCCTGCGTCAAGCGCGCACGGCCTTCGAGCCAGCGGTCGTATTTGCTGTCGTACGGATGGAACGACGGATCCTCGACCTGATAGCGCGCGATCGCGAACATCGCCTCCGACACCAGAAGCTGCGGGCTGGAGAACACGCGCGCGCCGAACAGTTGCTCGAACTGCGCGCGATGCGACGACTGCGCGAGCTTGCGCGCGACGTCGTCGATGCCCGCATTCGCCATCTCGACCGGGTTCAGCAGTGGCCCGAACGCCTGCTGCTGCAGCGTATCGGCGCGGCCGTCCCAGAACATCCCGCCCTGCGGCACGAGCTGCGGCGCGGCCGACGCGCCGGCCACCTTTTGCGCCTTGACGACCCCGGCCGCCGATGCCGCCTGCTGCGCGACGCTCGGCGCGGCGTCGTTTTCGCCCGCATCGGGGCCGATGCTGAAGTTCGGCTGACGATACAGATACATCAGCGACGGCGGCGGGCGGTAGCCCTGCTGCGTCATCGCGAGGCCGCCCGGCTGCACGTCGAGCCCGTTCGGCGGCCCGTACGCATGGTCGGGGCTGTGGCACGACGCGCACGACTGCTTGCCGGATGCCGACAGCGACGGATCGGCGAACAGCGCACGCCCGAGCTGCGCGACGGCCGACAGCGGCTGCGCGGCCGGGCGCTGCAGCACGACCGGATGCGGATTCGCGCCCGTCCAGTCGGCGACGACGTCGCCGATCGCCGCCGGCGTGCGGGCCGGAAACGCGATCGCGAATGCGCCGTAGCCGAGTACGGCCGCGCCGAGCGCGAACGCCGCGCGGCGCACCGCGCGGGCAGGAGAACGCGGCGCGGCGGCGCCGGATGCGTCGGGAGACGGGAACGCGGGACGAGCTGTCATGCTGTCGGTCGAAAGTCGGGCGCCGCGTGAAAGCGGCGCGTCAAACGGAAACGGCCGGCGCACGATGCGCCGGCCAGCTGCTGCCGGTTACGCGATGCCGGTCAGATCGACGGCGCCGCGCTCAGCACGGTGCCTTGCGTCGGATCGAGATACAGCGGCGCCGTATTCGGCTTCGACGAGAAGTCGAACAGCCCGCGCAGGTCGCCTGCCGTCGCATCGAACGAACCGCCGCCGATGCGCTGGCCGCCGAGCCAGTTGTCCTCGATGAAGCGCACGACGGACGCCTGGTCGATCATCGTGTGGTCGACGTAGTTCTGCTTCGCATACGGCGAGATCACGACGAGCGGGATGCGCACACCCGGACCGCATCGGCCGTTCACCGTGCCGCCGTTCACGCCGGTGGTGCCGCCCGAGCCGCACACGCCGTTGCCGTTCAACTGGTCGACCGCGTCGGACGACGAATGCGTCGGCGCCGTGTATGCGTGGTCGTACCAGCCGTCCGAGTCGTCATAGGTGACGATCACGGCCGTGTTCTGCCAGTCCGGCTGCTGCTGCAGGAAGTTGACGACCTTCGTCACGAACGCCTGCTCGTCGAGCGGATCCGAATAGCCCGCGTGCGCGTCCTGCGCGGCCGGCGCCTTCAGGAAGCTGACCGACGGGAAGTTGCCGGCCTTCACGGCCGCGAAGAAGTCGTCGCTGTCGTACTGATGGTTCGCCGGTTCGGCCGTCTTGCCGTCGGCTTCGAAGCTCGAACCGATCGCCGCGACCGCGCTCGGCCGCGTGTGCTGCGGGTTGGCGGTCGACGCGTAGTACTGGAACCAGTTGTGGTGCGGGATGTAGTCGGCCGTCGCGGCGTTCACGGCGGTGGCGACGGTGCTGCGGCTACAGCCGGTCGTGCCGTTGCTGTTGGTCGTCGACAGGTTGAAGCCGCCCATGAAGCCGCCCCACGTGATCTTCGCCGCGTTCAGCAGGTCGCCGATGTTCTTGCCGCTCATCATCGCCTGGTCGGTCGTGCTCGAGCACACGTCGTAGCCGGGGTCGACGTCGTTGATCATCGTGAAGCCGCCCTGGCCGTCGTTGATGTAGTACGACGTGGCGGCGAGCGTCGACGGCTGCTTCGACGTCTTGACGATCTGCATCCCGTTGGTCTGGCCCGACACGACGTTCAGCGCGCCCGGCGTCGACGGGCCGTAGACCGTCGTATACGCGTTGTCGCTCATCGCGAAGCGCTGCGCGTAATTCCACAGCGCGGTCACGGTGTTGCCGTCGAAATAGCCCATCACCTGGCCCTTCGTGCCGAACGCGCCGGCGCCGCCGGACGAGCCCTTGCCCGTGTATTTCGGGAACAGGTCGGCGAGGCCGTTGTCCTCGGCCTGCTGCTCGGCCGTGTACGCGTGGTTCTGGTCGGCGGTCGCGGCTTGCGTGCGGTCCAGGCGGAACGGGTTCGCGGCGTCGGTGCCGTTGGCCGTGTTCGTGAAGTTCGGGTTCGCGGTGAGCAGCGTGCCCGTCAGCCCGTTGATCGTCGGCGTGCCGGGCTTCGCGGTGAACGCCGGTTCGCCGGACGGGTTCGACGCGTTCGGGTAGGTGCCGAAGTAGTGGTCGAACGACACGTTCTCGCCGTAGATCACGACGACGTGCTTGATCGGCGTGGCGGTCTGCAGCGCATCCTGCGACGACACGGCGGGCGTCGACGAGGGGTCGTCGCTGCCGCCGCAGGCGAACAGCGCAAGCGCCGCGCCGGCGCACGCGGTGACGAGCAAGGCTTGACGGAACATCGGGAAACTCCAGGTAGGTTTTCGATGGTGGAGCGCGGCCCCGTTGCCGTGTCGGTTCGGCGCGAAGCTCGCGATAGAGCACCGGCATTGAAACAGTCCGGTATGAAGATATGGGGGCGGAGCGGTTTCGCGACGGTTGCGCCGCGGTATCGATTTCATTACGGCGCGACGCGGCGCGAAAGAAAGCGGAAAGGGACGGAGCGGATGCAACCCGGGCGACACATTCGGCGATCGGCACGGCCATGGCCGCGGATGTCGCGCGGGGCGGGCGATGGCGCACGGCGGGCCGGTTCGTCCGGGATGCCGGGCCGCGTTCCTTTTTGACAATCGGGTGACGCATTCATACGATGGTTGGCTCGCGGTGACGATTTCGCGTTGCCGCCCGTCAGCGAGTGTTCAGCGTGCCGATCCCCGTTCTATTTGCCGTCCTGTGCGCCGCCTTCCTGCATGCGGCGTGGAATGCGCTCGTGCGCAGCAGCGGCGACCGGCTGCGCTCGGCCACGGTGCTGCAGATCGCGATCGGGCTGTTCGCGCTGCTGTTCCTGCCGGCCGCCGCGCCGATCACGCCCGCGAGCTGGGTTTGCGTCGTCGCGTCGGCGGTGATCCACGTCGTCTATACGCTGCTGCTAGTGCGCGCTTACGAGCACGGCGACCTGACCGTCGCGTATCCGGTCGCGCGCGGCACCGCGCCGCTGCTCGTCACGCTCGGCGCGGCGGCGTTCGCGGGCGAGCGCCTGAACGCGGGCGCGCAATGCGGGCTCGTGCTGATCTGCGCGGGCATCATGGCGATCGGGCTGGAGCGGGGCCGCGGCGCGCGGCACCGGATGACGCAGGTGTTGCCGACCGCGTTCGCCACCGGCGTATCGATCGCCGCGTACAGCGTGGTCGACGGGATCGGCGTGCGGGAAAGCGGCAGCACGGTCGGCTATACGGCGTGGATGTTCGTGCTGACCGGGTCGCTGATGGCCGCTTACTACCGGCTGCGCACGGGGCCGCTGCGGCTCGCGCAGGATGTCGGCGAAACGGCGAAGGCCGCATGCGGCGGTGTCTTCGCGGCGCTTGCGTACGCGATCGTGATCTGGGCGATGGATCGCGCGCCGATGGGCCCGGTGTCGGCGCTGCGCGAAACGAGCGTGGTGTTCGCGGCGTTGATCGCCCGCGTGTATCTCGGCGAGCGGCTGACGCCGCGTCGCGCGGCGGGATGCATGGTGATCGCGGGCGGCGCGCTGCTGATCAGCGCGTTCGAGGCGGCGCGTTGAGCGCGGCAGCCGAAGGTCGCACCGCCCGGCCGATTGTGCGGAGTCGTGTCAGCTTTCCACCGGCATCGCGCTCGTGCACTTGATCTCGTCGAGGCACACGCTGGAATGCACGCCGCTCACGCCGGGAATCCGCATCAGCGTTTCGAGCAGGAACGTGGACAGCCCCTTCAGGTCATGCGCGACGACCTTCAGCACGTAGTCGATATCGCCCGTCACCGAGAAACATTCCTGGATCTGCGCGAGATCCGACACGAGCTTCTGGAACTTCGACAGGTCGCGGATATGCCCGCGCTCCATCGTCACGTGCACGAACGCGGTGACGCCGAACCCGAGCGTGTCGGGGCACAGACGGGTTTCGTAACGGCGGATCGCGCCAATTTCCTCCAGCCGCCGGTGGCGTCGCAGCGTCTGCGCGGGCGACAGGCCGACGGCCTTCGCCAGGTCGAGGTTCGACGCGCGGCCGTTCTCCTGCAGCACCGACAGCAAGTGGCGATCGATGCGATCGAGAACCGGTTCAGGCATTTTTGTTTCCTCATCTGTCTCCCGGATGCAATCTTATCTCATAATGTAGGGTTTGCATGAGCGGGTTACGCAACCCGATTTCGCCGTCGCGACGCTAAACTGACGCCGGATTTTCGTGTGCGCCCGCAGCAATGCTGGCGAGGGCGACGGTCGGCGGCCGGTCTGGCGGGCCTGCCGACAGGAAGCGGGTGTTGCCGCGCGAAGATTGCAGTCCCCCAACCCGGCGGCTCCACGAACGGCCGCCGGCACAGCAAAACAGCGCCCGGCACACCGAGGCGCGCCGCACCGCTTCCGGCGGAGGCGGGCAGAATGGAGAAGACATGGTTTCTGGAAACGAGAAGGACGGCCTGAAGCGGGGGTTGAAGAACCGGCACATCCAGCTGATCGCGCTCGGCGGCGCGCTCGGCACGGGGCTGTTCCTCGGCATCGCGCAGACGATCAAGATGGCCGGCCCGTCCGTGCTGCTCGGCTACGCGGTGGCCGGCGTCGTCGCGTTCTTCATCATGCGCCAGCTCGGCGAGATGGTCGTCGACGAGCCGGTCGCCGGCTCGTTCAGCTACTTCGCCGACAAGTACGTCGGCCACTTCACCGGTTTCCTGTCCGGCTGGAACTACTGGGTGCTGTACATCCTCGTCAGCATGGCCGAGCTGTCGGCCGTCGGGATCTACGTGCAGTACTGGTGGCCCGGCGTGCCGACCTGGGTGTCGGCGCTGGTGTTCTTCGTCGCGATCAACCTCCTGAACCTGGCGAGCGTCAAATCGTACGGCGAGACCGAATTCTGGTTCTCGATCATCAAGGTCGCCGCGATCGTCGGGATGATCGGCTTCGGCGGCTGGCTGCTCGCGAGCGGCCATGCGGGGCCGGAAGCCAGCATCGCGAACCTGTGGCAGCACGGCGGCTTCTTCCCGAACGGCGTGTCGGGGCTCGTGATGTCGATGGCGGCGATCATGTTCTCGTTCGGCGGGCTGGAGCTGATCGGCATCACCGCGGCCGAGGCCGACGATCCGAAGCACAGCATTCCGCGCGCGACCAACCAGGTGATCTACCGCATCCTGATTTTCTACATCGGTGCGCTGGCGGTGCTGCTGTCGCTGTATCCGTGGGAAAAGGTCGTCACCGGCGGCAGCCCGTTCGTGCTGATCTTCCACGCGCTGAGCAGCAACGTGGTCGCCAACGTGCTGAACGTGGTCGTGCTGACGGCCGCGCTGTCGGTCTACAACAGCGGCGTGTACAGCAACAGCCGGATGCTGTTCGGCCTCGCGAAGCAGGGCAACGCGCCCAAGGTGCTGTGCTCGGTGAACAAGCGCGGCATTCCGCTCGCCGCGCTCGGCGCGTCGGCGCTCGCGACCGGCGCGTGCGTGCTGGTCAACTACTTCATGCCGGGCAAGGCGTTCGAGGTGCTGATGGGCCTCGTCGTGTCGGCGCTGATCATCAACTGGGCGATGATCACGCTGATCCACCTGAAGTTCCGCCAGGCCAAGCGCATCGCCGGAGAGCAGACTTCCTTCCGCAGTCTGGGCTATCCTTTCACGAATTACCTGTGCCTGGCGTTCATGGCCGGCATTCTCGTCGTGATGTACCTGACGCCGGATCTCCGCCTGTCGGTGTACCTGATTCCCGTATGGCTCGCGGTGCTCGCGATCGGGTATCGCTTCCGGCAGAAGAATGCGGGCTACGCGATCCGCGACGGCGCGTCCGCCGGCTGACACGGGCATCACGACCATTCTTCCAAACGAGACCGACATAGCCATGTTCGAACACATCGACGCGTACCCGGGCGATCCGATCCTGACGCTCAACGAGAACTTCCAGAAAGATCCGCGCGATCAGAAGGTCAACCTGAGCATCGGCATCTATTTCGATGCCGAAGGCCGGATTCCCGTGATGGGTGCCGTGCGCGAAGCCGAAACCGCGCTGCAGCGCGACCTCGGCCCGAAGCCCTATCTGCCGATGGTCGGCCTTGCCGCGTATCGCGACGCCGTGCAGGCGCTCGTGTTCGGCGCCGATCACCCGGCGCGTGCGGCCGGCCGGATCGCGACCGTGCAGACGCTCGGCGGCTCGGGCGCGCTGAAGGTGGGCGCCGATTTCCTGAAGCGCTACTTCCCGGACGCGCAGGTGTGGCTCAGCGATCCGAGCTGGGAAAACCACCGCTTCATCTTCGAGCGCGCGGGCTTCACGGTGAACACGTACCCGTACTACGACGAAGCGACGGGCGGCCTGAAGTTTGACGCGATGCTCGCGGCGATCGACGCGCTGCCGGCACGCAGCATCGTGCTGCTGCACGCGTGCTGCCATAACCCGACCGGTGTCGATCTCGACGAAGGCCAGTGGGAGAAGCTGATCGACGTGATCGAGGCGCGCGGGCTGCTGCCGTTCGTCGACATGGCGTACCAGGGCTTCGGCGCGGGCCTCGACGCGGACGCGTTCGCGGTGCGCGAACTGGCGCGCCGCGGTGTGCCGACGCTCGTCGCGAACTCGTTCTCGAAGAACTTCTCGCTGTACGGCGAGCGCGTCGGCGGCCTGAGCGTCGTCTGCGAAGATGCGGCCGCGGCCGAGCGCGTGCTGGGCCAGCTGGCCGGCGCGGTGCGCTCGAACTACAGCAATCCGCAAACCTACGGCGCGAAGGTCGTGGCGACCGTGCTCAACACGCCCGCGTTGCGCAAGCAGTGGGAAGAAGAGCTCGCCGCGATGTGCCGCCGCATCGCGCGGATGCGCCAGTCGATCCACGACGGCCTGCGCGACCACGTCAGCGGCGAAGCACTGACGCGTTACGTGAAACAGCGCGGGATGTTCACGTACACGGGCCTGACCGAATCGCAGGTCGAAGCGCTGCGCGAAGTGCACGGCGTGTACATCCTGCGCTCGGGGCGCATGTGCGTCGCGGGGCTGAACGATTCGAACGTCGGCATCGTCGCGGATGCGATCGGCAAGGTGCTGAAGAGCGGCGTCTGACGGCGCGCCCGCGGGCGCACGATCGCATCGCCGAAACCGGCTGTTTCCCTCGCGGAGACAGCCGGTTTTTTCTTGCGCGGCCGCGGTGCGGCGGTACGATGGCGGATCGAACGCATGGTGAAGGAGCGGCATGGCTATTCGAATCGTACGGCTCGGCACGCCGCGCGCGGCCGGCGAGGGCCTGAGGATCGGTACGGTGCGGCGACCGCCGCGCGGCGTACCGAAGGCGGAATTCGCATCGCGCGACTACTATGATGTGTGGTTGCCGACGCTGTCGCCGAGCCCTGAGCTGGTCGCGCAGGCGCAGGCCGCCGAAACCGACGCAGAATGGCGTGCGTTCACGCGCCACTTCCGCGCGGAGATGGCGCATGGCGACGCGCCGAAGGTGCTGGACCTGCTCGCCGCGCTGTCGGCGACGAGCGCGTTTTCGATCGGCTGCTACTGCGAGGACGAGCGCCGCTGCCATCGCAGCGTGCTGCGCGAACTGCTCGCGGAGCGCGGTGCGGCGCTCGACACGGATGCGGGCTGAATCCCGTCGGGCGGCACGACGGTGAGCCGCCTCGTGCGGCGCAGCGAGCCGGTTGACGTGGGTCAAGCGTGCGGCGGCGTGGGCCGTTATGCTCACGTCATGAATCGTCCCGACGATGACAGGCGGACAGATGCAGATAGCCTTTCCACCGGAACCGCCCGAATATTGCGCACGCGATCTGGTCGTGGCGTTTTCGGCGCTGGTCGACGGCCGCTGCGTGCAGTGCGCGATCACGGCTGAAGCGCTGGAAGACCATTTCGGCGCGCCGTCGCTGCTCGAACGGGATTTGCTGCATGCGTTCGAAGCGCACCGGTCGGCGATCGAGGCGATGGCACGACGGATGCTCGACGAAATCGGCGGCCGGCCGGTGTTGCTGCACAGCGGTCACTTCCGGATGGATGACTGATTCCGCAGGAGGATGCATGACACTGCAAGGCACGATTCATGAGCGCGACTGGTCGGTCGAGATCGAGACGCGGCAGTGCGAATCCGGCGAATTCCGGTGCCGCGTGACGGTCGAGCACGGCAGCGGGCCGGCGCGCTTTCACCACACGTTCGAGCACAGTCATGCGTACCCGACCGAGCACGAGGCGGCGATCGAAGGGTTGCGGGCCGGGATGACATGGATCGAAATGAAGGCGTCGCAGACATTCAACGTATGAACCGCATCGTGCCGATGGCGGCGCGAATGCAACGCTGCCAGGGCAGTAATCGCCGCGGCCGTCATCGCGCTGCGTGAAGCAGGATCGTGCCGCGCGCAGGACACCGAGGCACGGAGACACAGGAACAGGCAACGCCGCCGACGAGCGGCGACCCCGTCAGGAGGAGCGCCATGGGCGTGGGCATGCAGATCGTCTGCGTCGGATTCGCGGGTTCCGCCGCGCTGGAAGCAGAAGCGGGGGTGCAGTTGGTGCGGCTGGAGCGATTCCGCGCACGGCTGGAGGATTGCCGTCTGGTGATCGAATCGCGCCCGCGCATGGACGGCGGCCTGGCCTACGACGTGCGGCTCGAGCTGACCATGCGCGGCCGCTCGCCGGTATCGCTGCCGTGCAGCACCGGCGACGACCTGGTCGACGTGCTTGGCCGCGTGTTCACGCGGGCCGAGCAGGCACTGTCCGCATGGCAGACGGGCGAATCCGAAGCGGTCGCGCTGCACGCGGCTACGCCAGGCGCCACCGCGCAATGACGCGCGACGCGCCGTGCGTCACACCTGCGCGAGCGCCTGTGCGTCGATGATCCGCACGCGCTTGCCGCGCGTTTCGACGAGGGAATCCCGATGGAATCGCGAGAACATCCGGCTGACGGTCTCGAGCTTCATGCCGAGATAACAGCCGATCTCCTCGCGCGTCATCCGCAGGTTGAATTCCGATGCCGAATAGCCGCGCGCCTCGAAGCGCGACGACAGGTTCAGCAGGAAATGCGCGACGCGCTGCTCGGCCGACATCGTGCCGAGCAGCAGCATCTGGCTCGACTCGCGGACGATCTCGCTGCTCAGCATCTGGTAGAGGAAATGCTGCATCGGCTTCATTTCGCGGCACGCCGCCTCGAGTGCGCCGAACGGGATGACGCACACGACGCTGTCCTCGAGCGCGATCGCGTCGCAGCAGTGCTGGCCGCCGCCGATGCCGTCCATGCCGAGCGTTTCGCCGGCGATCTGGAAGCCGGTCACGTGCTCGCGGCCGTCGCGATGCATCATCACCGTCTTGAATGAGCCCGCGCGCACGGCGTAGATGCTGTGAAACGGATCGTCGGTTCGGAACAGCGCGTCGCCCTGGCGAACCTGGCGCGTCGAACAGATGATCGCGTCCAGGCGGCCGTATTCGGCGGCGGTCAGGTGCGGCGGCAGGCACAGCGAGCGCATCAGGCAAGCCGAGCAGCGCGCGGCGGGATGCTTCGCGCCGTCGTTACGTGAGATCGCGGGAAGCGGAATCGTTGGCCGAGGCGCTACGGATGGGTCGGCGGCGCAGGCGGTGGCTGTGGACATGAGTCACTCCGGCTCGGTCAGGGGCGGTGCGCACGAGCGCGCACCAGGGATTCGATGACGTGGCATGCGGCGTCGAATTCGGCGGTCTTGTCGAAGAAATAGTCGGCGCCCGCCGTCGCGCATGCCTCCCTGAATGCCGGCGCCGAGTGGTTCGTCAGCACGATCGTGACGATCCGCGGCGCAGCCTTCGACAGCATCCCGATCAGGTCGAGACCGCTGCCGTCAGCGAGCCGCAGGTCGACGATCACGACGTCCGCGTGGCTGCCGCGGATGTGCGTCAGTGCGTCCTCGCCGTCTTCCGCCTCGCCGACGACCACGACGCCGCGGATCGCGCCGACGAGCAGCGCGATCCGTTGCCGGACGGCAATGGCGTGATCGACGAGAAACACCCGGAGTGCGACGGCGGGCGACAGGCTGGCATTCATGCCGGCAGTATCGTGTTGCGCCGCCGAAAATGAAATCGGCCGAATTGGAAGTTTGTGTAGGCCGCTGCGACGCGTTGTAGGGCGTTTCCTACAACGCGTACGGGAAAGAGGCGAGGCCGTGTGCGGGCGACACCGGGTGCGGCCCGCGCAGGGGGGGCGGATCGGGGGCCGCTGCCGCGGAATCAGCCGGCCGCGCGTGCGTCCAGTGCGTCGCGGGCCGTGCGGCACGCGGCCAGATCCCACGCGGCGCAGCCGACCGTTTTGAACAGCAGCGGCCCGCTGCGCTCGAACGCGCCGCGCAGCACGTCGGCGAGCGACGCGACCTGCCGCCAGTCGACTTGCGCGACGATCAGGTCGCCGGCCTCGTGGCGCGCGCCGGCCGGGTCGTCGACGACGAGCCGGCTGTGGCGCACGGTGTCGGCGTCGATCTCGGCGGCATCCGCGGTGAACGCGCCGACGCCGACCACGAGACGGCCTTCGCGCGCCGCTTCGCGATAGACGGGCGTGCGGCTCGTCGTCAGCGTGACGACGACGTCGATCGCATCGGGAATCGCGTCGCCGTCGAGCGGCACGAGCTGCGGCGCCTGCGCGCGGTGCGCGGCGCAGAACGCGGCCGCGCTGTCGGCGCGCGAGCCACGCACGTGCAGGCGCGCGTCCGGGAAGATTGCCGCGAGCGCTTCCGCGTGATTGGCCGCCTGCTTGCCGGTGCCGATCAGCAGGATGTCGCGCGGCGCGGCGCCGTGCAGCGCCTGGATGCCGAGCGCGGTAATGGCTGCCGTGCGGCGCCCGGTGACCGTCGGGCCGTCGAGCACGAAGCGCAGCGCGCCCGTCGTCGCGTCGTATGCGCTCACCTGGCCGAGGATCGTCGGCAGTCCGCGCGCGCCGTTGCCGGGGCACACGTTCACGAGCTTGTGGCTCGCGAGGTCGCGTGCGCTCGACGGCATCGACAGCATCACGCCGCCCGCCTGCAGCGGCACGACCAGGCGTTCGGGGCTGACGATCTCGCCCGCCGCGTATTCGGCGACGGTGTGTGCGAGCGTGGCGAGCAGCGCGGGGTAGTCGAGCAGCGCGGCCGTTTCGGCGGCGTCGAACGCGGGAATCCGGGAGAGAGCGGTCATCGTGTCGGTCGGTGTTGTGTCGGTGGGCGGGGACGACGTGCGCATGGCGCACTTGCCCCGGAGGCTGCCGAATATCGAGACGGCAGTCATTCTGGATCGAATCTATACCAGTTGCCCGCCGACAGGCAAGCCGGAAAAGCCAGCAGACGGTCGATTTTGGTTCTAATATCCGTCCAGATGGGCGTCGCATACACCGGCGCCGGTATCGCTCCGGTATAGTGCGAACCCGTTTCCCCGTCCACCACCCGACCGGGCAGGAGCCCAAGATGATGTCCGCACGTCCCGAATCGCTCGAAGCCGGTTTCCGGCCGTTGCAGATCTACGAACAGGTCGCCGAGAAGATCCGCGACGAGATCCGCGCGGGGCGCTATGCGGCCGATTCGAGGCTGCCGTCGGAGCGCGAACTCGCGGCGCTGTTCCAGGTCGGCCGGCCGGCCGTGCGCGAGGCGCTCGGCGCGCTGCAGAACGAGGGGCTGGTGTTCACGAAGCGCAATTCGGGCACCTACGTCGTGTCGGCGCCGCTCGACGTGCTCGCGCAGCGCGGCGACACGCACAGCGTGCCCGACGCCGACTTCAGCCCGACGTCGACGCTCGACGTGCGGCTCATCCTCGAGCCGGCGATCGCGCGCCTCGCCGCCGCGCACGGACGCGCCGATCCCGTCGCCGAAGGCTATCTCGCGCAGATGGAAACCGTCGCCGACATCGACGATCCGCAGCAGCGGGCACTGTGGAACGAGAGCGACCGGCTGTTCCACCGCCAGCTCGCGTTGATGACCGGCGACGCGCTGATCGTGAAGATCGCGGAGGAAGTCGCGAAGACGATGGACCAGCCGCTGTGGAAGCGGCTGAAGGACGACGGCATCTACGACGCGGGCCGGATCCGGCTCTACGTGTCCGAGCACCGGCTGATCTACGAGGCGATCGTGTCGGGCGACGCCGATGCGGCCGCCTTCTACGTCGAACAGCATATTCTTCGTGTTCGGCGCGACATCACGCCGAAATGACGGGTATCACGCCAGTCTGGTCTTGAAAGTGACCAGAAGCGCAAAAATCATTTTGAAATTGCTTGCATACTGACCACTTGTGTCCTACATTGGTTCCACACAAAACCAATCAGGAGACAACCATGCGACACTTCGTTACCGCGCTCTCGGTGGCCGTTGCCGCCGGCGCGCTGACTTCCGCACACGCGCAGGAAGTCGTGATGATCGGCCATTCGGCACCGCTGACCGGCCCGCAGGCCGCCAACGGCAAGGACAATGAAAACGGCGCGCGCCTCGCCGTCGACGAGCTCAACAAGTCCGGCGTGAAGGTGGCCGGCAAGACGGTCACGTTCAAGCTGGTGTCCGAGGACGACCAGGCCGACCCGAAGGCGGGCGTGTAGGTCGCGCAGAACCTGGTCGACAAGGGCGTCGTCGCGGTGCTCGGGCCGTACAACTCGGGCGTCGCAATTCCGGCGTCGCGCGTGTACAGCAACGCGGGCGTGCCGATCCTGCCGGTCGCGTCGAACCCGGCGCTCACGCGGCAGGGTTTCAAGAACATCTTCCGGATCGGCGCGAGCGACGAACAGCTCGGCGGCACGATGGCGACCTTCGCTGCGAAGACGCTGAACGCGAAAACCGCCGCGGTCATCGACGATCGCACCGCGTACGGGCAGGGCGTTGCGGAGCAGTTCATGAACGTCGCGAAGGCGAACGGGATCAAGATCGTCGACCAGGAATACACGAACTCGTCGGCGACCGATTTCCTCGGCATTCTCACCAAGATCAAGGCCAGCAATCCCGACGTGATCTTCCTCGGCGGTTATGCGGCGCAGGGCGCGCCGATGGCGAAGCAAATGAAGCAGCGCGGGTTGCGCGCGAAGCTGCTCGGCGGCGACGGCATCTGCTCGGCCGACATGGGCAAGGTCGCGGGCGAGGCCGCGTCGATCGTCTACTGCGCGCAGGGTGGCGTCGCGCTCGAGAAGACGCCGGCCGGCCGCGAATTCCTGAAGAAATACCACGACACCTATCACACGGACACGCAGGTCTACGGCGTCAACTACTACGACGGCATGAAGCTGCTCGCCGACGCAATGGTCAAGGCCGGCACGACCACCGACAAGGCGAAGCTGATCGCGCAGCTGGCGAAGTCGAACTACGCGGGCGTCGCGGGCACCTATTCGTTCGACGAACGCGGCGACCTGAAGGGCGCGCCGACCACCGTCTACGTGATCCGCAACGGCCTGCCCGAGCCGTACGCGAAGTAACCGTCACCGGACGGCGTCGCGGCGCCGTCCTTCGTCTTCACGCCTTCGATCCTCCATGAAAATTTCCCGATCCCTTTCCACCGTCGAGGTCCACACCGGCGGCGAAGCCTTCCGCATCGTCACGAGCGGCTTGCCGCGCCTGCCCGGCGACACGATCGTCCAGCGCCGCGCATGGCTCAAGGAGAACGCCGACGAGATTCGCACGGCGCTGATGTTCGAGCCGCGCGGCCACGCCGACATGTACGGCGGCTACCTCACCGAGCCGGTGTCGGCGAACGCGGATTTCGGCGTGATATTCGTGCACAACGAAGGCTACAGCGACCATTGCGGACACGGCGTCATCGCGCTGTCGACCGCCGCGGTCGAGCTCGGCTGGGTGCGCTTCGTCAACGTGCCGTCGTTCATCTGGGAGCGCGACGTGTCGGTCGACACGCCGTCGTTCGGCATCGTGACCGGCGACATCGCGTACGGCGGCGCGTTCTATTTCTACGTCGACGGCGCGCCGTTCGACCTGCCGGTGCGCGAAGCGGCGGTGGAAAAGCTGATCCGCTTCGGCGCCGAGGTGAAGGCCGCCGCGAACGCGAAATATCCGGTCGTGCATCCGGAGATCCCCGAAATCAACCATATCTACGGCACGATCATCGCGAACGCGCCGCGCCATCCGGACTCGACGCAGGCGAACTGCTGCGTGTTCGCGGATCGCGAGGTCGACCGCTCGCCGACCGGCTCCGGCACCGGCGGGCGCGTCGCGCAGCTGTACCAGCGCGGGCTGCTCGCGGCCGGCGACACGCTCGTCAACGAGTCGATCGTCGGCACTGTGTTCAAGGGACGCGTGCTGCGCGAGACGACGGTCGGCGACATCCCGGCCGTGATTCCGGAAGTGGAGGGCAGCGCGCACATCTGCGGGTTCGCGAACTGGATCGTCGACGAGCGCGATCCGCTGACCTACGGTTTTCTCGTGCGCTGAACGACGGCGCACGGCACCCGGGTTGTACCAGGTTTGGCGCGCGGTCCCGCTGCGGGGCGCGCGCCTTTTTTGTTGTAAAAATGCGCGATCCGGCACCGTTCGCACGGGCCGGGGACGGCCGCCGGCCGGTGGGCCGCGCGAGTTTTGGTACGATGCAGCCTTTCCAGCAGATCCCCCACCCGCGTGAATCGCCGAAACGTGTCGTCAGTGCGTGACCTCTGTGCCAAATGGGTCGCGCGCGCCCAACCCGTCGCGGCCGCTGCCGCCGTGCCCGTCAAGCGTGTCCTGGCCAGTGCCTGGCACCATCTCCGTCATCCGACACGCCGCGGCGTGCTGCGCGCGGCCGCCGCCGTGCCGGTGCTGTTCGTGCTGTACGTGCTGGCGCTGATTCCGTTCACGCCCGGCATCGGCGACATTCGCAAGGCGCGCGTCGACCAGCCCGCGCAGGTGCTGTCCGCCGACGGCAAGGTGCTGGCGGAATTCAAGCCGTCGAACCGCGAATGGGTGTCGCTCAAGCAGATCTCGCCGCACATGGTCGACGCGCTGATCGCGACCGAGGATCATCGTTTCTACGAGCACCACGGCCTCGACTGGAAGCGCACGGCGTCGGCCGCGCTCCATACGTTCTCGGGCAGCCGCCAGGGCGGCTCGACGATCACGCAGCAGCTCGCACGCAACCTGTATCCGGACGAGATCGGCCGCGCGCCGACGCTCACGCGCAAGGTGAAGGAGGCGATCACCGCGCTGAAGATCGAGGCCGTGTACAGCAAGGATCAGATCCTCGAGACCTACCTGAACACGGTGCCGTTCCTGTACAACGCGTACGGCGTCGAGATGGCCGCGCGCACCTATTTCGACAAGTCGGCCGACGAGCTCGACGTGCTCGACAGCGCAACGCTCGTCGGGATGCTGAAGGGCAACAGCTACTACAACCCGGTGCTGAACCCCGAGCGCGCGCTGCAGCGGCGCAACACGGTGCTCGGCCAGATGGTGAAGTACGGCAAGCTGTCGCCCGCGCAGTTCGCGCAGTTGCAGCGCCGGCCGCTGCGCATCGATTTCGAGCGCCAGAAGGAACCGCCGGGGCCCGCGCCGCACTTCGCGCAGCAACTGCGCAAATGGCTGATCGGCTGGGCCGACCGCAACGACTACAACATCTATTCCGACGGGCTGATCGTGCGCACCACGATCGATTCGCGGCTGCAGCAGATGGCGACCCAGGCGCTGACGCTGCAGGCGAACCAGTTGCAGGGCATCGCGAACAACGCGTGGAGCGGCCGCGACGGCTGCGGCACCGACAACGAGGTGTTCCGCGCCTTCATGCGCGAGTCGCCCGAGTACAAGGCCGCCCAGGATGCCGGCAAGAACGATGCCGTCGCGATGAAGCAGCTCGCCGCCGATCGCGGTTTCATGCGTGCGCTGTGCAAGGCGAAGACCGACGTGCAGGCCGGCTTCGTCGCGATCGATCCGCGTGATGGGCAGATTCGCGCGTGGGTCGGCAGCCGCGACTTCACGAACGAGCCGTTCGACCACGTCGCGCAGGCGCGGCGTCAGCCGGGCTCGACCTTCAAGCCGTTCGTCTATGGCGTCGCGTTCGCGAACGGGATGAAGCCGGACGACACCTTCGTCGACCAGGCAGTCGAGATTCCGCTGAAGGGCGGCGAGATCTGGCGGCCGAACGACGACGCGCCGCCGTCGGGCAAGCCGATGACGCTGCGCGACGCGGTCGCGCTGTCGCGCAACCGGATCACCGCGCAGGTGATGGAGAAGGTCGGACCGGCGGCGGTGGCGCGGCTCGCGCGCGACATGGGCGTGCGCGAAAGCCCGCTCGAGCGCGTGCCGTCGCTCGCGCTCGGCACGAGCCCGGTGACGCTGAAGGAGATGGTCGCGTCGTACGCGACGATCGCGAACGGCGGCCTGTACGTCGAGCCGCAGATGGTGACGCGCATCGAGAACCGCCAGGGCGACGTGCTCGCCGAGTACGCGCCGGCACCGCCCGAGCGTGCGCTCGACGTCGAGACCGACAAGACGCTGCTCGGCGTGATGCGCGACGTGGTGACGCGCGGCACCGGCAGCAGCATCCGCACGCGCTTCGGCATTCGCGGCGACGTGGCAGGCAAGACCGGGACCACGCAGGACAACGCGGACGGCTGGTTCATCCTGATGCAGCCCGGGCTGGTGGCCGGCGCGTGGGTCGGTTTCGACGACGGCCGCGTGACGCTGCGCAGCGACTATTGGGGGCAAGGCGCGCACAGCGCGCTGCCGATCGTCGGCGACTTCTTCCAGCGCGCGCAACGTGCCCGGATCGTCGACACGAAGCTGAAATTCGATACCGAGCCGTCGCCCGGCTGGTTCTCGTCGGTGCGCGAACGCGTGACGGATCTGTTCGACGGCTGGTTCGGGCCCGAGCCGAAGCAGGTGCCGGCGCCCGTCAGGACGCAGCGTATCGAGCGCCAGCCGGAGGCGGACGCCGCCGCGGCGTCGGCCGCATCGGCTGCGTCGGCGCCCGAGGCGGCATCCGGCGGCATCGTCGAGGAGTGGGTTCCGGCGTCCGAGGTGGCGGCATCGGCCGCCGCGCTGTCGGCGGGCGCGTCGCAACCGCAGGCCGCGCAGCCGCCGGCGACGGGAGGCAGCGCGACGCCTGCGGGCAACACGGGCGGCGGGGGCCTCGGCTCCGCCCCGGCCGCCCCTTCGGCCGTACCGGCTCCGTCGGCGGCGCTGGCCCCGGCGCCGGTTTCACCCGGCGCGACCAGCGGTTCGGAGTAACGAGACGTTCAGATTTCGCGCGATGCTGCCGTAATACCGTTGTCACGACAGCTCGCGCGGTTGCTCCGCGCCTTTCCGATGCGGCTCATCACCGATCACGTCGCGCTCGCGCGCGATGACGTCTCCGCCGGCGTCCCGCTCGGCTTCGATCTCTACGATGCGGGCGGCGCCGCGCTGCTGCCCGCCGGCACGACGCTGCACGATCCCGCGCAGCATGCTTTCCTGTTCGATCATTTCCGGCCCGTCCGCCGACGTGGTGACGCCGAGCCCGCCGCGCCGGCATCCGACACCGTGCCGGCGGCCACGCGCATGGGGCTGTCGGCCGGCGCCGCGATCGGCATCCGGCGACGGGTCGGCACGACCCGCGTGCTGCAGCGCTGCCGGTTGATCGGGATCGGCGCATCGGGCGCGCTGTTCGTCGAGCCGCAGCCGGCGGTCGTGCTCGACTTTGCCCGCGGCGACGACGTCGAGGCGGTCGCGATCGGCCGGTCGGCGGTGTCGCGTTTCGGTGCGACGGTCGAGGCGGTGCAGGCAGCGGGGGCCGCGCCGTTCATGGTGCTTTCGCCGCCGGGCTTCGTCGACCGGCTGCGCACGCGCGCCGAGCCGCGCGTCCAGGTGCGGATTGCCGCCCGCTGTACGGGCGGGCCGGTGCAGGCGGAGGGGATCGGGATCGTTCGCGATCTCAGCCTGAACGGGCTGTCGATCGCGGTCGACCGGGCGCTCGCGGCGGCCGGCGATCCGCTGCACGTGCAATTGCCATATACGGATGGGGACCATGTGGCGTTGCTCACGCTCGACGGCACGGTGCGAGCGGTGCATGCCGATCCGGCGGTGCCGGGCTGGGCGCTTCACCACGCGGCGTTCGACGAAACGGCAGCCGACGACCGGATTCGCCTCAAGGCGTTGCTGTTCGACCTGTCCATGGCAGCCACGGACGCGGATCAGGTCCGCTGATGCGTTGAACCGGGCAAACGTGGCAGCATGCTGCCGCATATTGGGTTCCGATGCGGCCATAATCCTCTGACGATTCGGCCGAATGCGCGGCAATTGTACGGATTCGGTCAACAGTGAATTTGCGATTTAAGTATTTACCCTGATAGCCAGGCCTCCTAGACTTCCATTCATGCGCAACGACTACCGAGTCGGAAGCGCCTGACAAAACAATCTGGAGGTAACGCATCATGAAATCGCTGATCAAGGCAGTTGCACTGGCCGCTCTGGTGGCCGCACCGATCGTCTCGTTCGCCCAATCGAACCAGCAGCCGCTAACGCGCGCGCAAGTGCGTGCCGAGCTGGTCCAGCTCGAAAAGGCCGGCTACAACCCGAACGACTGGATGAACTATCCGGAAAACATCCAAGCTGCACAGGCAAAGATCGCCGCGGCACAGAACACCGGTGCGCAGGCTGACGTAACGGGCTACGGCTCGAACCCGGTCGCGACGTCGCAGTCGGGCCAGCGCGTGACCGTACCGGCAGCAGCCGATCGTTCGTCGGTGTACTTCGGCCACTGAGCAAGCCGTTCGCCGAGCGGCCGTCGGGCCGCCTGCAAAGCCGTACCAAAAGGCCTGCACTCGTCATGAGTGCAGGCTTTTTTGCATGCGCGGCACGCGTGGCGCGGGCTGACAATCGATCGCGCGTGCGCTAGCATCGCGGTCGGCATTGCCGCGCTGCGGCGGCCGCGACGGAAGTCGCGCCCGTCCGCCTGCGAAGTCGCGCACCGAGGCGCGGCGGCAAGCCGGGCATCACGTTCCACGACTTCAACGAAAACAAACAGGAGCATCCATGCGTGTCTTGACCGGTCTGCTGTGCGCGCTCGCGCTGACGGCCAACGTTGCCCATGCGCAGGCGAATTGTGCGGACGCGACGGATCAGGCGGCGATGACGGCGTGCGCCGATCGCGCGTACAAGAAATCCGACGCGGACCTGAACCGCACTTACCAGGCCGTCACCGCACGGCTGCGCGATGCGAAGCCGCTCGCGGAGAAACTCGTGAACGCGCAGCGCGCGTGGATCGCCTACCGCGACGCCGAATGCAGCTTCTCCAGCGCGAACGCCGAAGGCGGCAGCGTGTATCCGATGGTCGTGTCGACCTGCCTCGACGATCTGACCAAGACGCGCAACGAGACGCTGAAGGGTTATCTGTCCTGCGAGGAAGGTGACCTGGCCTGTCCGGTGCCGGGGAAGTAAGGCCGTGCAACGTCCAGCCGGCCCGCGCGTCGCGCGGCCGGCACGGTGCGCCTAGACGTCGTCCGTTTCGTCGAGCAGCTTGTGCCGCATCGCGTAGCGGACCAGCGCCGCTTCGTGCGGCATCTGCATCTTTTCCAGAATCCGGGTCTTGTAGGTGCTGACCGTCTTCGCGCTTACGCACAGCGCCTGCGCGATCTCGGTCAGCGTCTGTCCGGCGGCGATCCGGCGGAACACGTCGAACTCGCGATCGGACAGCCGCTGGTGCGGCAGCGTCTCGGCCGGTTCGTTCAGGCTCTGCGCGAACTGCTCGGCCATCGCGAGACTCACGTAGACGCCGCCCGATGCAACCTTGGTCACCGCGCCGACCAGTTCGGCGCTCGCGCTTTCCTTGGTCAGGTAGCCCGACGCACCGGCGCGGAACGCGCGCACCGCGTATTGCTGCTCCGCATGCATGGTCAGCACGAGCACGCGCAGCGTGGGCTTCTCGTCCTTGATCTGCTTGATCAGTTCGACGCCGTTGCGGCCCGGCATCGACAGGTCGAGCACCAGCACCTGCGCGGGCGTCGAACGAATCAGCGCGATCGTCGACGGCCCGTCGCACGCTTCGCCGGCCACTTCGAAGGCGGTCGCGTTCTGGAGAATGTGCCGCAGACCGTCGCGCACGAGCGTATGGTCGTCGGCGATGAGCACCTTGATCATGTGAGGGTGGTTTCCTGTTGAACGGTGCCGAGCGGGAACGCGACCGTGATCGAGAAGCCGCGCGCGAGCGCGGTATCGATCGTCACGCTGCCGCCCAGCATGTGTGCGCGTTCGCGAATGCCGATCAGGCCGAACGACTTGTCCTCGTGGGCGGTGCCGCCGGGTGCCGCGCCGCGGCCGTTGTCCGCGACGCGCAGCACGCAGAAGCCTTCCTCGATGTCGAGCCGCAGCGCGACGCGCGTCGCATCCGCATGGCGCGCGACGTTCGTCAGCGCTTCCTGGACGATCCGGAACAGCGTGGTCGCCCCGGTGCTGGTGAACGTGAGCCCGCCCGTTTCGATGTGGCGTTCGACGTCGATGCCGTAGCGGTTCGTGAAGTCGTTCGCCAGCCACTCGATCGCGGGCACGAGGCCGAGATCGTCGAGCATCACGGGGCGCAGGTCGGCTGCGATGCGCCGCACCGACGCGACGGTCGCGTCGATCAGCCGGCGCATGCCCTGCAGTTGCGACAGCACGTCGTCGTCGGGTTGCGCACGATTCGGCGCGCGCAGTTGCTGCTCGATGACCGACAGATCCATCTTCAGCGCGGTCAGCTGCTGCCCGAGGTCGTCGTGCAATTCGCGCGCGATGCGGGTCTTTTCCTCCTCGCGCACGTTCTGCAGGTTCGCCGACAGTTCGCGCAGTTCCTCGCGCGACTGCTTCAGCGCATTCTCGGCGCGCTGCCGCTCGGTGATGTCGCGCAACATCACCGTATAGAGCTTGCCCGACGCGTCGCGGATCTGCGAGATCGACGCCTCGATCGGGAATTCCTCGCCGTTGCCGCGCAGCCCGAACAGCACGCGCTGACGGCCCATCTGCCGCTCGGATACGCCCGTCACGCCGAACTGGTCGACGTGCTTCGCATGTGCCGCACGAAACCGCTCGGGGATGAAGCGCGACAGCGGTGCGCCGATCGCCTCCATCGCCGACACGCCGAATACCTGCTCGGCCATCGGGTTGAAGATCACGACCGTCTGCTTCTCGTCGATCGTGATGATCGCTTCCATCGACGAACGGATGATGCCCATCATCCGCGCCTCGTTCAGGATGCCGCGGCTGCTGGCGCCCGTATCGGCGGTGCCGGCGCGCCCGCGCAGCAGCGCATGGACGAGTGCCGCGAACGCGAACGATGCGATCAGCCCCGCCGCGAGCACCGTGCCCGCCGCGCGCTGCGCGCCGGTTGCGCTCGGGCGGCCGTCCGCGGAATAGGCGAGCGTCAGCACGGTCCCGCCGAAAATCAGCTGGTCGGTGCGCCGCATCAGGTCGGGCGACGCGGAGGCCTCGTCGGTCGTCGTCTCGGCGCTCGCGATCGGCCGAGGATCGTCGCCGGCGCTGATCCGCAGGTCGAGCCCGCGTTCCGCGTCGAGCGCGCGCTCGATCAGGCGATTCGGGCTCACTTGCGCGAACAGCACGCCGTCGGCGCCGGTTTCATGGGCGCCGGCCGGTGCGGCGGTCGTGCGCTGTGACGCCGTCGCGGGCAGGAACAGCGTGAGGGTGCGCGCATCGCGGGAGGTGTCGTCGTCGGCCGAATGGATGCCGAGTGCGACATCGCCGGTCCGCAGCGCGCGCGCGAGCGGGGCCCGATCCGGCGAGCCGAAGCGCACGCCGGCCGAGCTCGACGCGGGCGCGCCGAGCGTCGCCACCGCGAGCGGGCCGGCCGGCATCGGCGCGTGACCGGCGAGGGCGCTGCGCGCCGCGGGCGACAGCGGCGCATAGCCGAACTGCCGGATCGGCGAACGCCCGCTGTCGAGCTCGAGCGTGTCGGCATAGCGGCGCCATTGCTCGGGCGTCATCTGCGGCGCGAGCGCGAACGCGCCGCGCGTGCTTTCGAGCACGGCGACGCCGGCTTGCAGCTCGTGGCGCAGCATCGCCGTCACGTGCGTGGTGCGTCGCTCGAAGCGCGTATGGACGGCGCCTTGCCACTGCTCGCGAACGAGCAGCGCGACGCCGAGCGACAGCGCCGCGCCGGCGAACAGCGTAACGACGCCGGCCGCGAGCGGCTGGCGTAACATGATCTGGAAGCGCGTGGGCCCTCGGGCGTCACGCGGCGGGGTTCCACTGGCGGTCATTCGATGGCCATTCTGGTGTCGGGGCCGCCCGTGGCACTCGGGCGGCGCGGCATAACCGGGAAAAATCGCACCGGCCGCGTGCGGCGTCTATTTTCAAGATGAAATTGTGCGCGTTTTATGCGTTTTTTGTAATAGGGTCAGCTAAAAATGAGATAGCCGGGCGGTGCAGCGGGCGTCCCGGCCGCGATTGACACGCGTCAACCGGCGTGTCGGCACGTGGGGCAGACTGTTCGGCAGGCGAGCCGGCATCGGGCCGGCTTGCGATGACGGGGGCGTCGTGCGCGCGATGCGCGACGCGCGCCCGGTCGGAGGGTGGACCATGTACAAGCGGATTTTCGTCGGGCTCGATGGCAGCCCCAGTGCGCGTCTCGCGCTAAACGAAGCGATCAGGATCGCGGCGGCGTCCGGCGGAGAGGTGACGTGCGCGTATGTCGTCGAGCACCGGCCGCAGCTCGTCGACGTCGATGCGGGCTTCGCGGCCGAACACGACGGCGACGCGGCGGCAACCGATGCGGCGACACCCGTGCTCGACGATGCGAAGGCGGCGCTCGCGCAGCGGAACGTGCCGGGCACCGTGCGCGCGCTCGACGCATACGGCGAGGACATCGCCGCGGTGCTGATGCGCACCGCGGCCGAGGCCGGCGCCGATCTGATCGTGATGGGCACGAGCGGGCGGCACGGCCTGCGCCGGCTGCTGCTCGGCAGCGTCGCGGAATCGCTGCTGCGCGCGGCCGACCGGCCCGTGCTGCTGGTGCGCCACGACGAGCCGGCCGCGGCGGCATCCGCGTGACGGGGCGGTGCGGCGTCGCGCCGTGAGCGGCGGGCAGGCGGCCGCCGCGCGGATGGCGGTGCGATGGCGGGTGCGGCGGTGCGTCCGCTGCATCGATCGACGCGCAGCCGATATCTGGCGTCGCGACATCGCTGCGGTGCGACCGCGCAGCGCCGGTTGCATCGCGGCCCGCACTTCTGGCAGCATCGGCCGGTGTTCGCTTCATCGTCGCGCGCCGCGTTTCGCGCGCGATTCAGTCGCCGCGTGCATGGTCGCGGCGATCGACGCAGCGGCACGCGACGTCGGCCGACGGGATTCCCGAACGGCCGGGGCGTGTGCCGCGTGCCCGGTTCATTCCTTCACCGACGTCATCCGCCATGCCGATCTCCGCCGCCGACCTGATTCACCAGTTCGATCTGCAACCGCACCCCGAGGGCGGCTATTTCCGGGAAACCTACCGCGCGGCCGACACGGTCGTGCGTCCGGCCGACGGCGCGCCGCGCGCGGCGTCGACCGCGATCTACTACCTGTTGTGCGACGGCGCGTATTCGTCGTGGCACCGGATCCGTTCCGACGAGGTCTGGCATTTCTACGCGGGCGATCCGCTCGAAGTGTGGGTGCTCGACGAGCGTGACGGCCTGACGATCCACCGGCTCGGCAACCCGCTCACGCACCCCGGCACCGTATTCCAGGCGGTCGTGCCGGCCGGGCGCTGGTTCGGTGCGCGCTGCGCGTCGCCGGAGCATGTCGCGCTCGTCGGCTGCACGGTCGCGCCGGGGTTCGAGTTCGCGGAATTCGAGCTTGCGGACGCGACGGCGCTGGCCGCCGCGTTCCCCGAGTACGCGGAATACGTCGGGGCGCTCGCGCAGCGCCCCGACGCGTGAGCGCGGCGGCCGCCTCCAACGGTAGCCGTTGCGCGCGGTCCCGGCCAAACCCGTTTAGAATGCACGATGGTGCGGGATCGGCCGCGGACGTACCGCGGCGGTCGCTGCCTGCCGTATCGACGGCCGCCTCCGTCGCACGGTCGCCATGTCTTCCAGGAGCGCCGTCGTGTGGCACTTTCCCATTGCGATTCCCTCGTCGCTCGGCCCGTGGGCCGTGTTCGCGAGCGTACTGATCACGCAGCTCGGCGTGCCGGTGCCGGCCGTGCCGATGCTGATCCTCGGCGGTACGATGGCGGCGATGGGGCAGGCGTCCTGGACGAGCATGTTCGCGGCGGCGATCGGGGCGACGATGCTTGCCGATTCGCTGTGGTTCTTCATGGGCCGCACGCGCGGCCGGCGCTTGCTGAACGGGCTCGTGCGATTCTCGCTGTCGCTCGACACGACGCTGCGCTTCGCACGTAACGTATTCGAAAGATACGGCGCGCCGCTGCTCGTCCTTTCCAAATTCCTGCCGGGTCTCGGCCTCGTGTCGGCGCCGCTGCTCGGCACGACCGCGATCGGCATCGGCGTGTTCCTGTTCTGGGATCTGGCCGGCGCGTCGCTGTGGGCTGCGTTCTGGCTCGTCGGCGGCGCGGCCGTGCATGACCAGATCGTGCAGTTCGTGCTGTGGGTGCGCGCGAGCGGCGGCACGATCCTCGATGCGTTCCTCGCGATCTTCATCACGTTCCTGCTGTACCGCTGGGTGCGCCGCGTGCAGTTCCGCCGCTATCTCGCGCAGGTGCGCATCTCCCCGCCGCAGCTCGTCGAAATGATGACGTCGAGCGAGCCGCCGCTGATCTTCGATGCGCGACCGCGCGCGATTCGCGAACGCGAGCCGTACCGGATCGCCGGCGCGGTGCCGGTCGATCTCGATTCGCCGGACCTGCTGGATCCAGAGCTGCTGAAGCGGCCGATCGTCGTGTATTGCGTGTGCCCGAACGAGGCGACCGCGAAGCGTCTGATCGCGAAGATGCAGCGCAAGAAGATGATCCACAACATCCGCGCGCTGAAGGGTGGCCTCGATGCGTGGGAAAAGCACGGCTATCCGGTCGAGCCGCTGCCGGCCGATCTCGATTCATCGCGGTATTTCGTGCGGCCGGAACATGCGGCGCTCGCAGGCGAATATACGGTGCGGGCGACGTTGTCGAAATAAATCGTGCGCGGGATTCCGCGCACATCCCGATTTCACCTCCGCTTTTACGCTTCGCATTCCCGCTAAAATCGGCTGGCGAGAAGCCACCGATTATTCTTATAATCCCGCCTGCATATTGCGTGCGCTTGACCGCGCACATTCGACACGCGTTTGTTCGCACCGAAAGCGATTGATCCCGTTGCTGCCCGTCACGCGCACAGCCGCGTCGCGCGGGCTAGACGGGCGTATTCCGTGAAAGGCCCGATCCGTTTTCCGGATTGTTCCGGAAAATGCCGATAATCAGCGGCGATTCCAATCGGAGTGATGCAATATCCGCAACGTTTTTCACCGAAAAACAGCGGGTTGGATTTTTCGTTTTCGGTTTGCCGGTATCGGCATGAACGGCCGCGCATTGACAGCCACAATGACGGCAGCCCGTTCGCGGCTGCCAGGAGACGGACTTGAAACAACCAGAAGACCAGCTGCACCGCGGGCTGGAGGAGCGACACATCAACCTGATGGCGCTCGGCGCGACGATCGGCGTCGGCCTGTTCCTCGGCTCGGCCACAGCGATCCGCACGGCCGGCCCGGCCATCCTGCTGACCTACCTGTTGGGCGGCATCGCCATTTTCCTGATCATGCGCGCGCTCGGCGAAATGGCGATCTCCAATCCGGTCGCCGGCGCGTTCAGCCGCTATGCGCGCGACTACCTCGGCCCGCTCGCGGGCTACCTGACCGGCTGGACCTACTGGTTCGTGTGGATCGTCACCTGCATGGCGGAGATCACCGCGGTCGGCGTCTACATGCACATGTGGTTCCCAGGCGTGCCGAACTGGATCTGGGCGCTCGCGGCGCTCACGGCGATGGGCGCGGTGAACTTCGTCGCGGTCAAGCTGTACGGCGAATTCGAATTCTGGTTCGCGCTGATCAAGATCGTCACGATCGTGCTGATGATCATCGGCGGCGGCCTCATGATCGCATTCGGCATCGGTAACGGCGGCGTCGCGACGGGCATCTCGAACCTGTGGGCCCATGGCGGCTTCATGCCGAACGGCATCGACGGCGTCATCGGCGCGCTGCCGATCGTGATGTTCGCGTATCTCGGCGTCGAGATGCTCGGCCTCACGGCCGGCGAGGCGCGCAATCCGGAGAAGTCGCTGACGAAGGCGGTGAACTCGGTATTCTGGCGCGTGCTGATCTTCTACATCGGCGCGCTGTTCGTGATCATGTCGCTCTATCCGTGGGACCAGATCGGCACGCAGGGCAGCCCGTTCGTGATGACGTTCTCGCGACTCGGGATCCCGGCCGCCGCCGGCATCATCAACTTCGTCGTGCTGACCGCGGCGCTGTCGTCGTGCAACAGCGGCCTGTTCAGCACCGCGCGGATGCTCTACAACCTCGCGCAGCAGGGCCAGGCGCCGGCCAGCCTCGGTCGCGTGAACCGCAACGGCGTGCCGGTGTACGGCGTCGCCGTGTCGGTCGCGCTGCTGCTGATTGGCGTGCTGCTCAACTATCTGGCGCCGCAGCAGGTGTTCACGTGGCTGACGTCGGTGTCGACGTTCGGCGCGATCTGGACGTGGTGCGTGATCCTGATCGCGCAGATGCGCTTTCGCCGCACGCTGTCGGCCGACAGGATCGCGCGCCTGCCGATCCGCGTACCGTTCTATCCGCTCGGCTCGTTCGTCGCGCTCGGGTTTCTCGCGCTGGTCGTCGTGCTGATGGCATTCACGCCGGACACGCGTGTCGCGCTCGTGATCGGCCCGGCGTGGATCGTGCTGCTCGGCATCGCATACGCGGTGTTCTACGCGAACCGAGCAGGAGCGCCCGCGTCGACGAAGTCGTAAGCGGGCAGGGCAAAAGTCGCCGCGCCGCGCATCGCGGCCCGCACGGGCATTGATTACGATCATGCACGTGCGGGCCGGACGACATATGCTGTCTGAATCGCTTGTCCGCGCTTCGCGTGGCCGTCCGCCCATCCCTGCGACCGCGTCGGCCGTTCGTCCGCCGCGCGCCGCTGCCCGCGCGAAGCTCCGGTCGTCGTCCGCGACGACGCGTCCGCCAGGAGATCTTCGCCATGCCATCCAGCCCGACCATCCCGCCGCTCGCCCGAATTTCGCTGGCCGTCGACCTGACGCCGGAGTCGCTGGCCGCCGCGCGCTACATGCGCACGCTGCTGCGTCCCGGCATGCAGGTGCGCATCGTCTGCGCGATCGACAATCCGCGTCTCGTGCTGCCCGACATTCCGCGCGTCGACGCGCTGCTGACCTCGGCGCGCGAGGAGATGACGCGCGAGGCGCAGGCGACGCTCGAGCGCATCGCGGCGCTGTTCGCCGGGAGCGGCGCGGAGATCGAGCAGGTGATCATCGATACGTCGGTCACGGGCGGCACGGTGGCCGATGCACTCGCGAACGACACGTCGGCATCGCGCGCCGACGTGCTCGTGGTCGGCGCCAATCCGCACCATGGACTGCTGCGGCTCGTCGAGGGCGCGGTGTCCGACACGCTGGCCTCGCGCGCACGCTGCGCGCTGCTGATCGTACCCGCCGACTACACGCGGCCTTCGGAGGGACCGCTGCAGCGCCTGATGTTCGCCGTGGACGGCAGCGAGCCGTCGCTGCATGCGGTGCGCGTCGGGCTCGGCTTCGCGGCGCCGACGACGCTGCTGTATGCAGCCTATGTCGTCGATCGGGCGGTTCGTCTGACGGATCTCGTGCCGGTGCGCGCGCTCGAGGATGCGTATCGCGCGGAGGGCGAGGATGCACTGGCGCGCGTCGGCCCGCTGTTCCATGCAATGGGGAATCCGACCAAGCGCGGCATCGTCGAAACCCGTCCGACCAGCGACGACGTCGCCCATGCATTGATGCGCGACGCGGTGCACTGGCATGCGGAACTGCTGGTGGTCGGCACGCATGGCCGGCGCGGCATCGCGGCCTGGCTGATCGGCAGCGTGGCGCGCCGGATCGCACATCTCGCGCAGGTGCCGGTGCTGCTCGTGCGCGGCGCGGAGTGAACGTCGCGACGCGATGGTGGCGAAGCGGCCTTTCATTGACCTGCATCAGAATCGCCGTGCACCTCGCATGAGATAGTGACAGAACGTCCGTCGTCCTGTTTTGGGGCGCGACGATTCGATACGTCGGGTCCAGAACCGCGCGAACGGGCGCATATCCGACGCGGTTGCGCCCGCTTCAACCGATTTCCGGCGCCGTGCCACGCAGCGCGTGGCGCATCGCCGATCACGAACTCTCTGGCGCGAGGGTAGGCAGCCGACGGCTGCCTTGGAATGACGGACGGGGTGATTTTCACCCCGTCCGCTTCCTGGCCCCGTGCAGACTACTTTCCTCGCAGGTACTTTTTGGTCGATATCGCCGTGCGGAACGGCGTGTGGCGGCACGCGATGTGCCGTCGCGCGGTCGGCGCGCGGCGGTCGCCGCCGATTGAGGTGACAGCCTTCGCAACCATCGCGCGGCCTCGTGCCGCGTCGGCTGCGTTCGGCTTTTACGCGAGGCGAGGCGCTCGCAGGTCGTGCCGACTGCGGCCGCCGCGGCATCCGCGTGCGCGCCGACGCGCGCCATTCAGCCGTCCTCGTCCGCCCGGCGTGCGATTGCGCAGCCGTGGCCAGCCGGGGCGCGCCTTGCGGCGCGGCCTGACGACGACCGGTGCGTCGGCACGGGCCCGCGCGCAAAGGGCGGCGGCGAAGCGCTGCAGCGCGAGCACCGATCCCATGACGCTCTGGTATTTCTCGCGGCCGATCTGCCCGTCGAGCGTGACGAGCAAGCCCGATTCGCGCGCGAGCGCGAGTAACGCGTCGAGATCGTCGGGCGGGCGGATTGCGACCGGCACGGCAGGCGCGGACAGCATGCGCGTGCGCCGCTGTCCGTCCCGCGCCGGGAAGTTGCGATGGGCCATGATGGTCTCCTGCGCCCGACCCCGCGTGCCGGCTCGATGGCCGGCTGAGCGATGACCGGGTATGAACGCTTTGTTCATGACGTCAGTATCCGCCGCGCAGGCCGCGCTGCCAATCGGCGCGCGCTGAAGTCGCTGTCAGACATTGCGTGCGAGGTATCGGAATCCGCTGACAAGAACGGACGGCACGCGATGTGCGGCGCCCCGATCCGGTGCATTCGAACAGACGAATCGCCGCCGGCGAGCGTCGCTTGACGCAGGATTTCGGCCGGTCTAAGTTTCTGAGTGCATCGCCGTCGCGCGACGGTCGTCTTCCGCGCAATCGGCGACGCCGCGCCTCGGGGGGCGTGGGCAATCCTTCCAGTCGTTCGCGGGCCACGCGCGCCGCGAATCCTGCGCGCGAGCCGATCCAGCGACGGATCGGCGCGGCGGCACGCAACGTGCCGTTGATCGCGCGCAAACACGCTTCGGCGCATCGCACGCCGAGCGGCTATCCAGTCTCTAATCTTCCGGTAAGTCATCTTTGCCTTTCGTTCCTCGACCGCCAGGAGCCCGTCGATGTCACAGGACAATCTGCTTGATGCTTTGAAGGCCGTCGCCGAAGCGCGCGCGATCGGCGCCGACCAGTTGCGCACGATGCTCGACGACGAAGTGCGTGCGTTGTCGTCCGATGCGCGCGTGCACGACTACATTCACGTGTTCGCGATCCGCCACTTGCGCGAACGCATGCGCAGACAGGACGACCTCGAGCGCGACACGCCAGCCAGTACGCCGAACCGGGAGCCGGACACGAATACCAGTCGCCGTCTGTGAAGGGGGGCCGGCCGCGGCCGGCGCCACCACCGCCGACGCGCCATGCCGCATAGGCAACCGCCGCGCGCAAGCTTGCGGACAACGCCCCTGTGGCCGTCGGCGTTTTTCGTCATACGTTTCATCGAATCGACACAACGGCCTCAAGTAAGCGGCGCGAATGCCGTTTACCCGGTGAATCCGTCCACCGGGCGTTCGCGCTCCCTTACCGAGTCGTTGCCATGTTCTCGTCCATCCGCACCCGCATTCTTGCAGCGTGCGTCGCCATCGTCGTATTCGCGCTCGTCGCCACCACGCTGATCAATTACTTCATCGCGCATGCGTACAACGACGATGCGATCGACCGCAACCTGAAATCCGTCGCCAGCGGCCATGTGGTCGGCATCGGCGACTGGGTTGCGACCCGGAGCCGGATGATCGCATCGCTGCAGGACGCCGCGCTGTCGCCCGATCCGCTGCCTGTGTTCAAGCAGATGGCCGCGGCCGGCGGCTTCACGAACGTCTACGCGGGCTATGCGGACAAGGTGTTTCGTTTCTCCGACCCGACCGGCATCCCGCCCGACTACGACCCGACCGGCCGCCCGTGGTACAAGCAGGCCGCACAGGCCGGCAAGCCGGTCGTCACGCCGCCGTACGTCGATGCCGGCACCGGCAACCTGGTCGTCACGTTCGCGGTGCCGATCCTGCGCGACGGCGCGCTGAAGGGCGTCGTCGCGGCCGACGTCGCGATGGACAGCGTGATCGCGAACGTGAAGTCGATCCGCCCGACGCTCGCGAGCTTCGGGATGTTGATCGACAGCAGCGGCCACGTCGTCGCGCATCCGGATGCGAAGCTCACGCTGAAGCCGGTCGCCGACGTGTCGCCCGACCTCGGCGCTGTGAGCGCCGCGTCGCTGGCCGCGGCCGTCGCGCCGGTCGAGGTGCAGGTGGGCGGCGACGCGAAGCTCGTGCGCGCGCAGGCCGTGCCCGGTACCGACTGGTACGCGCTGGTCCTGCTCGACAAATCGGAAGCGACGGCAGGGATGCGCTCGCTGCTGACCGCGTCGCTGATCACGCTGGTGGTGATCGTCGGCGTCGCGTCGCTGATCGTCGGCGCGATCACGGCAACCGCGTTCCGCCGGCTGTCGCAGGTGCGTCAGGCGATGGCGTCGATCGGCTCGGGCACCGGCGACCTGACGCAGCGCCTGCCGGCCGACGGCCGCGACGAGGTGGCCGACATCGCGCGCTCGTTCAACAGCTTCGTCGACAAGCTGAACGACGTGATGCGGCAGATTCGCGATGCGAGCGAATCGGTGCGCACGGCCGCGAACGAAATCGCCGCGGGCAACCAGGACCTGTCGTCGCGGACCGAATCGGCGGCGGCGAGCCTCGAGCAAACGGCCGCATCGATGGAAGAGATCACCGCGACGGTCGGCCAGTCGGCCGCCGCCGCCGGCCAGGCCGACGAACGGGCGGCCGCGGCGTCGCGGATCGCGTCGCACGGCGGCGTGGTCGTATCGGATGTCGTGTCGACGATGGGGAAGATCGAGGAGGCGTCGGGCCGGATCGGCGACATCATCGGCGTGATCGACGGGATCGCGTTCCAGACCAACATCCTCGCGCTGAACGCGGCCGTGGAAGCCGCGCGTGCCGGCGAGCAAGGGCGTGGTTTCGCGGTCGTCGCGCAGGAAGTGCGCAGTCTCGCGCAACGCAGCGCGCAGGCCGCGCGCGAGGTGAAGGTGCTGGTCGAGTCGACGGTGGCGAGCGTGTCGGCCGGGTCGGGGCAGGTGCGCCAGGCCGGCGACACGATGCGCGAAATCGTGTCGAACGTCGCCAACGTGACGACGATCATCTCCGAGATCACGCACGCGGCGAACGAGCAGACGCGCGGCATCCAGGAAGTGAACCGCGCGGTCACGCAGCTCGACGAAATGGTGCAGCAGAACGCGGCGCTCGTCGAACAGTCGACCGCGGCCGCGACCGCGCTGCAAACGCAGGCGAACGCGCTCGCGACGACGGTCGGGCAGTTCAAGGTCGCGTGACCTGCATCGGTTGATGCAGGTCGAGCGCGCCACGCGCGACGCCCTCGGCGATGCTCAGCCGTTGCCGCCGTCGCGCATCAGCGCCAGCCGGTTGTAGAGCGTTTTCAGGCTGATGCCGAGCGCTTTCGCCGCTTGCGGCTTGTTGCCGTCGAAGTGCTGCAGCGTCGCCGCGATGAAACGCTGCTGCGCGTGGTGCAGCGTCGCACCGAGCGGCAGCGCCATCGCATCGTCCGACGTATGGTCGGGCAACGTCGTCGGCTTCGGCAGCGCGACATCGATGCCGTCGTCCGCGAGGATGTACGCGCGCTCGATCGTGTTGTGCAATTCGCGCACGTTGCCGGGCCACGAATATGCGCGCAGCGCGGCGATCGCCGCGTCGGTCAGACGCTTGTGCGAGCGGTGCCGCACGTTGAGCACATCGACGAACTCGTGCGCGATCGCCTCGACGTCGCCGTTGCGCTGGCGCAGCGGCGGCACGTACAGCGCGAACGCGGCGAGACGGTAGAACAGATCCTCGCGCAGCCGGCCGTCGCGCACGGCTTCGGCGGGATTGTGGCGGGTCGCCGACACGATGCGCACGTCGAGCGGAATCGACTCGGTGCCGCCGACCCGCACGATCGTGTTCGATTCGAGCGCCCGCAGCAGCTTCACCTGCAGCGACGCGGGCATCTCCGCGATCTCGTCGAGCAGCAGCGTGCCGCCGAACGCGGCTTCGAAGAATCCCTCGCGTTGCGCGATCGCGCCGGTGAAGCTGCCTTTCTCGTGGCCGAACAATTGCGCTTCGGCGATGTCCGCCGGAATTGCGCCGCAGTTGACGGGGACGAACGGCCCGTTGCGTTGCGCGCTCAGGTCGTGCAGCCGCCGCGCGACGATATCCTTGCCGACCCCGCTTTCGCCGGCAATCATCACGCTGGCGCGGGTCGGAGCGATTTTCTCGATACGGCCGAGCAGCGTGCGCATCGCCGCGGAGCGGCCGGACAGCCGGCGCGCGTCGGCGCGTTGCTTCGGACGGTTTGCGGATTCGGCCATAGGCGTCAGCGGGCCATTTTGAAAATCGGCACCGCGCATCCCCTTCTTTGCAATATCTATCATCGACAGCGAAACCGCGCGGAAGGTGCCGCGATTTAGAAATTTCCAATGCCCGGTGCGATGACGGAAGAAATATGCGATCGCTGGGGCACGATGCCGCCGCCGGTGCTTTTTTACAGCCGACGAATGAGAAATTGAAAGATATCTGCCATCGCGTTCCCCCCAAGCACGGCAGGCCGCTGAGCGACGCGACGCGACGGCACGCACACCGGACTTTGCCGCGAAGTTGCCGGGCGCGATGCGGCGGGTACGCGCATTGCGGCGTTCATAGGCTCGCCCGGTCCGCTCGGCGGCATGCCTTCGAGCGACGGTCGCAGGCGATGCAGGGAAACGATGAGAACTTTTACCCGCGAGCTGTTTCGGCAAGGCGCATGGGTCGCGCTGGCCGTCGGGCTGGCGTCCGCGCTGCAGGCGTGGGCGATTCAAGTCGTCGGCATGCGCGAACCGGTTGCACCGCTGCCTTTGTACGTCGGTGTCGCGGCTGCGGCCTGGCTGACTTCGTTCGGCGGCGGTCTGGCGGCGACCGCCGCCAGCGCGGTCGTGATCGGCGCGTTGTGGTGGCGCGACATGCCGCTGCCCGCGCTGCTCATGCGGGCCGGCGTCTTCGCCGCGATCGGCTTCGTCGAGTGCATGCTCGTGCTGGCCGTCAAGCCGCTGCTCGCGAGCGACCGGCTGCGCGGGGCCGACGATGCCGACGGGGATGACGCGCGCACGCCGAGCCGCGAACCGGCGCCCGCGCCGCGTGCACTCGACGACATCCTGCTGCGCCGCGTGGTCGAAGCATCGCCCGACGCGATCGTCGGCGTCGATGCCGCACGGCGGATCACGAGCTGGAACCCGGCGGCGCGGCGCCTCTTCGGCATGGAGGTCGCGGCGGTGATCGGACACGACGTCACCACGCTGATCGCGCCGCGCTGGCTGCGGCTGCATCCCGTTCCCGCTTCGTTCGCGAACGCGCGCGCGCCCGCCGGCCCGCTCGACGTTCTGTGCGTGCGGCGCGACGGCGGCCGGTTTCGCGCGACTTTCGCGGCAGCGCCGATCGTCGACGCACAAGGAAACTGCACCGGCCTGTCGATGACGCTGCGCGAGGCGCACGAACGCCGCCGCGACGAGCGGCGCTATCTGCGCTCGCTGCGCGGCGCGCGCGACGCGCGCGTGCAGGCCGACGAATCGAACCGGTTGAAGGACGAACTGCTGGCCACCGTGTCGCATGAATTGCGCACGCCGCTCAATGTGATCTACGGCTGGGTCGAGGTGCTGCGCAACGCCGACGGCCAGAACTTCGCGCACCAGGCGATCGACGCGATCGATCGAAGCGCGCGGTCGCTGTCGCGGATGGTCGGCGACTTGCTCGACGCGTCGTCGCTCGCGACGGGCCGGATGCGGCTCGAACGCACGCCCGTCGATCTGGTGCGCGTCGTGAACGAGGCGGTGCGCGAGCTCGGCGCGACTGCGGAGGCGAACGGACTCGAACTGTCGACCGCGTGCGCGATGTCCAACTGCGTGATCTACGCGGACGGCGAGCGCATCCGTCAGGTGCTGTCGAACCTGCTGTCGAACGCGATCAAGTTCACGCCGCCGGGCGGCCACATCAAGGTGTCGCTGACCCGGGCCGGCGCGCGCGTGCGGCTGTCGGTCGCCGATTCGGGGCAGGGCATTTCCGCGGAACGCCTGCCGCATCTGTTCGATACGTTCAACCGGCCGGAAGGCGCGTCCGCGTCGCCGAAACGCGGCCTCGGGCTCGGCCTGTCGATCGTGCGCAACATCGCGCGGCTGCATGGCGGCGAGGTTGCGGCCACGAGCGAAGGCGCCGGGCGCGGCACGACCGTGACCGTCATGCTGCCGGTGGAATGGGGCGCGGACAATCTGACCGGCCAGCCGTTACGTCCGAGCGGCGCGTCGACGGCGGTCGCACTCGACGGCCAGCGCGTGCTGGTGGTCGACGACGACGCGACGTCGCGCGCGAGTCTCGCGGCGGCGCTCGAAACGCTGGGCGCCCACGTGTCGACCGCACAATCGGGGCGCGACGCGCTCGACGTGGTGGCGCGGCAGCGCCCGAGCGTCGTGCTGTCCGATCTCGCGATGCCGGACGGCGACGGCTTCTGGCTGCTCGACCACATCCGCCATTTGCAGAACGGCAGCGGGCGTCTGCCCGTCGTCGCGGTGACCGCACACGCGGGCACGGCGGACCGGAACCGCGTGATGGCCGCCGGCTTCGACGCGTATCTGTGCAAGCCGGTCGACATGCCGACGCTGGCCCGCGTGATCGTCGACGTGGCGGGCGCCGGACGGCACCGCTGACGCACGGCGGCCTCCGCAACACCCACCGGGAGGCACGATGAAGCGATCGAACAACACGCGGCGCGACGACGCCGGCGGCAAGCCGGCGCGCGCCGGGCGCATGCCGTTGATCGTGCGGATCTCGTTCGCCGGCAACGCCTGCTTGCTGGTATCGGGCGTGCTCGCGGCGTTCTGCGCGTCGGCATTCACGCCGGCGCATGCGCAGGTGCCGTCTGCATCGTCCGTTCATGTCGCGCCGGGCGTCGTCCATCCCGGCGAGACCGCCGACGAGGCGGACATGACGCGGCGGCCGAACGGCATCGACGCGGAATTCGTCGACAAGGCAGGCATCGTCGGCAAGACGGAACTGCAGGCGAGCCAGCTCGCGCTCGATCGGTCGTCGAATCCGGACGTGAAGGCCTTCGCGCGCCGGATGATCGACGATCATGTTCGCGTCGCCGCGGAATTGCGCCGGCTCGGCGCGCAAAAAGGCTTGCCCGTGCAGACGCGCATGCTGGTCGATCCGGCGCTGACGGCCCTTCGAACCATGAGTGGCGACGCATTCGACAAGGGGTACATCGCGCTGGCGGGACCGAACGCGCACGAGGCGGCGCTCAGGCTCTACGAAGCCGAAGCGCGCAACGGCCACGACCCGCAGCTTCGCGCGTTCGCGGCCGACACGCTGCCGACGCTGAAGGCGCATCTGGGCGCCGCGCGCGCGCTCGAGCGTTCGATCGCGGCCGCGCACTGATCCGCGATCAGTGCCGCCGCGTGTCGTTCTCGGGGCCGCCCGGCGAGGCCTCGTACGGCGGCGAGTCGAGCGCCGTTTCGCCTTCCTCGATCAGCCAGTAAGGCGACGCGCCGTAGTGCGCATGCAGCGCCTCGGCCCACGCGGGATCGGCCATCGTCGGCCAGCGGTCCTTCTCGAAGCCCGGTGCGTCGCGCACCCGCTCGGTCGGCACGGGCAGCACGAAGCAGCGGCGCTCGACGTCGAGCGTCAGCACGCTCCACGGCACCGCGAGCAGCTTGTCGCCGATCCCCGCAAATCCGCCTGACGATACGACCGCGTACGCGATCCGGCCCGAGCGGATGTCGAGCATGATGTTCGTGACCTTGCCGATGTCGTCGCCGTCCATCGTCAGCACGCGATCGTTTTCCAGCGTGCCGGCGGCCATTACGTCCGGCCCGGGCCCGCCGGCCGAACGGCCGCGGTCGCCGACAATGCGCGCCTGCGTGCGCGACGGTCTGTCCGTTGTCATCGCTTTTCTCCTGTTCGAAGCGGCGCGGCGCACACGGCGCGCGGGCAGCGCGGTTGGGGTGGCCGCTCAGCGGCGGCGCGGCAGGGACACATCCTCGAGCGTATTCGCCAGCTCGTCGCGTGCCGGGCCGCCCGCGCGCGTCGCGATGTCGCCGAGCGACACCATGCCGACGATCTGGTGGTTGGCGTCGAGCACCGGCATCCGATGCAGCTGTATGTCGGCCATCCGCTGCTGCACGTCGCCGACGCCGTCATCCTCGACGCACCACTGCACCGGCGCCGAGGCGACCACTTTCACGGGGGTGTCGGGCGGATGCCCGTGCGACAGCGCGCGTATCGCGAGGTCGCGGTCCGTCACGATCGCGACGAGCCCGCTGCCGTCGCACACCGGCAGCACGCCGATGTCGAAGCGCTGCATCAATTCGGCTGCATGGCGAATCGTGTCGGTGGGCGCGACGCACACTACGTCGCGCGACATGATTTCATTGACGCGATACATGAACGCCTCCTTCGTGAGGGAGACGATGCGGAAGCAGGACGCGTGCCGCGTTCAATCGACAGGCGCGGGACCTGCGCAGCCGTGCCACGGAGAAATTTGCCAGCCGGGTTGTACATCTTCCACGGCGGCAGCCGTGGCCGGGCCGCGTGCCGCGCTCAGTGGCCGACCCCCGTCATCACGACGATGGCGAGGACCAGCGCACTCTCGATCGCGGCGAGCGCTGCGACGCCCGCGGCGCCGCTGACTTCGTGCCATGCACGTTCAATGCGTTTCATCATTTCACTCCGGTTGTGCCGGCCCGTCGCCACGCTGCCGCGCATCGCGGGCCGGGGTGCCGCCGTCAGCCGTGATCGCGGGGCGGTGGCGGGGCGTCGGGCGCGCGACGGTCGCGTTCGCCGGACGGCTTGCCGGGGTCGATGCGGGTCGCGCCGCCGACGGCGGGCGGATCGCTGGCCGGGAATGTCTCCTCGAGCCCTTCGTCGATGCGTTTCTCCGTCTTGTCTTCGGACGGTTTGCGCGACGCGGCCAGAGAGAGCGGGCCGGCAGCCGGTGACACGGCGCTGCGGCTGTCGGGGGCGGATGCGGTCATGATCGAACCTCCTTACGGGTACGACGGCCGCAAGCGCCGTGCCTGCGCGGCAGGGGCGGCATGACGCTTGCAGTCGTCGAGGCGGCCGGACGGGCGCAGATGCGGGCGGCCCGCCGCCTGTGTGGACGAGAGGACATCGTGATGATTGAACCCAGGAAAAGGATACGTTACGACGCGAACGTGTGCGGCGGCGATTTCCGCGATGTGCGCGAACGGTTCGACACGTGGAAGCGTGAGTCGCGGATCCATCGGCCCGAGCGGCGCGTGTTCGACGGGAAGGACGAAGTCCGCGAGCTGAACCATACCGTCTACGCGGGGCCGGAAAGCGCGCAGCGGGCGCTGGTCGCGCGATGCGCGCCGTCCGATCCGTTCGCGCTTGCGGTGCGGCTCGCCGCCGAAGGGCGCACCTTGTGGCTGGTGATGGCGGCATACGACGCATGACGGCGTGCGCGGTTGCGCCGCCGGGCAGGCACACCGGTTGCGCGCGCTCGCCGCGCCAATCGACACGCGCGAGCCGCCGCGCAGGAGTGACATGAGCATGCGATCCACGCTGCACCGACCCGAGCCGACGCCCGACGTCGATCCCGACCCGGCGCTGCCCGAGCACGACGATCCGTTCGATCCGCCCGTGCCCCCGGGGCTGCCGCAAGGCGATCCGCCGTCGCAGCCGCCGCCGATGCGAATGCCGGGCGGGCGCAGCCAACCACGGCCGGCCGCGCGATCACTGAAAGGAGGACCATCATGGACATTCACGTGCAATCGCCCGACAAGCGCGCGATCGCCCAGGTGCTGGGCCGCTATTTCGAGTCGCGTTCGCTGCGCTATCACATCGAGGAGTTGCCGGGCGGCGTGCTGCATATCGGTTTTCGCGCGAGCGGGCGCCCGGTTGCCGTCACCGTGTCGTTCGACGACACGGCCTACGACACCTACACGCACTGGGACGCGAGCCAGAAGCAGCTCGCGCTCGGGCGTCTCGCCGACGGCTTCTCGCGCATGATGGCGAAGCGCAGTCCGGCCGCGCTGGCCGGCGACTATCACGTCGAGCGTTTCTGATTCCGCAATCCTGCGCCCGTTCGTACCGAAAACCGGCAAAGTGCCCGTGCTCAACGGGCGCTTTGCGGCTACGCGCGCGTCGCGTAGGATGTTCACTATTCAGCGCACGCTACGTTCGCGCCGTCGGCTGCCTGCCGTTGCAGCCGATCGGGATGCGACGCGCTTTCCCTCAGGTTCGTTTCATGCAACCGACGGAGACCGCCTTGATGACCGTTGCCCGCCCGTTGTTGTCGCCCGGCGCTCGCCGGTTCGTGTCCGGCCTGTCGGCCTTCGCCGCGCTCGCAGCGGCGGGTGCGCGCGACGCGTCGGCGCAGACGCCTTCGCCGCTCGGCGAATGGCAATACTCGGCGGGCGTTCCGCTGCAGAAACTGTTCAGTCCGACGGTCCCGACGTGGCAGGTCAGCGTCGGCGCGGCGATGACGCTCCAGCCGCGCTACGCGGGTTCCGACCGCTACCGCGTGATGGGCGGCCCGAATGTCGACGTGCGCTATCGCGACCTGTTCTTCCTGTCCACGGGCGAGGGGCTCGGCGCGAACGTGCTGCGCGGGCCCAACTGGCGAGTGAGCCTGTCGGTCGGCTATGACCTCGGGCGCCGCTCGGCCGACGACCTCGACCACCTGAACGGGCTCGACAACATCAACGCGGCGCCGGTGATGAAGCTCGCGGCCGATTACGTGATCTCGAAGGAATTTCCGCTCGTGCTGCGCGCGGATGTCCGGCGCAGCATCGGCGGCTCGAACGGCTGGGTCGGCGATTTCTCCGCGTACATGCCGATGCCGGGCAGCAACGAACACTTCTTCTGGTTCGCCGGGCCGACGGTGTCGTTCGCCGATTCGCGCTACATGAACAGCTGGTTCGGCGTGAATGCGGGGGCGTCCGCCCGTTCGGGGCTGCCGACCTATTCGTCGGGCGCGGGGATGAAGTCGTTCGGCGCGGGCGTGACGATGGTCTGGTTCATCGACAAGCACTGGTTCGTGACGATGGACGGCGCGATCGAACAGCTCGTCGGCCGCGCGCGGCGCAGCCCGGTCACGCAGCAGTCGACGAATGGCGTGTTCGACATGTCGGTGAATTACCAGTTCTGATCCGGACCGGCGGGGGCAGCCGTGCGCGGCGCGGCATGCGGTATTTTTCGTCACATTTGATATGATTCCGACCTGTACAAACGTACAGTGATCGATCCCCGTGACGCCTGCATCGCCGACGCCCCCGGCGTTTTACTACCTGACCAATTTCGAACGCGCGCTGGCCTGGCTCGGCGAGCGCTACGACGACCTGCTCGATGCGCGCGAACACGCGTTCCTTCGGGATTTCGCGCAGTTGCCAAAAGCGTCGCGCGCGTTGCTCGTGCGGATGCTGATGCGCAGCGGGTCCGACTTCCGCGCGAGCAAGCTCGTGTACGACGAGATCGGCAGCACGCTCGACGCCGCCGCGCCGCTCGTCGAACTCGGCTGGGTCGATCCGGCGCCCGCGCTCACGCTCGACGAGCTGTTCGCGCTGTCGACCAAGGCCGACCTCCTGAAGGTATTCCCGTCGCTCGCCGCGCACGCGGGCGAGCGCAAACCCGACTGGCTTGAGCGGCTGCGGCCCGCGCATGACGTGGCGCAGCCGCTCGACGCATGGTGCGCGCAGGCCGACGATCGCGTGCTGCGCGTGACGGTCGGCGCGCTGTGCGACCGGCTGCGGTTGATGTTCTTCGGCAATCTTCATCAGGACTGGAGCGAATTCGTGCTCGCCGATCTCGGCGTGTTCCAGTACGAAAGCGTGCCGTTCGCGCCGTCGTCGCGCGCGTTCCAGCAGCGCGACGACATCGAGACGTATCTTGCGCTGCAGACCTGCCGCGAAGCACTCGATGCGTGGCCCGACGACCTGCCGTTCGACGCGCTGCTGCAGGCGATCGACGCGGTCGGCTGCGTGCAGCCGTGGCTCGCGACGCGCCGCGCGAAGCTGCTGTTCACGCTCGGGCAGACCTGCGAGCGGCGCGCCGACTGGACCGCCGCGCTCGACGCATATGCGCGCAGCGCGTGGCCGGGCAGCCGGCACCGGCGCATTCGCGTGCTCGAACGCTGCGGACGCGACGACGATGCGCTCGCGCTGGCACTCGAGGCGCGTGGCGGCTTCGAGAGCGACGAGGAGCGTCAGCGCGTCGAGCGGATGCTGCCGCGCCTGCAGCGCCGTCTCGGGCAGCGGGTTGAACGCGCGGGCAGCGCGCCGGACGTGCCGCGCGAAACGCTCGTGCTTGCGCGCCCTGAAGCGTTCGTCAGCGTCGAATACACGGTGCGCGACTACCTGGCGCAGCCCGACGCGCCGGTTCACTACGTCGAGAACACGCTGATCAATTCGCTGTTCGGGTTGCTGTGCTGGGAGCCCGTGTTCGCGGCCGTGCCCGGCGCGTTCTTTCACCCGTTTCAGCGCGGCCCGGCCGACCTGCACGCGCCCGATTTCGCGGTACGCCGCACCGCCGCATTCGCCGCGTGTTTCGCGCAACTCGATTCGGGTGCGTACCGCGACACGATCCGTCGGCACTACGCGACGAAGATGGGGCTGCAATCGCCGTTCGTGTTCTGGGGCGTGCTGACCGACGAACTGCTCGACGAGGCGCTGGCATGCCTGCCGGCCGAGCACCTGCGGCTGTGGTTCACGCGCCTGCTCGCGGATATCCGCGGCAATCGCTCGGGGCTGCCCGACCTCGTCCGTTTCTGGCCCGGCGAGCGGCGCTATGAACTGATCGAGGTGAAGGGGCCCGGCGACCGGCTGCAGGACAACCAGACGCGCTGGCTCGCGTACTGCATCGCGCACGGCATGCCGGTGCGCGTCGTCGATGTCGAATGGGCGAGCGCGGGCGTCCCGCAGGACGAGGCGGCGGGGTTGTCCGCATGAGCTATGTCGTCGCGGTGCGGGCGATGTGCGAGTTCACCGCGCGGCGCGGCGATCTCGACTTGCGCTTCACGCCCGCGCCGACCGCGCTCGAAGGCATCGCGGGTCACGGCGCCGTCACGTCGAAGCGCGGCGCACGCTACGAAACCGAGATTCCGCTGACCGGCACGTGGGGCACGCTCACCGTGCGCGGGCGCGCGGACGGCTACGATCCCGTCGCGAACCGGCTCGAGGAGATCAAGACCTATCGCGGCAGCCTCGACGCGATGCCGGCCAATCATCGCGCGCTGCACTGGGCGCAGGCGAAGGTCTATGCGCACCTGATGTGCGACGCACGCGGCCTCGCGGAAATCGACGTCGCGCTCGTGTATTTCGACATCGTGTCGGAGCGCGAGACCGTGCTGACGGAGACGCTCGGCGCAAGTGCGCTCGCCGCGTTCTTCGCCGAACAGTGCGCGTGCTTCGTCGGCTGGGCCGAGCGCGAGACCGCGCATCGCGCGGCGCGCGATACGGCGCTGCGCGCGTTGACGTTCCCGCACGGGCAATTCCGCAGCGGTCAGCGCGAGCTGGCCGTGTCCGTCTATCGCGCGGCGCGCGACGAACGCTGCCTGATGGCGCAGGCGCCGACCGGCATCGGCAAGACGCTCGGCACGGTGTTCCCGCTGCTGAAGGCATGCGGCGAGGGCGAGCTCGATCACGTGTTCTTCCTGACCGCGAAGACGCCCGGCCGGGCGCTCGCGCTCGAAGCGGCGACTACGCTCGGCGCCGGCACGCCGGCGCTGCCGCTGCGCGTGCTGGAGCTCGTCGCGCGCGACAAGGCGTGCGAGCATCCGGATCGCGCGTGTCACGGTGAATCGTGCCCGCTCGCGCAAGGCTTCTACGATCGGTTGCCGGCGGCGCGCGACGCGGCGATCGGCGCCGGGCTGCTCGATCGCGATACCGTGCGCGAGGCGGCCCTCGCGCATGACGTCTGTCCGTACTACCTCGCGCAGGAGCTTGCGCGCTGGTCGGACATGATGATCGGTGACTACAACTACTACTACGACGGCAGCGCGATGCTGCATACGCTCGCGCTGCAGAACCAGTGGCGCGTCGGCGTGCTCGTCGACGAGGCGCACAACCTGCTCGATCGCGCCCGCAAGATGTACAGCGCATCGCTCGACCCGTTCGCGTTCGCGGCCGCGCGCGAAGCGGCGCCCACGGCGCTGCGCAAGGCGTTCGACCGGCTCGCGCGCGCGTGGGGCACGCTCAATCGCGCACAGGCCGAGCGCTATGCGGCGTATCCGGAGATTCCGGGGCCGATCGTGACGGCCGTGCAGAACCTCGTCGCGGCGATCGGCGAACACCTGACCGATGCGCCGCGTGCGAACGGCGATGCGCTGTTGCGCTTTCATTTCGAGGCGATCCAGTTCGGTGTGCTCGCCGACGCATTCGACAGCGCGTCGATCTTCGACGCGACGCTGTACGGCGAGCCGCTGCCGCGCCAGTCCGGGCTCGACGGCGTCGCGCCGGCCGCGCGCCGGCGCCGCATCCAGTCGACGCTGTGCGTGCGCAACGTGATTCCGGCCGGCTTTCTCGCGTCGCGCTACGAAGCCGCGCGCGCGACCGTGCTGTTTTCCGGCACGCTGAGCCCGTTTCATTTCTATCGCGACACGCTCGGACTGCCGGCCGACACGGGCTGGCTCGACGTCGACGGACCGTTCCGTGCCGAGCAACTGACCGTGCGCGTCGCGAGCCACGTGTCGACGCGCTGGCGCGACCGCGACCGTTCGCTCGAACCGATCGTGGACCTGATCGCCGCGCAGTATGCGACGCGGCCCGGCAACTACCTCGGTTTTCTCAGCAGCTTCGACTATCTCGGGCGCGTCGTCGCGCTGATGCAGACGCGCCACCCGGACGTGCCCGTATGGGCCCAGGCGCCCGGCATGGCCGAAAGCGAGCGCGACGCGTTTCTCGCGCGCTTCGACGCGGGCGGGCGCGGGGTCGGCTTCGCGGTGCTGGGCGGGGCGTTCTCGGAGGGCGTGGATCTCGTCGGCGAGCGGCTGATCGGCGCGTTCATCGCGACGCTCGGGCTGCCGCAGGTCAACGACGTCAACGAACAGATGCGGCGCGCGATGGATGCGCGTTTCGGCAACGGATACGACTACATGTATCTGTACCCCGGCCTGCAGAAGGTCGTGCAGGCGGCCGGGCGCGTCATCCGCACCGAACATGACGAGGGCGTCGTGCATCTGATCGACGATCGTTACCGGCGGCGCGAGGTGCGCGATCTGTTGCCGAGGTGGTGGCGGATCGGGTGACCTGCCGGACGGGCGTCGTGCGCCCGCTTGCGCGAATTCTTAAAGCACGTTCAGCATCGCGAGCGCGGCTTCCTGCAGATGCGGCAGCACGCGCCGCACGGCCGCGTCGGTCGACTCCGCACCGATCGGCATGTTCGTGCTCAGCGCGGCGACGACTTCGCCGTGACGGTTCTTCAGCGGCACCGCGATGCCGCGCACGCCGACCTGCAGTTGCTGCTCGATCACCGCGAAGCCCGCGTCGCGCGCGTGGTCGACCTGTTCGAGCAGGCGTGCCTTGTTGGTGATGGTGTGCGGCGTGAAGGGCGCGAGCTCGGTGGCGTCGAGCCACGCGCGGACGGCCTCGCGATCCGGATGATGCGCGAGCAGCACGACGCCCGGCGACGTCAGCGGGGCGGGCACGCGCGCGCCGAGCACGAAGCCGGTCGTCATCACGCGCGACACGCCGTTGCGGGCGATGAACACGAGTTCCCAGCCATCGAGCACGCTCACGTACGCCGATTCGTTCAGCGACGCGCTCAGTTGCTGCAGATAGGGCTGGACCGTGCGCGGCAGGCGCGCCGAGTCGAAGTACGACCAGCCGACCCGCAGCACGCGAGGCGTGAGGCCGTACAGCTTGCCGTCGGTGTACACATAGCCGAGCGATTCCAGAGTCAGCAGGTAGCGTCGCGCGGCCGTGCGCGTGAGACCGGTGCGGGCGGCCGCCTGGGTGGGCGTCATCCGCGCGTGCTGGCTGTCGAATGCTTCGAGGATCATCAGGCCCTTTTCGAGGCCGGCAATCCAGTCGCGTCGGTCGAGGTCGGGCTTTTTCATCGTCGGTGGCGCACGGGTGGGCGCGCGGTGTTCGCGCGGGAATGCGCGATTATCGCGCAGTCCGAAATCGCGCGAAAGCGATCGACGGACGTGCGATGGGTGACGAAGAGGGGGAATGTGCCGGGCGGCGACGGTACGGCCGGTTGGAACCGGTGGCCGCTGTCCTTGTTCGTCAGGGGTGCGCGGCGGATTGCCGGGGCGTCCGGTGAATGCGGGGGAGGCAGGATACGCGGCGCGGACATTGTCCACGCCGCATCCGGATCGACGTTACTCGCTGCTCGTCCACTCGACGTTCGCCCCGACCGAACGCAGATTTTCGACGAAATGCGGGTGCGCGCGGCGGATCGGCAGCGCGTTCATGATTTCGGAGCGCCCTTCGATGCTGGCGGCCACCATCAGCAGCGCGATCGCGACGCGGATGATGTACGGGCTCTCGACGCGCGCCGGCGTCAACTGCAGCCCGCCGAACGTGATCAGCCGGTGCGGATCGGACAGCAGCACGTGCGCGCCGAACTTCGACAGTTCGCCGGACCAGCCGAGCGCGCCGTCGTAGACCTTGTTCCAGAACATCGCGCTGCCTTCCGCGCGCACGCCGAGCGCGATGAAGATCGGCAGCAGGTCGACCGGCAGGTACGGCCACGGCGCGGCTTCGACCTTGGTCAGGATGTTTTGCGTGAACGGCCGCCGCACGCGCAGCGGGCCGTCGCGTTCCGCGCGCGACCAGCCGTCGCGGTGCGTGACGGTCACGCCGAACTTCGCGAATGTGCGGTCGATCAGCGGGAAATGCTCCGGCGACGAGTTGCGCACGGTGATGTCGCCGCCCGTGATCGCGCCGAGCGCGAGGAACGTCGCGATTTCGTGGAAATCCTCGGCGAAGCGGAATTCGCCGCCGCCGAGCTTGCCGCCGCCCGTCACGCACAGGCGCGACGTGCCGATGCCTTCGATCGCGACGCCGATCATCGCGAGGAACTGGCAGAACTCCTGCACGTGCGGCTCGGACGCCGCATTCATCAGCGTGGACGTGCCGCCTGCCGCCGTCGCGCACAGCGCGAAGTTTTCGGTGGTGGTCACCGATGCGTAGTCGAGCCAGTGATCGTTGGCGGTCAGCGGGCCGTCGGCACGGACGATCAGCGAATCGGGCGTGCGCTGGATGTGTGCGCCGAAGCGCTCGAACACTTCGACGTGCGGATCGATTTCGCGCACGCCGAGCGTGCAGCCCTTCACGTCGTTCTCGAGGCGCGCGACGCCGAAGCGCGCGAGCAGCGGCGGAATCAGCATGATCGACGAGCGCATCGCCTCGGGCAGGCGGTGCACGGCCGGGTCGAACGTCGTGTGGCGATGGTGGAGATCGAGAATGCCTGTCGTGAAGTCGACCGACACGTCGCTGCCGAGCGTGCGGAAGATGTCGAGGATCTTGCGCACGTCGGTGATGTCAGGCACGCCGACGAGGCGCAGCGGCTGATCGGTCAACAGGGTGGCGCACAGAATCGGCAGGACGGCGTTCTTGTTCGCGGACGGCTTGATGTCCCCGCGCAGCGGAGTGCCGCCGTGGACGATGAGATTCGACATGATATGGGGGCGTATCTGTGACTGACGTAGGCCCATATGATGCCATTGGTCGGCGGGTGGTGTGGAATGTTCAGAGGGGAAAAGGGGCTTCTGCCCGCGGGATTGACCGTGTTTGACGTTGGGCGGGCGCGATCCGCTTGCTCGGCCGGCGACGGCAGCCGGTGCGGAAACGGCCGGCGCGTATCGCGGCCGGCCATCCGGTCATGGCATCACTGCGCCGCCCGCATCCGCGCGGCGACCACCAGCGAGATCAGGCAGCCCACCGCGAGATAGCCGGCGACGAAGTGCCACGAACCGCCGGCCATGCTGACCAGCGCCACCGCGATGAACGGCGTGAACCCGCCGCCGACGACGCTCGCGAACTGATAGCCGACGCCCGCGCCGCTGTAGCGGTATTCCGCACCGAACAGTTCGGTGAAAAGCGGCTGCTGGACGCTCACGACCATGTCGTGCGCGGCATTGGCGAGCAGGATCGAGAAGACCACGATCCACGCGATCGAGCGCGATTCCAGCGCGACGAAGAACGGCACCGCCGACGCCAGACCGATCAGCGCGCCGATCAGGTAGATGCGGCGCAGGCCGAAGCGGTCGGCGAGCCACGCGAAGCACGGGATCGTCACGCAGCTCACCGCGCCGACCAGCAGGCCGATGTTCAGGAACAGGTCGCGTGACATGCCGAGGTTCGACGTCGAATAGCTGAGCGCGAATGCGGTGACGATATACATCGTGAACAGCTCGGCGAGCCGCAGCGCGACGATCAGCAGGAACGCCTTCGGATGACGCGTCAGCGCCTCCAGCACCGGCAGGCGCAGCTTACGGTTGCCGTGTTCGACCTTCTCGACGAACTCCTGCGACTCGTCCATGCTCTTGCGGACCCACAGCCCGATCAGCACCAGCACGATGCTGAACACGAACGGCAGGCGCCAGCCCCACGACTTGAACGCGGCCTCGCCGAGCGTATGGCTCAGGATCGACACGATCCCCGTCGCCAGCACGAGGCCGACGCCGTAGCCGACCTGCACGCCGCTGCTGTAGAACGCCTTCTTCTGCTTCGGCGCGCTCTCGACGGCCATCAGCGCCGCGCCGCCCCATTCGCCGCCGACGGCGAAGCCCTGGATCGCACGCATCAGCACCAGCAACACGGGCGCCCACCAGCCGATCGTCGCGAAGCTCGGCAGCAGACCGATCGCGACGGTCGACAGCCCCATCAGCATGACGGTCAGCACGAGCATCCGCTTGCGGCCGAGCCGGTCGCCGTAATGGCCGAACACGACGCCCCCTAGCGGGCGGAACAGGAAACCGACGCCGAAGGTCGCGAACGCCGCGAGGGTGCCCATGGTCGGGCTGACCTTCGGAAAGAATTCGGAATTGAAGACGAGTGCGGCGACGATCCCGTACAGCAGGAAGTCGTACCAGTCGACGACGGCGCCGACAAAGCTGCCGATCGCGGCCTTGCGCGCCTGGCTGCGCGCGCGGGCGCCGGCAGCGGCGTCGAGGGTGTCGAAGGTTGGGGTCATGGCGATGTCTCCTGGCACGGCGCATCGTGGAATCGTGGCGGCGCCGCGTCCGATGCTGCATTGAAGTCGATGAGTGAACGGAGAATAGGGCGCACGCCGCACGGCGGCAATTGGCCGATCGGCCAAAATGCGCGATTATCGTTCAGTTGTGTGCGATTATCGAACGCTTTCCGGGTTTGCACTAGGCGCGGCACCCATATCCCGTTCAGCCAGGGTGTGCCGCCGTGAACGATCTGGTTAAAATCGGGACCATCAAAACCTCGCCCGAATCGGGCGGATGTCCGGCCGTCACATCGGTCGGGCGTGCCGCGCGAGCCGGGCGTCATCCCATCGACCGCATGCCTCCGGAGACTGGAATGCCCGGCAATTCCCACCCCCTGTCCAGCGATACGCCGCCCGTTGCCGATCCGGCCGCCAATCCGCTCGGGATGGCCGGACTCGAATTCGTCGAGTTCGCGGCGCCGGTGCCGGACGCGCTCGCGCAACGTTTCGAGCAACTCGGCTTCAAGGCGATCGCGCGCCATGTGAGCAAGAACGTCACGCTGTACCGGCAGGGACAGATGCAGTTCCTGATCAATGCCGAGCCCGATTCGTTCGCCGCGCGCTATGCGGAGGAATACGGGATGGGCGTCTGCGCGATCGGGCTGCGCGTGGCGAGCGCGCGCCGCGCGTTCGAGCGTGCGATCGAGCTCGGCGCGTGGGCGTTCGAGGGCGAGCGGATCGGGGTCGGCGAGCTGAAGATTCCCGCGATCCAGGGGATCGGCGATTCGCACCTCTATTTCGTCGACCGCTGGCGCGGGCGGGACGGCCAGCGCGGCGGCGTCGGCGACATCTCGATCTTCGACATCGATTTCCGGCCGATCGACATCGCGACTGCCCATACCGATGTCGAGTGCGTCGGCACGGGCCTGCAGCAGGTCGACCACTTCACGCAGACGGTCGGCGCGGGGCGCATGCGCGAGTGGCTGGACTTCTATCACGACCTGCTGCACTTCCGCGAAATCCATGAAATCGACGCGCACTGGCATGTGTCGGAAGAATCGCGCGTGATGGTGTCGCCGTGCGGCGCGGTGCGGATTCCGGTCTACGAGGAAGGCACGCGGCGCACCGAGCTGATGCACGCGTATCTGCCCGACCACCCGGGCGAAGGCGTCCAGCACGTTGCGCTCGCGACCGACGACATCCTGGCGAGCGTCGATGCGCTGCGTGCGAACGGTGTCGAATTCATCGAGCCGCCTGCGCGCTATTACGACGAAATCGATGCGCGGCTGCCGGGGCACGGCGTCGATCTCGATGCGCTGCGCCGCCGCGCGGTGCTGGTCGACGGCGAGATCGGCAGCGACGGCGTGCCGCGCCTGTTCTTCCAGACCTTCGTGAAGCGCCGGCCCGGCGAGATCTTCTTCGAGATCGTGCAGCGGCAGGGGCACCACGGATTCGGGGAAGGGAACCTCGCGGCGTTGGCCCGCGCCCGCGACGCCGGCTGAGCGGCAGGCGCACGATCGGCCGCGTAACCTCAAGCGCCCACGGCCGGCACGCGGTTCGGCGCCGGGTCGTTCGGTGCCTTGAGCACGCACGCGGTGCCGCCCGGCGTGTACATCGACACGACGCAGCGGTTGCATGACGTGCAGCCCGACTGCGCGAGCCGGCCGTCATGCAGGCCGTTCACGAAATCCGGCTCGAACACGAGCGCGCGGGCAAGCGCCACCGCGTCGAATCCTTCGCGCATCGCCAGCGCGACGTTCTCGCGGGAACGCACGCCACCGAGATACGCGAGCGGCATCCGGACGGCCGCGCGCACCTGCTTCGAATGCTCGAGGAAATACATCTCCTGAAACGCGCCCATCTTCGGCTCGGTGAGCTTCTGCAGCGCCATCGCGGCGCGCACGATCGCGTTGTCGGCGTTCGCGCGCGCATCGCCGGGCAGCGGGCTGCCGAACAGCTGCCACACCGACTCGACGTTCATCCCGCCGCTCAGCACGAGCAGATGCGCGCCCTCGGCCTCGAGCCGCCGCGCGATCTCGCACGCGTCGTCGGCGGTTCCGCCGCCGCGCACGCCTTCGGTCACGCCGATCTTGCAGACTACGGCGAGATCGCGGCCGACCGCGTCGAGCACGCGGCCCAGTACCTCGACGGGAAACGCCGCGCGGCGCGCCGCATCGCCGCCGTACGCGTCGCGACGACGGTTGTACAGCGGCGACAGGAACTGGCTCAGCAGATAACCATGCCCCATGTGGATCTCGACCGCGTCAAAGCCCGCGTCGCGCGCATGTCGCGCCGCCCGGGCGAATTCGTCGGCGATCGCGGTCATCTGGTCGCGCGTCATCGCCTGCTTCAGGAAACGGCCGCTCATCACGCCGACCTTGTTGAAGCCGCCCGATGCGCTCAACGGCCGTTTCGTCGACAGCGACGGCAGGAACGTGAAGCAGCCGCCATGCGTGATCTGCGCGGACGCCGCCGCGCCGTGACGATGCACCGCGTCGGTCAGCGCGCGGAATTGCCGGACCGTCGGCGCATCGAGCCGCGCCTGGTCGACGAACGTGCGGCCGTCGTCGCTGACCGCACAGTACGCGACGGTCGTCAGCGCGGCGCCGCCTGCAGCGATGCGCTCATGAAACCCGACGAGCGCGCGCGACGGCACGCCGTTCGGCGTCATCCCTTCGTTGGTCGCGGATTTGATCAGCCGGTTGCGCAGCGTCAGCGGGCCGATCTGCAGCGGGCTGAATGCGGTATCGAGCGTGGCGGGTTGCATGTCGGGTGGGCATCGGGAATGGGCACGGCGACCATTGTGCCGAGTCGGTGCGGGGCTGCATCGTCCACGTGGACGACCCGCCGCCGGGGCCGTGCCCGCACCGCCTACTCGGCCGTCCTCAGCTTGCTCGCCTGACGACGCATCCCGTCGAAGATCGCATCGGCCACGTCCGCCGGGAAATCAGCCGGAATCCGCGACGCGACGGTCGCGATCACCGGTTCGGTGCGCGCGGCCACATCGGCCATGGCCGTGCGCACGTCGTGTTCGGTCAGACCGACGCGCGCGCCTTGCGCGATCCAGTGACGCGGCTGGATGTCGCCGATCACGTAATGGCGATTCTTCCCGCACACGGCCATCGCGAGCCGTGCGCGTCGCGGCGGCAACTGGTTGCGTCGCGTGCCGATGATCGGATGCGCGGACAGCACGTCGTACAGCGGCGTGCTGCGATACGTGTTGCCCGGCAGGTGCGCGATGCTGAAATTCTTCGCGTGGCCGTCGATGGCCGCGAGTACCCAGAACACGAGCTGCGTAACGAAGAAATTCCTCCGGTCCTGCGCGGCATCGGCGGAATTCGCGAGGATGCCCATGATCGTCGCGATGCCCGGGCCGCCGTCGGATTCGTATTTGGCGCCCGACGGCGTGCCGGTCGCCTGGCACATGTCCTCCTGCGGCAGCCGCAGGATCCACGTGCCGTCGCGGGACGGGCGGCGGTCGAAGCGCTCGACGATCAGCGCCTTCTGGTCGTCGAACCGGCCGATGTCGCACGCGGCGACGGGCAGGCCATACGCGGCGACGATCTTCGAGCACAGCCATTCGTTCTCGACCGACGTGCGCATGTCGGCCTGCATGTTTCCGACACGCCCCAGCGGCAGCTTGAAGATATGCGTGGTCGGTGTGCTGCCGGCCGGCAGCAGCCAGCGCTTGCCGTCGCGCAGCAGCGCGGTCTTTTCCTGCGCGCCGGCGATCGACAGGCGCAGCTCGCCGTCCGGCTCCGCGTGGCCGGGCAGCGGCGCGGCGGTCGCGTGGCGCAGCACGTCGGCCACGGCCGCGTCGTCGAGCGCGGTGCCGTCGATCGATTCGAGGTCGACCGGGGTTTCGTCGGGCGGCAGCAACTGCAGCGCCCCGACGCAATCGCGGCCGATCGACGCGAGCAGTTCGAACGGCGCCGTCGATCCGAGCCGGTAGCGCTGCGCGATGCGGCGGCGGATCGGCTGGCTGTCCGGCAGCAGGTTGTCGAAGTAATCGGCGACGATCGCGCCCTGATGCGGCTGGTTGCCCGGCGTGAACGGCAATGACAGCGACAGCGGACGGCCTTGCGGATCGTCGACCCACGCCGGCAGATAGACGAGGCGCTCGACGCCGCGCCGGGCTTCCCAGTATCCGACCGGGATGCCGTTCATCCAGAGGTCGAGGCGGTCGTGGCGGGGGCGGCGGGCCATCGTCACCAGTCCTCCCGCGTGGGGTTCCGAGATTTGCCGGGTGTCGCCGCGGCAGGCCGTTTCCGCGCGGCGGCGGATGGAGCCTTCGCGGCGGCCGGCGGGCGGGCCGGCACATCCGACGAACCGGAGGAGCCGGACGACCGGCCGCGCGCGGCCGGTGCGCGCTTGAGCGCCGGCGCGGTGTCGTCGGGCGCCGTTGTGTCGTCCGGGGTGCCCGGCACGAGCGTCAGGCGAACGCCGAGCACGTTCAGCACCTTGAAAAGCCGTTCGATGCTGACCGCGGACGGATTGGCTTCGAGCTGCGCGTACGACTGTTGCGTCACGCCGAGGCGGGCGGCGAGTTGCGCCTGCGTGAGCCCCGCCGACTTCCGGAAGCCGACGAGGATCGGGCGCAACTGGCTCAAGGTCTGGACTGGGAATGCCATGGGCTCTCCGCGAAATGACAGGCGATCGCTTGTAATCGAAAAATACAGTCTATGGTATGTATCGTCAAAATACAAACCCAAGACTGTAAATCATAAAAACAAACGATAGCCTGTCACGCGGAAACCCGTGGATCGGTGAAAGGGCCTGCGGCGTGCGTTCGTCAGCCCGCCATCACGCCACCCGCAGCGGGCTGGCGTGGGCGGCGCGCGCGCTTTCCGGATCGTCGTCGCCGAGCGGGATGAACGCCATGATTTCCAGGTCGTGCCCCGACAGCGCCGGCAGCCGGAACGGGCTCGACAGCACGTTCAGCCGCCGTACGCCGAGGTCGCGCAGGATCTGCGATCCGATCCCCGTCACGCGGCCGTCGCGGCGTGCGTGGCCGGCGGGCGTTCGCATCGCGTCGCCGCGCATGTCGCAGTCGAGCAGCACCGCGACGCCGCAGCCGGCCGCATCGATCCGCTGCAGCGCCGCGTGCAGCGGCCACGAATGCGCGGACGGCTCCGCGTCGAGCAGGTCGAGCAACGAGTGGCATTCGTGCACGCGCGTCAGCACGGGCGTCGACGGATCGGGCTCGCCTCGCACCAGCGCGAGATGCGGCGCGCCATGCACGGTGTCGCGATATTCGATCGCGCGGAATCGGCCCCACGGCGTATGCAGCGGCCGTTCGCCGACACGTTCGACGAGCGACTCGTGCTCGCGGCGGTAATGGATCAGGTCCGCGATCGTGCCGATCTTCAGCCCGTGATGCGCGGCGAACGTCTGCAGCTCGGGCAGCCGCGCCATCGTGCCGTCGTCGTTCATCACCTCGCAGATCACCGACGCGGGCGTGAGCCCGGCAAGCGCCGCGAGATCGCAGCCGGCCTCGGTGTGCCCCGCGCGCACCAGCACACCGCCCGAGCGCGCGGCGATCGGAAACACGTGGCCGGGCTGCACGAGATCGTCGGGGCGCGCGCCTGCACGGACTGCCGCGCGGATCGTCCGCGCGCGATCGGCCGCGGAAATGCCGGTCGTCACGCCTTCGGCCGCCTCGATGCTGACGGTGAAAGCGGTGCCGAACGGCGTGCCGTTGTGATCGGCCATCGGCGGCAGGCGCAATTGCTCGCAACGCTCGGCGGTCAGCGTCAGGCAGATCAGCCCGCGCCCGAAGCGCGCCATGAAGTTGATCGCGTCGGGCGTCACGTGATCGGCCGCGATCACGAGGTCGCCTTCGTTTTCGCGATCCTCTTCGTCGACGAGCAGGACCATCCGCCCCGCGCGAAGCTCGTCGACGATTTCCAGCGTGCTGGCGAGCGTCATTGCACCTCCGTCGCGTCGAATGCGCGACGCAGCGCATCGGCGCCGAAGGTCAGCGCGCGATCGGCCGCGTCGACCGCGCCGAGCATGCTCGCGAAGCCGTGCAGCTGGCCCGGCCAGCGCACGAGCGAGACCGGCGTGCCGGCCTGCGCGAGACGCAGTGCATACGCTTCGGCCTCGTCGCGCAATGGATCGAATTCCGCGCTCACGATCGTGGCCGGCGCCGCGCCCGACAGATCCGCCACGGCGAGCGGGCTCGCGAGCGGCGATGCGCGGTCGGCGTCGTCGTCGAAATACTGGCGCTTGAACCAGCGCATCGCGTCCGCCGTCAGGAAATAGCCTTCACCGAGCGATTCGTATGACGGATGCTCGGTCGCGCAATCGACGACCGGATACAGCAGCAACTGGTGCGCGATCGCGATGCCCGAGCCGCGCAGCTGCAATGCGGCGACCGCGGCCAGGTTGCCGCCGGCGCTATCGCCGGCCACGGCGATCGCACCGGCGCGCGCACCGAGATCGCGCGCACTGGCGGCGGCCCAGCGCACGGCATCGCATGCGTCCTGCGCGGCCGCCGGGAAGTGCGCTTCGGGCGCGAGCCGGTAATCGACCGACAGCACGAGCGTGCGCGCCCGTCCGGCAAGACTGCGGCACAGGTTCGCGTGCGAGTCGATACCGCACGCGACGAAGCCGCCGCCGTGGAAAAACACGGTCAGCGGCAACGGCCCGTCGGCATCGGGCCGATACAGCCGAGCGGACAACTGACGACCCGGTGCCGGGATCTGCCAGTCCTCTTCGGCGGCAATCGCGTCGCCGGGCGCGAACGCGCTGCCGCCGGCGAGGCTCGCGCGGTACGCGGGCACGGTCAGTTGATCGAAATCGATCGCGGGCGCTTGGGCGAGCGCGGCGAGCAGCGCCTGCGCCTGAGGGTCGAGCGGCATTGGAACTCCTGTCTGAATCGGATGCGGTCTGAATCAGGTAAACCCGCATCGCGGTTTTCCCTGAGCCCGCGCCGGACGCTTGTCGGCACGGCCTGACGGGCATTCCAGCGCAGCGGGCAGGGCGCCACATCATCCGATCGGACGATGGTTCGCGCGTCCGATTGGCCAAAGCTCACCATTCAGTGAATGTCCCGATGACGCCGGAATTAAGACGCGTCTTAATCATGGCGGCGCGGATGAATCGCACCGACCACAAGTTGCATGGAGGATGGAGCGTGCTGATGGAGACGAGATGGGCTCCGCAAGAGAGCCAGTCAACAAGCGAGGAGGCCGACATCGGCGTCGCGGATTTCAGCGAGCTGATGGCGCGCATCTACCAGGGACCGTTGGAAACGCCGCCGTGGGCGGGGGCGCTCGAGCTGGTTCGCCGGTTGCTGCAGGCCAACTACGTGACGCTGATCCTGCGCGCGGCCGCGAGCGACCGCCGCGCGCCGCTGTCCGTGCACGCTTCGGAATACGGCCCGGTCGTGCCGGGTGACGGCGAGGCGTCGTACAACAACTACTACTATTCGCTCGATCCGTTCGTCGGCCTGCCGGCCGATCGCGTGGTCACGGTCGACGACGTGTTCGGCGACACGGGCTGGCTGTCGAGCGAGTTGTACAAGCAGTTCCTGAAGCCGCAGGACGTGCGCTACATCCTCGGCGCGGACCTGCGCACGCCGTCGGGCGTCGAGTGCCGGTTCCGCGTGTGCCGCAACCATGCGTCGAAGCAGTTTTCCGCGCGCGACAAGGCGATCTGCGCGCTGCTGCTGCCGCATCTGAAGCGCGCGGTCGAGCTCCATTCGCGGCTCGACACGGCCGAGGTCGAGCGGTCGATCTACGCGAACGCGATCAACCGGATGCAGATCGGCACGATCACGCTCGACGAGAACGGCACGATCATCGACATGAACAGCGTCGCCGACGAGATCCTGAAGCAGAACAACGGTCTGACGATTGCGCGCGGCACGATCGAGGCGACCGATGCGCAGGAGAACCGCACGCTCAAGCGGCTGATCCGCCACGCGGTGATGGGACATCACGGCACGGCGGCGGCGACCGTCGAGGCGATGCCGATCACGCGCAGTTTCGACAAGCCGCGTCTCGGGCTGCTGGTGCGCACCGTGCTGCTGTCCGACTGGTCGGAGGACAACAAGCGCCGGCCGGCCGTCACGCTGTTCCTGCGCGACCCGGACCGCAAGCCGCAGGGCGCGCAGGAAATCATCCGCAAGCTGTTCGACCTGACGCCGGCCGAGACGTCGCTCGCGCTGCTGCTGACGAACGGGCTGACGCTCGAGGAAGCGGCGGAGGAGTCGGGGATCAGCAAGAACACGGCACGCACGCACCTGCGCGCGATTTTTTCGAAGACGGGCGTGACGCGCCAGGCGACGCTCGTGCGGATCCTGCTCGGGAGCGTGGTGCCGCTCGGTTGATCGGAGCGGCACGTCGTAGACAGCCGCATTGGGATCGTGCGGAGCCGTTTGCCGATACATCGACCGCGGTCGGCGCGTGCGGTACGTTGCGGCGATCACGGCATCATGAACAAGAGGCTCGCGCAGTGCAGGCCTCTTTCATTTCATGCGCAGTCACTGGCGGGCATCGAGCATTTCGAGTCACCACGCCTAACGATGCCGCACACATCGTCATGACTCGCGCGTCGAGCGACTCGTCGTCCACGCCGGCAATGCCGGCCATTGCACGCAACCGCGCCCGATGCATCCGACGCCCGTCCGGATCGCGATCGCACCGATCGTGAATGCGGCCAGCAGCGTGGACAGTGCGTCGGTGCGCAGATGCCAGCCGCTCGCTTCGCGCAGCGCCGAGCCGAGCCGGTTTCGCATGGCTTGCGCAGCAGACAGCAGCGGGGGCGCCGGATCGGCAGGTCACTGCGATCAAATCAACTTTCGAGGCGCAGTTTCACCGGCGGTTGTCGACAGGAACTTGATGAGGTGGCGGCGAGCCACATTCGGAAATAACGAAGCGCGCCCCAAAAACCGCAACATTATAGAAATAATGTCAAACCAAAAGAGGCGCATGATTGGATATTTGACGGTTTACGTTATATTATTAACGAAACTACTGACTCAACCCGCCATGCCCGACCTCACCCCCGACGATTCCCGCCTGATCGCCGAAATCGACCGCCTGAAGGCCGATTTCCCGAAAACCCGCGAGCTGTATCGCGAGGTCTGCGCATTGATGTTCTTCCGCTTCGGCATCACGCCCACCGCGAACCGCCTCTACCAGCTCGTGCGCAAGGGCAGCATGAGCACGCCGACGGCGGTTCTCGGCGAGTTCTGGGCCGAGTTGCGGGAGAAGAGCCGGGTGCGCATCGAGCATCCAGACCTGCCGGCCGACCTGCAGGCTGCGGCCGGCGAGCTCGTCGCCGCGTTGTGGAGCCGCTCGACGACCGATGCTGCCGCAGCGCTCGATGCACTGCGCGCCGAAGTCGAAGCTGAACGGGCGACAGCGAAGGCGGAAGTCGCCGCATCGCAGGCCGACCTGTCCCGCACGGAAACCGCGCTGGAGCACCGCACGAGCGCGCTGCTGGCGGCCCAGGTGCGCATCCAGGAGCTCGAGCAGGCAAGGGCGGCCGACGAAGCATCGCGCCGCGCGCTGCATGCGGAGGTCGAAAGGCTGAAGTCCGACAATGCGGACGCCGATCGTGCGCTGGCGCAGGCGCGCGCCGACTTCACGTCACAGCTCGACCGGTTGCGCGACGACGCAGGCCGGGCGGAGGAACGCTTGCGTGCATCGGAGAAGCGGGCGCTTCAGGAGATCGACCGCGAACGGCTCGCGGCCGCGCGCGTTCAAAAGGAACTCGACGCGGCCGCGACGCGCGCTGAACAGCGCGAGATGCAGCACCGCAAGGATCTCGCGGCGCTGCAAGCGCAATTGGCCGACGCACAGCACCGCTGCGGCGTGCTCGAAGGTCAGCTCGACGGCGCCCGCGCGGCCAATGTCGCGTATGTCGGCGAGCTCGACGCATTGCGTGCCGAACGCGCATCACGCCCGCCCGTGCGCAGGGCGCCCGGTCGGCCGGCGGGCGGCAGCCTGCGCGCGGCGAAACCGGTCGCCAGGAAGCGCATTCCCAAACCCGCGTGACATGGACGCCACGGTGCGGCGGCAACGCATCCGCGGCGCGGCGCGATTCGGGTAAAGTGCCGCTCAACTTGCCGGCTCGACGTTACTAGACGACCGGTCTAATCGTTGCTAAGATACGCCATCATGAATGCATCTTCAGGCGCGGAAGTCCGCCAGCACATCCTGAATATCGCGAAGCCGATCATGCTCCACAAGGGGTTCTCGGCGGTCGGTCTGAACGAGATTCTCGCCGCGGCGGGCATCCCGAAGGGCTCGTTCTACCATTACTTCGGCTCGAAAGAGGCGTTCGGCGAGGCGCTGCTCGAATCGTATTTCGAAGGCTATCTCGCGCATCTCGACAACCTGCTCGGCCATCAGGCCGGCACGGGCGCGCAGCGCCTGATGACGTACTGGGGCAACTGGCTGCACACGCAGTGCGCGGACGATCCGGAAGGCAAGTGCCTCGCGGTGAAGCTCGGCGCGGAAGTGTCCGATCTGTCGGAGGCGATGCGCGCGGTGCTACGGCGCGGCACCGGCCAGATCATCGAGCGGCTCGCGGGCGGGATCGAGGCCGGGCTGGCCGACGGCTCGCTGAGCGGTGTCGACGATCCGGCGCATACGGCCGCGATCCTTTACGAGCTGTGGCTGGGTGCGACGCTGCTGGAGAAGATTCACCGGAATCGCAAGCCGCTCGAACGCGCGATGCTCGAAACGCGGCGGATGCTGAACCTGCCGTCCTTCGAGCCAGATGGAGCGCAGTCGTAACGTGGGCGCGCGCAGGCGCGCCTTGTTTTTTGAATGAGCACTAGACGACTGGTCTACTTACGCTGAAATCCCGTTGCCTTACCCGCGAGGCTGAGGCGCCGCCGGCCGATTGGCCGGCACGGCCTGCAGCCTCGCGCATCACGGTTGTCCAAGTTGATCCGATCGTGCCCAGTGCACGTCCCTTCCTGTTGACGGAGGTTCCCATGCCGCAAAGCAAGGCAGCAAACCGCAGAATCATCCTGAACGCGCGCCCGGTCGGCGCGCCCACCCCGAACGACTTCCGTGCCGAGACCGGCGACGTGCCGGTGCCCGGCGCCGGCCAGGTGCTGTTGCGCACGGTCTGGCTGTCGCTCGACCCATACATGCGCGGCCGGATGAGCGACGCGCCGTCGTATGCACCGCCGGTCGAACTCGGCGACGTGATGGTCGGCGGCACGATCAGCCGTGTCGTGGCGTCGAACCTGCCCGTGTATCGCGAAGGCGACCTGGTCGTCGCCGGCGGCGGCTGGCAGGACTATTCGCTGTCCGACGGCAGCGACCTCATTCCGCTCGGCCGCGACTTCCCGCATCCGTCGTATGCGCTTGGCGTGCTCGGCATGCCGGGGTTCACCGCGTACACCGGGCTGCTGACGATCGGCGAGCCGAAGGCCGGCGAAACCGTGGTCGTGGCCGCCGCGAGCGGGGCCGTCGGCGCGGTGGTCGGCCAGATCGCGAAGCTGAAGGGCTGCCGCGTGGTCGGCGTCGCGGGCGGCGCCGACAAGGTCGCGTACGTGAAGGGCACGCTCGGCTTCGACGAGTGCGTCGATCACCGCGATCCGCAATTTGCCGCCCGGCTGAAGGACGCCTGCCCGAACGGCATCGACGTCTATTTCGAGAACGTCGGCGGTGCCGTGTTCGACGCGGTGTGGCCGCTGCTCAACGATCACGCGCGCGTGCCGGTGTGCGGAATCATCGCGCATTACAACGACGCGGCGTACGACGACACCGCGGTATCGAGCGGCCGCGACCGCGTGCCGGCGTTGATGGGCACGATCCTGCGCAAGCGCATCCGGATGCAGGGGTTCATCATTCTGGATCACTATGCGACCGGTTATGCGTCGTTCCTCAAAGAGATGAGCGAGTGGGTCGCGCAGGGCAAGGTGAAGACGCTTGAAGATGTGGTCCCCGACCTGGCTGACGCACCGCAAGCACTGATCGGCTTGCTCGCCGGGAAGAATTTCGGCAAGGTCGTCGTGCGCGTGGGCCCGGACGAACTGGCCTGACACTGGCGCAAGACGACACACAACGATTGCACGCTGGCGTCGCGAGACGCCGGCTTGTGGCATGCTCGATTCCGTTTCGAAAGGAGTGACAAGATGGCGCTTCACGTGATTGCTTCCCTGTTCCTGAAACCCGAACACGCGCAGGCCGCCGAGGCCGAATTGCGCAGCATGGTCGCCAAGACGCGCGTCGAACCGGGCAACCGGCGCTACGACCTGTTCCGCGAGCAGGACGGTTCGCCGAACCTGCACCTGTACGAAATCTACGACGACCAGGCCGCATTCGACGCGCACCTTGCCAGCCCGTATTTCGCCGAATTCCGCGTGAAGTCGGCCGACTGGTTCGCGGCGCCGCCCGTCATCAAGGTGCTGTCGGGCATCGACGTGGCCGAGTAACGACGCAGCACCGTCGTCGCGGCTCGCTCCCGCCCCGGCCGCGCGGCAGCCGTCACGCATGACGCGACGGCAATGACAACGACAACGCGGTGCATCGTTCGCGCCGCTTCCCCAATACATCGGCCCCGGAGTCTGAATGGTCACCCTCAATATCAACGGCGAGAACCGCACGGTCGACGCCCCCGACGACATGCCCCTGCTGTGGGTCCTGCGTGACGTCGTGGGTCTGACCGGCACGAAATTCGGCTGCGGGATCGCGCAATGCGGCGCGTGCACCGTCCATCTCGACGGCGTCGCCGCGCGCTCGTGCGTGCTGCCGGTCGCGGCCGTCGCGGGCCGCAGGATCACGACGATCGAAGCCGTCGGCGCGACCCCGGCCGGGCAGAAGGTTCAGGAAGCGTGGCGCGAGCTCGACGTCGTCCAGTGCGGCTACTGCCAGTCCGGGCAGGTGATGGCGGCCACGGCGCTGATCGCGTCGAATCCGAACCCGAGCGACGCCGACATCGACGCGGCGATGGCCGGCAACATCTGCCGCTGCGGCACGTACAACCGGATTCGCGCGGCCGTCAAGCAAGCTGCGAAGGGAGCGTGACATGTCGCGAGGACTCATCGAAGCAGGTAAGGCGGCCGGCGCGGGCGTGTCGCGCCGTTCGTTTCTGAAGGCGGGCATGTCGCTCGGCGCGGCGGCGGGCGGCGGCTTGCTGCTCGGTTTCAGCCTGCCGGCGGCCGGCGATGACGCACGGCGCTCGGTGATCGGCGGCGATGCGGACGAAAGTGCGCGCGCCGGCGTATTCGCGCCGAACGCGTTCGTGCAGATCGACCGCAGCGGCAAGGTCACGCTGGTGATGCCGAAGGTCGAGATGGGGCAAGGCGTCTACACGGCGCTGCCGATGCTGATCGCCGAGGAGCTCGAGGTGCCGCTGTCGAACGTCACGCTCGACCACGCGCCGCCCAATGAGAAGCTGTTCCTCGATCCGCTGCTCGGCGGCCAGTTGACGGGCGGCTCGACGTCGGTGCGCTACGCGTGGGAACCGCTGCGCCGCGCGGGAGCGACCGCGCGCACGCTGCTGGTTTCCGCTGCGGCGAAGCAATGGAACGTCGATCCGGCCACCTGCCGGGCGGAAAACGGCGAAGTGCGGCACACCCCGAGTGGCCGGCGCGCATCGTACGGCCAGCTCGCGGACGCCGCGTCGAAGCTGCCGGTGCCGAAGGACGTCGCGCTGAAGCAGCCGGCCGATTTCAAGCTGATCGGCAAGCCGGTGAAGCGGCTCGATTCGCCCGAGAAGGTCGACGGCACCGCGCAGTTCGGGCTCGACGTGCGTCTGCCGGGCATGCTGTACGCGGTGATCGTGAACAGCCCGGTGTTCGGCGGCACGGTCGCGAGCGTCGACGAGTCGGCCGCGAAGAAGATTCCGGGCGTGCGCCAGATCGTGCGCGCGGACAACGCGGTCGCGGTGGTCGGCGATCACACGTGGGCCGCGAAGCGCGGCGCGTCGGCGCTCGTCGTGAAGTGGAACGAAGGTGCGGGCGCGAAGGTATCGACCAGGGATATCGTCGCCGATCTCGCGCAGGCCGCCGCGAACGGGAAGGGCGCGGTCGCGCGCAAGGACGGCGACGTCGGCCACGCGTTCGCGAATGCGAAGACGCGCATCGACGCCGTCTACGAACAGCCGCTCCTTGCGCACGCAACGATGGAGCCGGTGAACTGCACGGTGCACGTGCGCGCCGACGGCTGCGAGATCTGGGTAGGCACGCAGGTGCCGACGCGCGCGCGCGACACGGTGCAGCAGCTCACGGGCTTTCCGCCGGAAAAGATCGTCGTGCACAACCATCTGCTCGGCGGCGGCTTCGGCCGGCGGCTCGAAACGGATATGATCGACCAGGCCGTGAAGATCGCCAAGCAGGTCAATGCGCCGGTGAAGGTCGTGTGGACGCGCGAGGAAGACATCCAGCACGACATGTATCGGCCGTATTACTACGACCGGATTTCGGCCGGTCTCGACGCGAACGGCAAGCCGATCGCGTGGCAGCACCGCATCGTCGGTTCGTCGATCCTCGCGCGCTTCGCGCCGCCCGCGTTCAAGGACGGCGTCGACCCCGACGCGGTCGAAGTCGCGACCGACCTGCCGTACGACCTGCCGAACCAGTTGATCGATTACGTGCGGCAGGAGCCGCGTCACGTGCCGACCGCGTTCTGGCGCGGCGTCGGCCCGACGCGCAGCACCTTCGTCGTCGAGAGCTTCATCGACGAGCTCGCCGCGCAGACCAAGACCGATCCCGTGCAGTACCGCCGCGCGCTGCTCGGCAAGACGCCGCGCGCGTTGAACGTGCTCGACGTTGCGACGAAGGCCGCCGGATGGGGCACGCCGCTGCCGAAGGGGCAAGGACGCGGCGTATCCGTGATGCACGCGTTCGGCAGCTTCTTCTCGATCGTCATCGACGTCGCGGTGGAGGGCGGCGAGGTGCAGGTCAAGCGTGCCGTGTGCGCGGTCGACTGCGGGATGGCCGTGAATCCGGGCACGATCGAGGCGCAAGTGCAGGGCGGCATCATCTTCGGGATCACGGGCGCGCTGTATGGCGAGATCACGATCGAGGACGGCCGCGTCGTGCAGAGCAACTTCACCGACTACCGGATGATGCGCATCAACGAGACGCCGCCGATCGACGTGCATCTCGTGAAGAGCGCCGAGGCGCCGGGCGGAATCGGCGAACCGGGCACCGCTGCGACCGCGGCGGCACTGTCGAACGCGATCTTCGCGGCGACCGGCACGCGGCTGCGCAAGCTCCCGGTCGGCAACCAGCTGAAGACGGCTTGAGGGGAGACACACACCATGCGAAACCTCACCCCGAACAGCCTGAATCGCGCCGCTCGCACGCTCGGCGCATCGTTGATCGCGCTGTCCGCGTCGATGGCCGGCACGGCGGTGCATGCCGCGCAAACGGCGCCCGCCGACAGCGCGTTGGTCGCACGCGGCGCGTATCTCGCGAAGGCCGGCGATTGCGTGGCGTGCCACACCGCGCCGCGCGGCGCGCCGTTCGCCGGCGGCCTGAAGATGGTCACGCCGATGGGCGCGATCTACACGACCAACATCACGCCCGACCCGGACACGGGCATCGGCGGCTATACCGAGGCCGAGTTCGCGGGCGCGCTGCGCTCGGGTGTCGCGAAGGACGGCCATCACCTGTATCCGGCGATGCCGTATCCGTCGTACGCGAAGCTGCGCGACGACGACGTGAAGGCGCTTTACGCGTACTTCATGCACGGCGTCGAGCCGGTGAAGCAGTCGAACCGCGCGTCCGACATTCCGTGGCCGCTCAACATGCGCTGGCCGCTGGCGCTGTGGAACGCGGTGTTCCTCGACACGACGCCGTACACCGACAAGCCGACGAAGGACGCGACGTGGAACCGCGGCGCGTACCTCGTGCAGGGGCTCGGGCATTGCGGGTCGTGCCATACGCCGCGCGGCGTCGGCTTCCAGGAGAAGGCGCTGGACGAAAGCGGGGCGGCGTTCCTGTCGGGTGCGCCGATCGACAACTGGTTCGCATCGAACCTGACCGGCGAGCACAATACCGGGCTCGGCCGCTGGAACGATGCGGATGTCGCGCAGTTCCTGAAGACCGGCGCGAACCAGCATGCGACCGCGTTCGGCTCGATGGTCAGCGTGATCAACCACAGCACGCAGGAGCTGACCGACGAGGATCTCGCGGCGATCTCGCGCTATTTGAAATCGCTGCCGGCGGCGGGTGGCACGGGCGCGCCGCCTTACCGTTACGACCCGAAACCGACGCAGGTCGCGTTGGGCCGGCCGGCGAACGATCCGGGCGCAAAGGTGTATAACGCTTTCTGCATGAATTGCCATGGCGCGGACGGTCGCGGCTACGCGCCGCTGCTCGCGCCGCTCGCGGGCAATCCGAACGTGCTCGAGGCCGATGCATCGTCGCTGATCAACGTGACGTTGAACGGCAGCGAGTCGCTCGTGATCGGCGGCGTGCCGTCCGCGTATCCGATGCCGGCGTTCGCGAACCAGCTGAACGACCAGCAGATCGCCGACGTGCTGACGTTCATGCGCGCCGGCTGGAACAACGGCGCGCCGGCCGTGCAGGCGGCGGACGTCGCGAAACTCCGCAAGGCGACGGCGGCCGCGCGCTGAGCGCGGCCGAACGTGGCGGATGACGACGGGCATGCGTGCTGCGTGCGCGTTGTCGAAGGTTGCCGGGGGCAGGGCGCCCGGCAACATAGTGCTTTCTGTCAACCGGCGTGCGGCCGTACGCGGCAGCGCGCGTTTTATCGACGCAAAACTGGGGTGTCTGGATGGCTAACGTGACTTATACGGATACACAACTGCTGATCGACGGCGAGTGGGTCGACGCCGCGAGCGGCAAGACGATCGACGTCGTGAACCCGGCGACCGGCAAGACGATCGGCAAGGTGGCCCACGCGGGCATCGCCGATCTCGACCGCGCGCTGGCCGCGGCGCAGCGCGGTTTCGAAGCATGGCGCAAGGTGCCCGCGCACGAGCGCGCGGCGACGATGCGCAAGGCGGCCGCGCTGGTGCGCGAGCGCGCCGACACGATCGCGCAGCTGATGACGCAGGAGCAGGGCAAGCCGCTGACGGAAGCGCGTGTCGAAGTGCTGTCGGCAGCCGACATCATCGAATGGTTCGCGGACGAAGGCCGCCGCGTGTACGGCCGGATCGTCCCGCCGCGCAATCTCGGCGCGCAGCAGACCGTCGTGAAGGAGCCGGTCGGTCCGGTCGCAGCGTTCACGCCGTGGAATTTCCCGGTCAACCAGGTCGTGCGCAAACTGAGCGCCGCGCTCACGACCGGCTGCTCGTTCCTCGTGAAGGCGCCGGAAGAAACCCCGGCGTCGCCGGCCGCGCTGCTGCGCGCGTTCGTCGACGCGGGCGTGCCGGCCGGTGTGATCGGTCTCGTGTACGGCGATCCGGCGGAAATCTCGTCGTACCTGATTCCGCATCCGGTGATCCGCAAGGTGACGTTCACGGGCTCGACGCCGGTCGGCAAGCAGCTCGCGGCGCTCGCGGGCCAGCACATGAAGCGCGCGACGATGGAGCTGGGCGGCCACGCGCCGGTGATCGTTGCCGAGGACGCGGACGTCGCGCTGGCAGTGAAGGCCGCCGGTGGCGCGAAGTTCCGCAACGCCGGCCAGGTGTGCATTTCGCCGACGCGTTTCCTCGTGCACAACAGCATTCGCGACGAATTCACGCGCGCGCTGGTCCAGCATGCGCAGGGGCTGAAGATCGGCAACGGCCTCGAGGAAGGCACGACGCTCGGCGCGCTGGCGAATCCGCGCCGGCTGACCGCGATGGCGTCGGTCGTCGAGAACGCGCGCAAGGTCGGCGCGAGCATCGAGACCGGCGGCGAACGGATCGGCTCGGAAGGCAACTTCTTCGCGCCGACCGTGATCGCGAACGTGCCGCTCGAAGCGGACGTGTTCAACAACGAGCCGTTCGGCCCGGTCGCGGCGATCCGCGGTTTCGACAAGCTCGAGGACGCGATCGCCGAAGCGAACCGTCTGCCGTTCGGGCTGGCCGGCTATGCGTTTACGCGCTCGTTCGCGAACGTGCACCTGCTGACGCAGCGTCTCGAAGTCGGGATGCTGTGGATCAACCAGCCGGCGACGCCGTGGCCGGAAATGCCGTTCGGCGGCGTGAAGGATTCGGGCTACGGGTCGGAAGGCGGGCCGGAAGCGCTGGAACCGTACCTCGTCACGAAGTCGGTGACGGTGATGGCGGTCTGACGACCGTTCGACCACGTGCGTGCCGCCGTTTGCGCGGTACGCACGCGGCGTGGCGTTGCCGAAGGCCGGGCGTTCTGCCCGGCCTTGTTGTTTCTGCGTCGTTGGCGGTCGGCTTCGCCCGGGAATGGCGGTCGTTCCCGTCGCGCCCGGGGCCTGCGACACCCGCCGCTCAATGCCGGCTGCTGCCGCGATAGCTTTCCACCTCCGCGTCGTACGCGGCGAGAAACGCCTTGCCGAACACCGACGCGAAATCGTCTTCGATCGCGAACACCGTGTCGCGATGCGTCGCCGCGTAGCGGTCCCACATCCTCGCCTTGTACAGCGCGGGCACGCGCTTCTCGTACCAGCGCATCGCATCGTCGCGCTCGCGCAGCCGTTGCGGCGAAAAGCGCGTCAGCAGGTCCATCAGCGCGGCCCGCATGCCGGCGACCATGCCGATCTGGTGCGCGTGCAGATCCTGGAACGCGTCGCTGACCGCGCTCTGCGGCGACATGAAGCCGGGCAGCGGCAGCCCGAACATTTGGCGCAGCACGGCGCCGCCGTCCGGCAGCAGCTTCAGCGGATTGTTCTCGCGATCGAGCAGCATCGTCATGTGCGCCTTCACCTCCCGCTTCAGGATGCTGCGCGACGACAGCAGCTCGACCGTGCCGTTCGCGAACAGCGCCAGCAACTGCCCCGCGATGTACAGCTGTTCGGCCGACCATTGATGCGACTCGGCGGCGGTATCGAGTCCGGCGCCTTCGAAGAACGCGTTCAGCAATTCATCGGGCGTCGGCGCGCGGTTCGCCTGCGGTGCAGGCTCGTCGGCGGGACGTGGCTCCGCATGCGGCGTCGTCGGTTGCACACGCACGTGCTGCGTCCACTCGGGCGCATGATCGGCTTGCGTCGCGGACGACGACGCGGCGCGATCCGCCTCGCCGCGTTCGGGCGGAGACGTCGAACCCGATCCACCGATATCGGGCGACGACTGTACAAACAAGTCGAGCGGGTCGGTCGACAACTGATTCAGGTCGCGTGGCGACGGCGCGGCCGGCGTGGCGCGGCTCGCGGGCTGCGCCGCCTCCCTGCGCGCCGCCGTGCCGGATCGCGTGCCGGTGTCCGCTGCCTTGCCGCGCGGAGCGAGGCGATCCTGCAGCAGGCCCCACAACCGGTTGCCAGTCGTCTTCGCGTCGACGTGCGCGTGTGCGGCGGTTCCCGACGTGCCTCGCGGGTCGGCGCTCGCGCTGGAGGCGGTGGGCATGTCGACGACCGGCGCGTCATGTCCGTCGTCACGCTCGGCACGCAGCACGTACGGTCCGATGCGGATGATGTCGCCGGTATTGAGCGGGCGCTCCTGTGCATAGCCGACGGGCTCGCGGTTCACCTCGATCGTCGACACGCTGCTCAGGTTCTTCAGCAGGCACGCATCGTCACCGACCTGCAGCAGGGCCTGCAGCCGGGAAATCTGCCGGGTGTCGTCGCGCAGCACGAGATGGTTGTCGGTTGCCCGGCCGATGGTGCCGCCGGGCGGGTGGAACACGACGGCGTCGTAGGTGTCGCTTTCGACCGGCTCGCCGGCATGTTCGATCACGATCAGTTGCATGTCATACGTCGCTCGGTAAGGAAACGCTGGCGGGGATTCCGGTTCGGTCAGGATGACGACGCATGCCTGCGGCGCGCGAACTCGAACGCGGGCCCCCAGATCGGATGTCCCTTCTCGGCGGGGGACAAGTCGAAGCGCGGGTTGAGGTCGAGAATCTTCGAGAACTCGGCGCGGCACTGCGCGATGCGGTTCGTCACGCAATAGCTGAACGCGAGCAGCTTGTGCGCGGTGACCTGCGTGTCGGTATCGGCCCCGTCGATCTCCTTCGCTCGGCTCAGGACCGCGATCGTGCGTCCGTAGTCGCCGGCACCATACGCCGCGCGCGCGCTGTCGACCGCGGCGCGCGCCGCCGATTGCGTGGGGGACGTGCTGCACCCGCCGATTCCCAGCAGCAAGGCGCCGAGGAAAATCACGATCGATGAACGGCCTTTCATTCTGAAATGAAATATGTGCGTTATTGGAGGGTGGTGCACAAGCGCTGTTGGATTCTAGTGCCAATCAAGGCGGTCGATGTTGCCGTTACGTTTTGTTTCATTTTGAAAATTGCGTTCGAGTTTCCGCTCAAATCGATTCCGGGTTTTCGACTTGTTAATCCATAAAATCGATTCTATAGTTCGCTGTGCTTTTTGGGATTCGTCAGTTGTTTGCCCGGCACCGGTCAATGATCGGAAAATCCGGCCCTCCGTTCGGGCAGCGCAAACAGCGTGACATGACCCGCAGGGGCGTAGCCACCGACCGCCGACGGCCGTCAGGCTTGGGTTCAACGTCCATATCGCAAGTGAACCTGCAATAGAACCGGGCCGCCGTGGCGAACCGGTCGGATTAACGCGCCTTTTCAAAATGACAGAAATCAATCCAATTCATCGCCATTTCCCCAATTTCGATCTCGTTCCGTAATTGGCGATTTGACCCGTCTTTTTCCAAGAATAAATTGCCGAATGAAATTTAAGCGGAAGGATATGCAAGTCACATAATTACCGGTCAATTAATTGTCCCCTTTTAATTAGAGGTGTCGGTTTCGCGTACGGAAATCGACGGGGGAATTATTGCGCTGCGAGGATGAAATATGCGCTGGCGGTCGAGCGGGTTCATCGTATTGGGATGTGCATTGCTGTTGCCCGGATGCGGCGCCACCGAGCGTGCCGCCGCTGTGCCGTATGCGATCACCGTCGACGTGGCGCCCGACGTCAATCCGGACCTCAACCGCAAGCCTTCGCCGATCGTGCTGAAAGTGTTCCAGCTGCGCGCGGCATCGGCGTTCGACGGCGCCGACTTCTTCTCGCTGCAGGACAAGCCCGAGAACATCCTCGGCGCGGACCTGCTCGGCACCGACCGCGTGATCCTGCGCCCGGGCGAGTCGCGCACGTTGCATTACCGCGGCAACGTCGAGGCCGGCGCGGTCGGCGTGATCGCCGAATACCGGATGCTCGACAAGAACCGCTGGCGCCTGACGGTGCCGCTGCCGCGCGCGAAGCAGCTCAACGTATACAAGTTCTGGCAGACGTCGCCCGGCGAGCTGAAGCTGTCGATCGCGGTCAGGAACGGCGGTCTCGCGCTGAACGACACGCGGGGGCGCCCATGACCGAACCGACGATGTCCGCGACGCCGGTCGCCGCACTGCGCCAGCGCGTGGTGTGGACCGAAGGGATGTTCCTTCGGCCGCAGCATTTCCAGCAGCTCGAACGGCACTGGGAGCGCTACGTCGCGCTGCGCTGCCTGCCGCTGCAGGGCTTCTACTGGGGCTTCGACACGCTCGAGATCGACCGGGAGCAGCTCGCGCTCGGCAAGGTCGCGCTACGCGCGGCGGCGGGCGTGATGCGCGACGGCACGCCGTTCGACCTGTCGCATCCCGACGATCTGCCCGAGCCGCTCGACGTGCCGCCGGATGCGAAGGACCAGCTCGTCGTGCTCGCGTTGCCGTTGTGGCGCGGCGGCGGCGAGGAGGTGTCGTTCGGCGGGAACGCAAGCGGCAACGACGGCGCGGACGTCGCGCGCTACGTCGTTCGCGAATACGAAGTGGCCGATGCGAACGCGGTCGCGCTCGGCCCCGCACTGCTGCAAACGGGGCGCCTGAACGTCCGGCTGATGCTCGACACCGAGCTGACCGGCGACTGGCATGCGCTGGGCGTCGTGCGGATCGTCGAGCGGCGCACCGACGCGCGGCTGCTCGTCGACGACGGCTACATTCCGCCGCGCCTGGTCGCACAGCGCGACGCGGCGTTGCTGGCATACACGCGGGAGCTGCACGGATTGCTGACGCAGCGCAGCGACGCGCTGGCCGAGCGCCTGTCGGAGCCGGGGCGCGGCGGCGTATCGGAAGTCGCGGATTTCCTGCTGCTGCAACTGGTGAACCGCTATCTGGCGCTGACCTGGCACGCGCAACAGGACGTCGCGACGCATCCGGAGGCGCTGTTCCGCGACTGGCTGAAGCTCGCATGCGACCTCAGCACGTTCACGGCGGCCGGCCGGCGCCCGCAATCGCTCGCAGTCTACGTGCACGACGACCTGCGCACGAGCTTCGCCGAATTGATGACGGAACTGCGCCGGTCGCTGTCGACGGTGCTGGAGCAAAACGCGATCCAGATCGAGCTGCGCGACGCGGGCAACGGCATCCGGGTCGCGACGCTCGCCGATCCCGCGCTGCGCGACACGGCCGGCTTCGTGCTGGCCGTGCGCGCGGACGTGCCGGCCGACAGCCTGCGCGCGCGGTTTCCGGCGCAGGCGAAGCTCGGCCCGGTTGAGCGGATCCGCGACCTGGTGCAGTTGCAACTGCCGGGCATCACGATGCGCCAGTTGCCGGTCGCGCCGCGGCAGATCCCGTATCACGCGGGTCATACGTACTTCGAGATCGACAAGGGCAGCGAGCTGTGGAAGCAACTGGCGCGCTCCGGCGGTCTCGCATTTCATTTCGCCGGCGAATTTCCGGGGCTCTCGATGGAGTTCTGGGCGATTCGCGGGTGACGGCGGGGCAGCGCGATGAATTCTTCCTCCGATTCGATTTCCGCCGGCGCAGGCGGATTCGTGCCGCCGAATCCGGGCGGCATGCATCCATCGGCTGCGTCCGGCGCGGCCGGGCCGACGGCCACGCAGCCGCGCCCCGGCCGCTGGGCCGCGAGCGGCACGAATCCGCTCGTCGCGGCCGCCAACCCGCTGCTCAATCTCGTGCCCCAGATCCGCTCGACCGTCCATCATCCGAATCCGGCGTGGCTGCGCGAGCATCTCGTCGTCGAGATTCGTCAGTTCGAGGCGCGCGCGCAGGAAGCCGGCGTGCCGTCGGAGGCGATCATCGGCGCGCGCTACTGCCTGTGCACGGCGCTCGACGAAGCAGCCGCGCTGACGCCGTGGGGCGGCAGCGTGTGGTCGTCGCACAGCCTGCTCGTGTCGTTCCACAACGAAACGTGGGGCGGCGAGAAGTTCTTCCACCTGCTCGAACGTCTGTCCCAGCAGCCGCGCCAGCACCTCGACCTGCTGGAGCTGCTGTATTTCTGTCTCGCGCTCGGCTTCGAGGGCCGCTATCGGGTGCTCGACAACGGTCATGCGGAACTCGACGCGCTGCGCTGGCAACTGGCTCACACGATCCGCTCGGTGCGCGGCGAATTCGAACCCGCGCTGTCGCCGCACTGGCGCGACGTCGTCACGCGCGACGTGTCGCGTCGCTTCGTCGTGCCGCTCTGGGTCTGCGTGGCGCTCGCGCTGCTGATCGGCTTCGGCATGTTCGTCGGGCTGCGCATCGCGCTGGCCGGGCATTCGGACCGGCTGTTCGCGTCGATCGACGCGCTGCACGTGCCGAAGCTGCAGCCTGCTCAGGCACCGCCGCGCCCGGCGGCGGCGCCGCGCGTCGCGAAGTTCCTGGCGCCGGAGATCGCGGCCGGCCTCGTGTCGGTGCGCGACGACGCCGATCGCAGCGTGATCGTGCTGCGCGGCGACGGGCTGTTCAAGTCCGGCTCGACGTCGGTGATCGACCGTTACGCGCCGGTGCTCGCACGCGTCGCGGATGCGCTCAACCAGGTGCCCGGCAACGTGCGCGTGACCGGCTATACCGACGACACGCCGGTGCACACGGCACGCTTCGCGTCGAACTGGGACCTGTCGCGCGAGCGCGCGGAGGCCGTGCGCGGCATGATCGCCGCGCGCCTCGACCATCCGGAGCGACTCGCGGCCGAGGGGCGCGGCACGCTCGATCCGGTCGCGCAGAACGATACGCCCGCGAACCGCGCGCTGAACCGGCGCGTCGAGATCACGCTGCTGCCGGCGCCCGGCAGTGCCGCCGTCGGCGCGACGCAGGGAGCGCACTGACATGAACCAGGCTGTCGCGCGTTTCGTCCGGCCGTTGCCGTCGCGGGAGATCTGGACCTTCGCCGGTCTCGTCGTGCTCGCGTGTTTCGTGTGGCTCGCCGGGCCGCTGTTCGCGTTCGCCGAGATCCGCCCGCTCGAAAGCGGCTGGGCGCGCACGGTGACGATCGCGGTGCTGTTCGCCGCGTGGGGCGCACGCGTGGCGTGGCGAAGCTGGCACGCAAGCCGCTTGAACGCGCAGTTGCTGAACCAGTTGCGCGAGGCCGCGCCCGGGCCGGCGAACGCCGACGATCCGGCCAAGGCCCAGCTCGACGAGCTGCGCAGCCGCTTCGACGAGGCCGCGGCGCTGCTGAAGAAGGTCCGCTTCGGGCAGGCGGACACCGCACGCAAGGGGCTGGCGCGCTGGTTCGACCGGATGTCGCGCCAGTATCTGTACCAGTTGCCGTGGTACGTGTTCATCGGCGCGCCAGGCTCGGGCAAGACGACCGCGCTCGTCAATTCCGGGCTCAGTTTTCCGCTCGCCGAGCAGTTCGGCCGTGCCGCGATTCGCGGTGTGGGCGGCACCCGGCACTGCGACTGGTGGTTCACCAACGACGCGGTGCTGATCGACACGGCCGGCCGCTACACGACCCATGAAGGCAACCGCGCACTCGACGAAGCCGAGTGGAAAGGCTTCGTCGAACTGCTGAAGAAGTACCGCACGCGCCAGCCGCTGAACGGCGCGATGCTGACGATCAGCGTCGCCGACCTGGTCGGCGCGTCGGAAGCCGAGCGCACGCAGCACGCGATGGTGCTGCGCAAGCGGCTGCTCGAGCTGCGGGCGCAGCTCGGCATCCGGTTTCCCGTCTACCTGCTTGTGACGAAGGCCGACCTGCTGGCCGGCTTCGCCGAGTATTTCGGCGGCTTCGGCCGCGCGGAATGCGCGCAGGTGTGGGGTTTCACGTTCCCGCTGGCGCAAAGCGAGGCGCCGGGCTTCGACCTGCGTGCCGCCTTCGACCGCGAATACCGGCTGCTGCACCAGCGGCTGAACGACGGACTGCCCGAGCTGCTCGCCACACAGACCGACGCGCGCCAGCGCGAGATGGCGTATCTGCTGCCGCAGCAGGTCGCCGACCTGCAGGACATGCTCGGCCAGTTCGTCGCCGAAGTGTTTTCCGTGTCGAGCTTCGAGCCGATGCCGATGCTGCGCGGCGTATACCTGACGAGCGGCACGCAGGAAGGCACCGCGTTCGACCGCGTGATGAGCGGCATCAAGCGCTTCCTGAAGATCGAGGGCGTGCCGCCGGTTGCCCAGGTCGGCTCGACCGGGCGCAGCTTCTTCTTGAAGTCGTTGCTGCAGGAGCACATCTTCCGCGAAGCCGCGCTCGCCGGCAGCGACCTGCGCTGGCATCAGAAGCGGCGCGTGTTGCAGATCGCCGGGTATGCGCTCCTCGCGCTCGCGAGCGTGGTCGTGCTGGCCGCCTGGCTGCGCAGCTATGCGAACAATCGCGCGTATCTCGACCGGATCGCGCAGCAGGTGCCCGCCGTCGATGCGCAGATCGCCGGTGCGAAGTTCTCGGATGCGGCCGACATCGCGCGGCTGCTGCCGGTGCTCGACGCGCTCGGCGGGCTCGCGAATGCCGGCGGCGTCGACCGCTCGCATCCGCCGCTCGCGTACCGCTGGGGGCTGTTTCAGGGCGAGAAGATCGACGAGGCCGTCGACGCCGTGTACCGGCGCGCGCTCGACGACGTGCTGCTGCCGATCGCCGCGCGCCGGATGGAGGCCGCGCTGAGCGATGCGCGGCCGGACGAAACCGACTACGCGTATGCGGCGCTGAAGGCCTACCTGATGCTGTACGACAGCGCGCATTACGATCCCGCGTTCGTGCAGGCCGTCGTCGACCTGGAAATGGAGCGCTCGCTGCCGCCCGATTTCTCGCCGGCCGAACGCTCGACGCTGCGCGCGCATCTCGCCGCGCTGTTCGGAAACCGGGTGGCCGTGTCGCCGTATCCGATGAACGAGCGGCTCGTGGCCGACGTGCGCGACCGGCTGCGGCAAGTGCCGTTCTCGCAGCGGCTGTATCGCCAGCTCACGCGCACGCTGCGGCCGGCGACGTCCGCACTCGATTTCAGCGTCGCGCGCGCGGTGGGGCCCGACGCGTCGCTCGTGTTCCGCCGCCAGAGCGGCAAGCCGCTGTCGGAAGGCGTGCCGGGCCTGTACACGCGCAACGGCTATCGGAACGTGTTCGCGCCGCGCCTCGCGGGCGAGGTCGACGCATACGGGCGCGAGGAGGTGTGGGTGCTGAATCTCGGGCTGTCCGAGATCCCCGGGCCGAACGACGCCGCCGCATGGGCGCGCGACATCCGCCAGTTGTACCTGAACGATTATCTGAAGATCTGGGACGACTATCTCGCCGACATCAAGCTGCAGCGCACGGCGACGCTCGCGCAGAGCATCCAGGTCGCGCGCGCGCTGTCGTCGGCGGATTCGCCGCTCACCCGGCTGATGATCGCGCTCGCGCGCGACACGGCGCTCGGCGATGCGCCGGGCGGCGCGCGCAATCTCGCGTCGCGCGCGCAGGACAAGGTCGACGAGGCGCGCAGTTCGCTGTCGCAGATCTTCGCGGGGCAGGGCGCGAGCGACGCGAATCCGTCAGCCGTGGCGCCCGCGAGCCCCGAGCAGGTGGTCGACAGCCACTTCGCCGGGCTGCGCGCGTTCGCGCCGGGCAGCGGCGATCAGGCGCAGGCGTTCGACGCGGTGCTGAAGTCGATCGACGCGCTCTATACGTACCTGACGGCCACCGACGATGCGCTGCGCAGCGGCGCCCAGCCGCCGCCGTCCGACGCGCCCGCGCGGCTGCGCGCGCAGGCCGGGCGGCTGCCGACGCCGTTCCGCGACGTGCTCGACGACCTGTCGAACGTCGCGAACGGCAGCGTCGCGACCGTTGAGCAGCGCAGCGTCGCACAACGGGCCGGCGCGAACGTCGGCGATTTCTGCCGGCAGGCGATCGCGGGCCGCTATCCGTTCGCGCGCGGATCGTCGCGCGACGTCGCACCGGCGGATTTCGCGCAGATGTTCGCGCCGGGCGGCCTGATGGACGATTTCTTCCAGAAGAACCTGCAATCGATCGTCGATACGACGTCGCATCCGTGGCGTTTCGCGAACCGCAACGCGGACGCCGATCCGGCGGCGGCCGCGATGCTTTCGTCGTTCGAGAAGGCCGCAGTGATTCGCGACGCCTATTTCGGCGGCGGCGCACGTGCCGCGCAACTGAAGGTGCAGATCCAGCCGCTCGAAATGGACCCGTCGCTCACGGAGATGGTGCTCGACGTCGACGGCCAGATCGTCCGTTATGCGCACGGCCCCCTCGTGCAGAGCGCGGTGGACTGGCCGGGCACGCGCGGCAGCAACCAGGTCCGCCTGCAGGTGTCGGGGCAGGCCGGCGCGACCGACGGCTTCACGACCAACGGGCCGTGGGCGCTGCACCGGCTGTTCGACCGCGCGGCCGTGTCGGCCGGGCGCGGGTCGGACCAGATGGTCGCGCGCTTCACCGTCGACGGCAAACCGCTCGTGCTGCAGGTGAATGCGGGCAGTGTCCGCAATCCGTTCAGGCTGCCCCAGATGGAGTCCTTTACATGCCCTCCGAAGCAATGAGCCGCCTGCCGCCGCTCACGCGCGCCGATGGCGACGCCCCGGCCTGGTACGGAAAGATCCCCGGCGCCGGCGACTTCGTGAACAGCCGGCTGCCGCATGCGCTCGCGCAGTGGTGGGAACGCTGGCTTCAGCAGGGGATGGCCGCGATGCGCCAGCGCGGCCCGGACGAGATCGCGCGCCACTACACGGTCGCGCCGGTCTGGAATTTCCTGGTGCCGGCGGGCGCCGGCGCGTCGTGCGTGCAGGCAGGTTGTCTCGCGCCGAGCTGCGACCGCGTCGGGCGTTACTACCCGGTGATCGTCACGCTGCCGATGCCGGTGGCCGATTACTGGAACGGGCTGCCGGACGCCGCCGACGCGTTCTACTGGCAGATCGGCCATGCGCTGCTCGACGCGATTCGGCATGCGCGCGCGCCGGTCGACCTCGAGGAGACGCTCGACCGCGTGCGGCTCGCGCCGGGCGGCGGGCCGCCGGCGGAAGTTGTCGACGGGATGCCGGCGACGCTGCCCGAACGACCGGCGCTCGCCGCGTGGCCCGGGCTGTCCGGTTATTTCGATCCCCACGGCGGGACGAGCTTCTGGTGGACCAATCGCGCCGACGGCTCGCCGCTGCGCACGCATGCGCATACGGGCGCACCCGACAACGCGCTGTTCCTGACGCTGTTCGGCGGTAGCTGACGGTGCCGGTCGGCGGTCGGCGCCAGGCAACGCAGGCAATACGGATGCGGTATCGCGAGGTAGACATGAAGGACCCTTCATCGAGAGACAACGAGCACGACACGGCGACCCGCGGCAACGCGCCCGAATTCACGGTGCGGCCGCTGCCGCTCGGTCATCGCTTGGGCGAGCTGCAGCTCGACGAGGTGCTGGGCATCGGCGGTTTCGGCATCGTCTATCGCGCGTTCGACCGCACGTTGCGGCGCGCGGTCGCGATCAAGGAATACATGCCGTCGATGCTCGCGACGCGCGGCGGCGACTACACGGTGTCGCTGCGCTCCGAGCGGTTCGCGCAGGCGTTCGACGCGGGACGCGGCGCGTTCCTCAACGAGGCGCGCCTGCTCGCGCAATTCGACCATCCGGGGCTCGTGAAGGTGCTGCACTTCTGGGAGAGCCACGGCACCGCATACATGGTGATGCCGTTCTACGAGGGGCGCACGCTCAAGCAGCTGCTCGACGGCGGTGTGCGGATGAGCGAGACGCAATTGCGCAATATCGTCGGCGCGCTGCTCGGCGCGCTCGACACGCTGCATCGCGCGCAGTGCTTCCATCGCGACGTCGCGCTCGACAACGTGTTGATCCGCCCGAACGGCAGCGCGATCCTGCTCGACTTCGGCGCGGCGCGCAAGCGGATCGGCGATCTCGTCGACGACGGCGCGATGATGATCAAGCCCGGCTACGCGCCGATCGAGCAGTACACCGACGACCCCGCGTTCAGCCAGGGGCCGTGGACCGATCTCTACGCGCTCGGCGCGGTGATGCACGCGTTGATCACCGGTGAACTGCCGCCCGCGGCCGTCGTGCGCAGCATCAAGGACACGTACCGGCCGCTCGCGTCGCGCGAGTTGCCGGCCGGCGAGGTGTACAGCCCGGCGTTCCTCGCGGCGATCGATCACGCGTTGCAGTTGCGGATCCCGGATCGGCCGGAGTCGGTCGCGGCGTTCGCGGCGGAACTCGGGTTGCGCGATCTCGAACGGACGGGCGGCGGGTATGGTGCGGCCGTTGTGTCGCCGGCCGCCGATGCCGGCGGCGGCGGAGCAGGGAAGGTGGCTTCCGGTGTTTTGGGGGCGGCAGCGGTGACGGGCGATGCAACACCGGATGTGCGGCCGTCGCAGCCTGAGCGGGCGGAAGGCCGGACGAGCACTTCCGATACGGCGTCTATCGCGTCCGCCGGGGCTGGCGACAAGCCGAACGATGGCGGGACTTTGGCGTCGACGGCGGCTGCGCAAGCCCTGCATTTATCGACTTCGCCCACGTCTGCAACTGCTTCGTCATCCGTATCGCAGGCGTTGTCGGCTTCCGCGAAAACCGGGCGATCCGACGGACGTGAAGGTGATGAGGAGCGTGCAAAGGAAGGGGCGAACGACGAGCGGTCGGCTTCGAAGACCGAAATGCATGACGATGCCGGCATGCGATCGAGAAGCGCCGGGGCGGACAGCGGGCAGGGCCGTGCAACGGATACAGGAAACCTGAACGGAACGGCGGTGCCAATTGCTGGCGCTGCTGGCGCTGCTGGCGCTGCTGGCGCTGCTGGCGCTGCTGGCGCTGCTGGCGCTGCTGGCGCTGCTGGCGCCTCCACATCCACGCCGTCGCCGGGTGCATCGCCTCCGATCCACCCGCCGCGCCGCCCATCGTTCATCGCGGCGGGCAACCGGCGCACGAAGACCTACGTGGGTGGCGCGCTGGCAGCAATGATCGTCGTTGGCATCGCCGCGACCTATCTGTCGCGTCCCGCGAAAGTCGCGGGCGAACCGGAAGCGGGCGCAAGCCAGCCGCTGGCGGGCGTTGCATCCTCGGGCGCGGCGTCGGACGCGATGCTCGCGCAGCGCGGCCCGACGCCGATCGTCGTGCCGCCGTCGAGCCTGCCGGCCGGATCGTCCGCGCAGGTGCCGCCGCCTTCGCTGGCCGCCGCGCCGGCCAGCACGCCCGCTGCGGGGGCGGCCATTCCCGCGCCGCAGGTCGCGACGACCGCCACGGACATCGCCGGCGTCACACCGTCGCAAGCGGGCTCGAGCGCGACCATCGCACCGGCCGGCAGCCTCGACACATCGGAGCGCGTCGTCAACGTGCCGCCGTCGGAGGCCGCTGCGCCGCCGTCGACCGCACCGGTGCCCGCGCCGGCGTCGCCATCGGAAGCGGCGACGGCCGTTGCCGCGATCAACGCGCCGGCCGTCGAGCAGCGCCCGCCGAAGCAGGAGACCGTCCAGGTCCGTTTCAACGTGCGTCCGTGGGGCGACGTGTACGTGAACGGCGCACGGCGCGGCGCGAGCCCGCCGCTGCGCTCGGTCTCGCTGACGCCGGGCGTCTATCAGATCGAGATCCGCAACGGCTCGCTGCCGCCGTTGCACCGCACCGTGGCGATCGACTTCGGCAGCAAACCGGTCAACATCGACTATGCATTCGAATGACGTCAGCCAGGCGGCGCTGGCTGCCGCCGCATTGTCCTCGCCGTCGCCCGGTTTGCCGGCCGCGACGCCGCGCGCCGAGTTGATCGGCCGGCTGCTGGCGGCGGTCTCGCCCGAAGCCCCGTGCGGTCCGAACCTCGAATACGACGCCGACTTCCTGCAGCTTCAGGAGCGGGCGACACCGCGCGCCGAGCAGCAATACGGCGACACCGTGATTCCGGCCGAGACGCCCGACTGGCGCGCGGTCGAGCGCCTTGCGCTCGCGCTGGGCGAGCGGACGAAGGACTTGCGTGTCGCCGCGTATCTCGCGCGCAGCTGGACCGAGCAGCACGGCATTCCGGGCTACGCGGACGGGCTCGCGGTCGTCGCCGGCCTGATCGGGCGCTGGTGGGACAACCTGCATCCGCGCCTCGACGCCGATGGCGAACCGGATCCGACATTGCGGATGAACGCGCTCGCCGATGTCGCCGGCGCGCACGAATGCGCGCGCGCGGCGCGGCGCCAGCCGCTGTTCGACGGAGGCCCGAGCGTGCGCGACGCCGAACGCGCGCTCGACGGGCGCGACGAAACGGGCGGCCCGGCCGCAGTCAGCCGCGACGGCCTGGTCGCCGCGCTGTCGATCGCACGCGACGACGGCCGCGTGCCGATCGACGCGGTGCGCGCGGTGCTGGGTGCGCTGAATGCGATCCGCGCGCACGTCACGGACCGGCTCGGCAGCGAATGGTCGCCCGATGCGAGCGACACGGAAAAGGCGTTGCAACGGATCGTGCACGAAATGCCGGAGCCGGCACCGGTATACGCGGCACGGCCGGCGGACGGTTCGATTCCGGCGGCGCCGGCCGCATCCGGCGCCGCGCACGCCGCGTCCACGCCGGCCGCGTTGCCGAACGGGCAGGCCTGGCGCGATGCCGAGGTCGCGAGCCGCGACGACGTGCGGCTCGGCATCGACAAGATGTGCCGCTATTTCGAACTGCACGAGCCGAGCCACCCGGCGCCGCTGCTGCTGCGGCGCGCGCAGCGGCTGCTCGCGCTCGACTTCTACGAAATCATCCGGGATCTCGCTCCGGAGAGCCTGCCGAAGCTGGACCTGCTGAGCGGCGAGCGGAGCGAATGAGGCAAGCCGCCCGGCGGCGGCGACGTACACGCAATCTGATCGATGTGAAGGAGCGGACGATGACGGACAGAACCAAGGCGGCAGGCAGCGGACAGAAGTTCATCGCGCGCAATCGGGCGCCGCGCGTGCAGATCGAGTACGACGTCGAGACCTACGGCGCCGAGCGCAAGGTGCAGCTGCCGTTCGTGATGGGCGTCATCGCGGACCTGGCGGGCAAGCGTGCCGAGCCGCTGCCCGATTTACCGGAGCGCAAGTTCCTCGAGATCGACGTCGACAACTTCGACGAGCGGATGAAGTCGGTCGCGCCGCGTGTCGCGTTCCAGGTGCCCAACACGCTGACGGGTGAAGGGATGCTCAACGTCGACATGACGTTCGAGCAGATCGACGATTTCTCGCCGGCGGCGATCGCGCGCAACGTCGACGCGCTGCGCCGGCTGCTGGATGCGCGCACCGAGCTGTCGAACCTGCTGTCGTACATGGACGGCAAGCACGGCGCCGAGCAGCTGATCGAGCGCGCGATCAACGATCCCGACCTGCTGAAGACGCTTGTGCGCGAACCGCGCGCCGACGCGCAGGCCGGCGACGCGACCCAACCGGAGGCCCGCGATGAATGACCCCGTCCAGTCCCGCGCAGAAGCTCGCAACACCCGCGACGCCGCGCAGCCGGCCGTCGCGCACGGCGAGTTCGCCGCGCTGCTGCAGAAGGAGTTCAAGCCGAAGACCGCCGAGGCGCGCGAGTCGGTCGAGCGCGCGGTGCGCACGCTCGCGCAGCAGGCGCTTGAACATACGGTCGGCATGACGACCGACGCATACGGCAGCGTGAAGCAGATCATCGCGGAGATCGACCGGAAGCTGTCCGAGCAGATCAACCAGATCCTGCATCACGACGAATTCCAGACGCTCGAAGGTGCATGGCGCGGCCTCCATTACCTCGTCACGCATACCGAGACCGACGAGCTGCTGAAGATCAAGGCCTTGCCGGCGTCGCGCAACGAGGTTGCGCGGATGCTCAAGCGCTACAAGGGTGTCGCGTGGGACCAGAGCCCGCTGTTCCGCAAGATCTACGAGGAGGAATACGGGCAGTTCGGCGGCGAGCCGTTCGGCTGCCTCGTCGGCGACTTCTACTTCAATCACAGCCCGCCGGACGTCGAGATGCTCGGCGAGTTGTCGAAGATCGCGGCGGCCGCGCACGCGCCGTTCATCGCGGGCGCGTCGCCGGAACTGATGCAGATGGATTCGTGGCAGGAGCTGTCGAACCCGCGCGACCTCACCAAGATCTTCCAGAACACCGAATACGCGGGCTGGCGCAGCCTGCGGCAGTCGGAGGATTCGCGCTACGTCGGCCTCGCGATGCCGCGTTTTCTCGCGCGGCTGCCGTATGGCGCGCGCACCAATCCCGTCGACGAATTCGACTTCGAGGAAGACACCGACGCCGCGAATCACGACCGCTACACGTGGGCGAACTCGGCTTACGCGATGGCCGCGAACATCAATCGCTCGTTCAAGCTGTACGGCTGGTGCTCATCGATTCGCGGTGTCGAGTCGGGCGGGGCGGTCGAAGGGCTGCCGAGCCACACGTTCCCGACTGACGACGGCGGCGTCGATCAGAAATGCCCGACCGAGATCGCCATCAGCGACCGCCGCGAAGCCGAACTCGCGAAGAACGGCTTCATGCCGTTCGTGCACCGGAAGAACTCGGATTTCGCGGCCTTCATCGGCGCGCAGTCGCTGTACCAGCCGGCCGAGTATCACGACCCCGACGCGACCGCGAACGCGCGGTTGTCCGGCCGCCTGCCTTACCTGTTCGCGTGCTGCCGCTTCGCGCACTACCTGAAATGCATCGTGCGCGACAAGATCGGCTCGTTCCGCGAGCGCGACGACATGGAGCGCTGGCTCAACGACTGGATCATGAACTACGTCGACGGCGACCCCGTGAACTCGTCCCAGGAAACCAAGGCGCGCAAGCCGCTGGCGGCCGCGCAGGTGGTCGTCGACGAGGTCGAGGACAACCCCGGCTACTACACGTCGAAATTCTTCCTGCGGCCTCACTACCAGCTCGAAGGGCTCACCGTGTCGCTGCGGCTCATCTCGCGGCTGCCATCGGCGAAGGCGGCGAACGAGTGAGCCGCACGCGGCATTCGATACGGCATTCAACGTGATTTCGCACCGAAACGGAGACGGCAATGGGCGTGGCAATGTTTATGAAGGTGGACGGCGTGACCGGCGAATCGGCGGACGCGCAGCACAAGGGCTGGACCGACATCGAATCGTTCACGTGGGGCGCGAGCCAGCCGGGCGCGATGGCGAGCGGCAGCGGCGGCAACGCGGGCAAGGCGAGTTTCAACGATCTCGTCGTGGCCGCGTACATGGACAAGGGCGCGCCGGCAATCGTCAAGAACTGCGCGAGCGGCAAGCACTTGCCGAAGGTCGAGATCTCCGCGTGCAAGACCGGCGGCACGCAGGTCGAGTTCATGCGCGTGACGCTGCAGGAAGTGCTCGTCACGTCCGCGCAGGTCGCGGGCATCGACCCCGGCGACGCGGCCGACCGGCTGATGATGCACTACGGCTTCCAGGCCGCGAAGGTGAAGAAGCAGTACTGGCAGCAGAACGACAACGGCGGCAAGGGCGCCGAGGTGTCCGTCGGCTGGAACATCAAGGAAAACACCGAGATGTGACGGCGGAGCGATGACGATGGACGACCCGCAAGCCCCCGCCGGCCGGCACGCCGGAGTGCGCGACCGGCTGCAGCCCGCGCTGCTCGACCGGCTGACCGACGACGCGCCGCAGCGCACGGCAGATCCGCCCGGCACGCAAGGCGTCGGCGCCGAGCGCCTGCGTGCGGCCGTGCTGCGCGATCTCGCGTGGCTGCTCAATACGCGCAATGCCGAGGACGGCTTCGTCGACTGGGCCGCATTCGCGTACGCGCAGGCCTCGGTGCTCAACTACGGGATGCGGCCGCTCGTCGGCAAGCCGATGTCGGGCGTCGAGCGGATGTCGGTCGAGGCGTCGATCCGCGACGCGATCGTGCGCTTCGAGCCACGCATCGCGCCGGACAGCGTCGAGGTCCGCAGCGTCGCCGATGCATCGGACGGGCGTGCCGGCGAACGGCGTCACAACGTGCTGCTGTTCGAGATTCGCGGCACGCTGTGGTCGATCCCGCATCCGGTCGAATTCGTGCTGCGCTCCGACCTCGATCTCGAGACAGGCGCGATGTCGCTGCGGTCGGCGGCGGGAAACTGACACGATGGATACGCGCCTGCTCGACTACTACAACCGCGAACTCGCGTACCTGCGCGAGCTCGGCGACGAATTCGCGCAGCAGTTTCCGAAGGTCGCCGCACGGCTGCGGCTCACCGAATCCGGGCCGCCCGATCCGTACGTCGAACGGCTGCTCGAAGGCTTCAGTTTCCTCACCGCGCGCGTGCAGCTGAAGATGGACGCCGAGTTTCCGCGCTTCACGCAGGCGCTGCTGGACGCGGTGTATCCGGGCTATCTCGCGCCATTGCCGTCGATGGCGATCGTGCGGTTCGCGCCGATGCTCAACGAAGGCAGCCTCGCACAGGGCTGGCGCCTGCCGGCCGGCACCGCGCTGCGCGCGCGGGCCGCCGCGTCCGAGCAGACCGCGTGCGAATTCCGTACCGCGCACGACCTGACGCTGTGGCCGCTCGAGCTGACCGATGCGGCCGTCACCGGCGCGCCGTCGTGGCTGCCGCGCGGCGCCGTGCCTGCGCGCCAGGACGTGCGCGGCGCGCTGCGCATCCGGCTCAAGGCGCGTGGCGGCGCCAGGCTGTCGCAACTGCCGCTCGAGCGGCTGACCTTTCATCTCGCGGGCCCGGAACGCGATGCGCTGCACCTGCTCGAACTGATCGCCGCGCATGCGCTCGGCGCTGTCTGCCACGACCCGGGGCAGCCGCCGCGCTGGCTGCATGCGCTCGACGCCGATGCGATCGTCCATGAGGGTTTCGATCCGGCGCAGGCGATCCTGCCCGACGACGGGCGCAGTTTCCACGGCTACCGGCTGCTGCGTGAGTATTTCGCGTTTCCGGCGCGTTTCCTGTTCTTCAGTATCGGCGGGCTGCGCGCCGCGCTCGCGCGCGCCACCGGCGACGAATGCGAGCTGACCGTGCTGTTCGATCGCCACGACGCCGCGCTCGAAGCGGCCGTCGATGCGCGGCATCTGGCGCTGAACTGCACACCGGCCGTGAACCTGTTCGCACGTCGCGGCGACCGCATCCTGTTGCAGCCGGGCGCGCGCGAGCATCATGTCGTCGTCGACCGCAGCCGGCCGCTCGATCACGAGGTCTATGCCGTGCAGCGGCTCGCGAGCGAACAGCGCGACGATGGCCAGTCGCGCGAATTCAGGCCGTTTCATGCGTCGTTCGCGCGCGACGACGGCAACTACGGCGCGTACTACACGGTACGGCGCGAGCCTCGGCTGGTGTCCGCGCAGGCACGCGCGAACGGCACGCGCACCGGCTACGTCGGCAGCGAAACCTACGTGTCGCTCGTCGACAGTCAGTGCGCGCCGTACGACGAGACGATGCGCTACCTGTCCGTCGACACGCTGTGCACGAACCGCGATCTCGCGCTGCTGCTGCCGCCGGGCGACGCGAACGCGTTCACGCTGCGCATTTCGGCGCCCGTCGAGCGCATCGTCGCGATTCGCGGCCCGTCGCGCCCGCGCCCGCCGATCGCCGACGCGCAGACGGCCTGGCGGCTCGTCCGTCATCTCGGGCTCGCCCGGCAAACGCTGACCGATCTCGACGACGACGAGGGCGCACATGCGCTACGCGAGCTGCTCGGCCTGCATGCCGACCCGGCCGATGCCGCGATGCGCCGGCAGATCGACGGCGTGCGGCGCGTCGCGTTCTCGCCGGTGTTCCGGCGGCTGCCGGCGCTCGGCCCGCTGATGTTCGGGCGCGGCGTGCAGGTCGACGTGACCGTCGACGATCATGCGTTTTCCGGCGACAGCCCGTTCCTGCTCGGCGCGGTGCTCGAACAGTTCTTCGCGCGGCATGTTTCGATCAATGCGTTCGCCGAATGCGTGCAGACCAGCGTGCAACGCGGCACGCTCGCGCACTGGCCCGCGCGCATCGGCCGGCGGCCCGCGATATGAAGCACGACACGCCACCCGGCGCTCGATCGGCCGTCGAATCCGCCCGCCGAGATGCGTGGTGGGCGCGACTGCGGGCCGCGCCGCATGGCTACGACCTGTTCCAGGCGTTGCGCTGGCTCGATGCGCTGTCGTCCGGCCGCGCACCGCTCGGCCATGCCGCTCGGCCGCGCGACGAACCGGTGCGGCTCGGGCAACAGCCGTCGCTGGCGTTCGCGGCGTCAATGGTGGCCGGTGCATACGATGGCGACGGCAGCGCCACGCGGCCGCGCATCGCGATCCACGGTTTCGGGTTGTTCGGACCGAACGGTCCGCTGCCGACCCACCTGACCGAATACGCGCACGAGCGCGCGGCCCAGCACGACGACCCGACGTTCGCCGCGTTCGCGGACCTGTTTCATCACCGGCTGATCCTGCTGTTCTACCGCGCATGGGCCGACGCGCAACCGACGGTGAGCCTCGATCGTCCCGGGCGCGCACGGTTCGACGCGTATGTCGCGAGCCTCATCGGGCGCGCCGCGCATGACGACAGGCCGGCCGCGCAGGCCGATGCGGAACGCACGGCCGCCGACACGCTCGCGCCGCATGCGCTCTATTTCCACGCGGGTCATCTCGTGCGGCACACGCGCAACCCGGAAGGGCTCGTGCAGATCCTGAGCAGCCATTTCGGCGTCGACGCACGCATCGTCGAGCACGTGCCGCGCTGGGTCGCGATCGAGCGCACGCAGCGCTGCGTGATCCGTGCGACGCGGCCGACCCTGCGCGTCGGCGGCGTCGCGCTCGGCATCGCGGTGCGCGACGCGCAGTCCCATTTCCGGATCGTGCTCGGGCCGCTGTCGCTCGACGCGTACCGGCGCTTCCTGCCGGGCGGCCCGCACGCGCGGCAACTCGCGCACTGGGTCCGCGAATACGTCGGCATCGAGTTCGACTGGGACGTCCAGCTCGAACTGGCGGCCGACGCGGTGCCCGCGATCGCGCTCGGCGCGCCGCAGGGCCTCGGCCGTACCGCGTGGCTCGGGCAGCGGCTCGACGCGGGGCCCGCGCGCGATCTCGTCGTCCGTTACGACGCGCGCCGTGGCGGGCCGCCGCGCACCGGCGCCGTCCCTCATCGCGAAACCGCCTAAACGGGAACCGTCATGTCCGATATCGGCCGCGTCAACCTGTTCGGAAAGCTCAACCCGCTCCTCTACGAAACGCTCGAGCAGGCGACCGGATTCTGCCGGCTGCGCGGAAATCCATACGTGGAACTCGCGCACTGGATCAAGCAGCTCCTGCAGCGGCCCGACGGCGACCTGCAGCGCGTGCTGCGCCGGTTCGAGATCGACGAGGCCGCGATCGAGCGCGGCCTCGTCGCGTCGCTCGATCGGCTGCCGCGTGGCGCGGGATCGGTGTCGGACCTGTCCGTGCACATCGACGACGCGGTCGAGCGCGCGTGGGTCTATGCGACCTTGAAATACGACGCGACGCGGATTCGCGGCGCGGTCCTGCTGCTCGCGATCCTGAAGACGCCGCAGTTGCGCAACGTGTTGTACGCGATCGCACGCGAGTTCGAGCGCATCGTGCCCGACGTGCTCGCCGACGAACTCGCATCGATCGTCGACGGTTCGCCCGAGGCGCAACCGGCTGCGCGTGCCGATCCGGGCTCGGGCACCAGCTCTGGCGACGCCGCGATGCGCGGTGTGCCAGCCGCGGAAGGCGCGGCCCTGGCGCGCTTCGCCGTCGACCTGACCGCCCGTGCGCGGGCAGGCGAGATCGATCCCGTCGTCGGGCGCGACGCGGAGATCCGCCAGATCGTCGACATCCTGCTGCGGCGCCGGCAGAACAACCCGCTGCTGGTCGGCGAGGCCGGCGTCGGCAAGACCGCCGTCGCGGAAGGCTTCGCGCTGCGCATCGCCGCCGGGGACGTGCCGCCGTCTTTGCGAGACGTCGCGCTGTACCTGCTCGACATCGGGCTGCTGCAGGCCGGCGCGAGCGTGAAGGGCGAATTCGAGAGCCGCCTGCGCGGCGTGATCGACGAAGCGATGTCGTCCGAGCGGCCGACGATCCTCTTCGTCGACGAAGTCCATACGCTCGTCGGCGCGGGCGGGGCGGCCGGCACCGGCGACGCCGCGAACCTGCTGAAACCGGCGCTCGCGCGCGGCCTGCTGCGCACCATCGGCGCGACCACGTGGTCCGAGTACAAGCAGTACATCGAGAAGGATCCCGCGCTGACGCGGCGCTTCCAGCTCGTCCACGTGCTCGAACCCGAGGAGGCCGCCGCCGTGACGATGCTGCGCGGCCTCGCCGCGAAGCTCGAAGCCCATCACCGCGTGCTGGTGCTCGACGATGCGCTGCAGGCCGCCGTGACGTTGTCGCATCGGTATATTCCCGCGCGGCAGTTGCCGGACAAGGCGATCAGCCTGCTCGACACGGCCTGCGCGCGCGTTGCGGTCAGCCAGCACGCGGTGCCCGCGCCGATCGAGGATGCGCGCCGACGCATCGACGGCCTGCGCGTCGAGCGGGAACGGATCGCGCGCGAGTGCGCGCTCGGCAGCGGCGACACCGCGCGGCGCGACGCGATCGATGCCGAGCTTGCCGCCGTGCAGACGGAGCTCGATCGGCTCGAAACGCGCTGGCAAGCCGAGCGCGACGCATTGGCCTCGATCGTCGAATCGCGCGCGGTGCTGCTCGACGACGCGCCGTCGAGCGCGCTCACCAGCGACGCACGCGCCGATGTCCTGTCGCGCCTCGCTGCCGCGCAGCAGGCGCTCGCCGAGATGCAGGGCGACGCACCGCTCGTGCTGCCCGCCGTCGACACGCATGCGGTCGCCGCCGTCGTCGCCGACTGGACCGGCATTCCACTCGGCCGGATGGTGCGCGACGAGACGCAGGCCGTGCTCAAGCTCGCCGAGACGCTCGGCGAACGCGTCGTCGGCCAGCACCATGCGGTCGAACTGATCGCCGAACGGATTCAGACCGCACGTGCGAAGCTCGACGACCCGACCAAACCGCACGGCGTGTTCCTGCTGTGCGGGCCGTCGGGCGTCGGCAAGACCGAGACCGCGCTCGCGCTGGCCGACACGTTGTACGGCGGCGAGCGCAACGCGATCACGATCAACATGAGCGAATTCCAGGAGGCGCACACGGTATCGACGCTGAAGGGCGCGCCGCCCGGCTATGTCGGCTACGGACAGGGCGGGGTGCTCACCGAGGCCGTGCGTCGTCGGCCGTACAGCGTCGTGCTGCTCGACGAGATCGAGAAGGCGCATCGCGACGTGCACGAAATTTTCTTCCAGGTGTTCGACAAGGGCTGGATGGAAGATGGCGAAGGGCGCGACATCGACTTCCGGCATACCGTGATTTTTCTGACGTCGAACGTCGGCGCCGATCGCGTGATGCAGCTGTGCCGCGACCCCGAGCGCCTGCCCGACATGCAGACCCTTGCCGATGCGCTGCGCCCGCCGCTGCTCGACGTGTTCCCGGCCGCGCTGCTCGGCCGGCTGACCGTCGTGCCTTACTACCCGCTGACCGATGCGACGCTCGCGCGCATCGTCGAGTTGCAGTTGCGGCGCTTCGAGAAGCGGATCGACCAACATCACGGGATCCGGCTGCGCTGCACCGATTCTGCGACCGCGCTGATCGTCGCGCGCTGCAGGACGATCGAATCCGGCGGCCGCATGGTCGACGCGATCCTCACGCATACCGTGATGCCGCGCATCGGCCGCGCGATCCTCGAGGCCACGCTCGAAGGCCGCGCGCTGACGTCGATCGAGGTGAGCGCCGCCGGCGGCGAATTCGCTTACCGGTTCGACGAGGAGGGAACGACGTGAATCGCGTATTCACACTCGACAGCCCGCACGGTGACGACCTGAAGTTCCACACGCTCGACGGCAGCGACGAACTCGGCCGCCTGTTCGAATTCCGGATCGAGGCACTGGCTGACAGCCACAGCCTGTCGCTGAAGGACATGCTCGGCAAGCCCGTAACCGTGCGGATCGAACAGCAGGACCTGTCGACGCGCTATCTGAACGGCATCGTCGCGCGCGCGACGCTGGCCGGCCGGCGTGCCGAGCGGCACTACGGTTACGAACTGGTCGTGCGGCCGTGGCTGTGGCTCGCAACGCGCCGCTCCGATTGCCGGATCTTCCAGAACCGCACCGTGCCCGACATCGTGCAGGAGGTGCTCGCGCCTTACGGCTTTCCGATCGAGAACAAGCTGACCGATGCGTACGTGCCGCGTGAGTTCTGCGTGCAATACAACGAGACCGACACCGCGTTCGTGATGCGATTGATGGAGTTCGAGGGCATATATTTTTATTTCCGGCACGCGGCCGACAGTCACACGCTCGTGCTGTGCGACGCGATGTCGTCGCACGTCGCGTTGCCCGGCTACGAAACGATCCCGTACATCGCGCAGGATCGCACCGCGATCGCCGACGAGGAGCACATCGACGGCTGGCTGCCCGCGCAGGCGGTGAGCGTCGGCAAGCATCAGACGACCGACTACGACTATACGAAGCCGCGCGCCGATCTTTCCGCGCAGAAAGTCGATCCGCGTGGGCATGATCACGACAGTTTTGCGTCTTTCGAATGGCCGGGCGGGTACCGCGACGATGCGCCTGGTGCGCATTACAGCCGCGTGCGGCTCGAGGAGCAGCAGGCCGAACATGAGCGGGCGAGTGCAGATACCGACGTGCGCGGCGCCGCGCCGGGTTATCTGTTCACGCTTGCGCATTGCCCGCGTGCCGATCAGAACCGCGAGTACCTGATCGTGCGGTGTCGGTACCGTTTCCAGGAGAACGCGTATGCAAGCGATCAGGGCGCGGAGGCTGTGGTGCATCAGACGATGATGCTCGTGCAGCCGTCGAGCCTGCCTTATCGATCGCCGCGTGAAACGCCGCGGCCGCGGACGAACGGGCCGCAGACGGCTACCGTTGTCGGGCCGCCGGGCGAGGAAATCTGGACCGATCAGTATGGGCGGGTGAAGTTGCAATTCCGCTGGGACCGATACGGGCAGAGCAATCAGGATTCATCGTGCTGGGTACGGGTGTCGAGTCCTTGGGCCGGCGGTGGGTTTGGTGGCGTGCAGATTCCGCGTGTCGGCGATGAGGTTGTCGTCGATTTTCTCAACGGCGATCCGGATGAGCCGATCGTGACGGGGCGCGTTTACAACGGCGAGAAGATGCCGCCGTGGGGATTGCCGGGCAGCGCGACGCAGAGCGGGCTGCTGTCGCGGTCGTCACCGGGCGGGACGACCGACCATGCCAACGCCTTCCGGTTCGAGGACAAGAAGGGCGCCGAGCAGCTGTGGATGCATGCCGAGCGCAATTTCGACGCGGAGACGGAGGCCGATCACACACTTTCCGTCGGGAACAACCATACGCATACCGTCGGGAACGACGAAACGATGCAGGTGAAGAACAATCGACAACGGAGTGTCGGGCAGAACGAGACAGTGAATATCGGGCAGAACCGGGTCGCGCAGATCGGGGTGGACGAGACGCATGGGGTGGGGGGAAACCGGACGCGAACGGTCGGCAAGAACGAAACCGTGACGATCGCCGCGAATCGCGACGCGACCATTGGTGGAATACATACCGAGACGGTTGCGAAAGCCAAGACGGAAACGATCGGTGAAGGCAAGACGCTGAACGTCGGACAGATGTATCAGACGACGTCGCAGGACATGAAGACGCTGGTTGCGTCGTCGCATACCGAGGAGATCGGCACGCGCACGTCGACGATCGCCAATGCGCATACGCACACGGTCGGCGGCGAACACACCGTCAACGTCGGTGCGAACCATACGACCAACGTACAGCATCAGGTTCTCGTCAATGCCGGCGACCAGCTTTCGCTCGTCTGCGGGATGTCCAGCATCGTGATGAAGCGCGACGGCACGATCACGATCCAGGGCGTCAACGTCGCTTCCGCCGGCACCGAAAGCCATACCGTAAACAGCAAGAAGGTGACGTCTTCCGCGTCGGTCGAGCATACGGTCGAAGGGACGATCCTGAAACTGAATCCGTGACGGAGGTTCGCACGAATGCAGAACTGGCAGCCGACCAATCCGGTGGAGCGCAGGTTCATGGATGCGCATTCGGACTGGATGAGTTTCGCGAAGGAACCCGACGCGAGATTGATGATCTGGCAGACCGACGAGACTGATGCGGAACTCGTGCGGCTCTATTTTCAGGTACAGGACGAGACGTCGTGTGCGGTCAGGACGATGCGCGCGTCGTTCGTCAATGAAGCGAGTTATGCGAAGGCGCTGACGGACGAACTCATTGCGTTCTATGACAGCCGGCGTGAAGGATCCGATGCGCATGGCGTGCGGGCCGATTGGCAAGCGCCGTACGACGATGGCAAGAATCCGTTGCTGTATCTGTTCGCGGTTGCCGACAGCTTGATGCAGCACCATCCGGATATTTTTCCGGCGATGGTATTCGTGCTGGAACCGGCCAAAGTGCGGGATGACACGGCATGGGTGCGATGGCTCGACGATTTGCTGTCGATCATTGCGGTCGCGCCGCAGCTTGCCGAGCGCGTGCGTTTTGTCGTGCCGCGTACGGATATCGTGCCGTTTGCTGCGTTGATGCAACGGCATCGTGCCGCGGTGCGGGTCGTGCACGGCAAGTACTCGATGGCGAGCGTGCCACGTGAATTGCTGGCGGAATCGGGCGAGCGCGGGCCGAGCGGAGAGTTTCGACGGCATTTCGTGATGCTGACCGAGATGATCGAAGGCGGTAATCCTTCTCGGCTGGAGGAATTGCGTGCGGCGGCGCTGAAGGTTGCTGAGCGCGAGCAGTGGTTTGATCAGTGTGTTGTCGTGCATTTGATTGCGGGGGCGGCTTATCTGAAGTGGCGGGATCGGGAGCGGGCGATCGATGCGTATCGGAGCGCGGCCAGCAGCGGGATGCGTGCAGTTGAGGCTGGGCATCCGGCCGGACACAAGCTCATCGCGAACGGATTGTTCGGCGAGGCGAGCGTGCATTTGACGCATAAGGACTATGCGCACTCGGCTTATTGCTACGAGCGTGCGGTCGCGTCGACCACGGCGGCGAAGGATGGACTGATGACGGTCGAGGCGTGGCGGATGAGCGCCGTGTGCTGGGAGCGGGCAGGGGAGCGCGAACATGCGCTGGAGGCCGGATTCAATGCGCTCGATGCGGGATTGATGATCGACGAGCCGATGCGGGCGAACAGCAATCTGCCGATGGTCGTCGAATGGATGGTGTCGCAGCTGGGTGCTCAGGACCGGCGGCGCAGCGCGTTGAGCGAGAAAGTCGCGGCGTTGCGTGGTGGGCGCTGAGCCCGAACGAGGGCTGAAATCGTGGCACTCCCGGCCGTCAAGCATCTCGATCCAGTCGTTGGCGTCGACGTTCATTCGGTACTGGTCACGCCCGGTACGCCACCCGTGTTCCTGCCGCACCCTCATGTCGGGTTCATGCTCGATCTGCGTGAGTACGTTCAAGCGGCAAAGGCCGTGGTCGGCTGCATTGCAATGATGATCGTGCAGGACAAGGTGACCGAATACATCGAAGATCATCCCGAAGATGTGGAGAAGCTGGCGCATCTGGCCGATGAGGCGAACCAGCAGGTCAATGACTTGATGGGCGGCGGCAAGCTGCCGGACTTCAAGGACGACCCCAACGTCGCTGAGGGGATGCGGCTGGCGAAAGAGGCCAACAAGATCAAGAACCGCATAAGCGATGATCTTGGTTCGAACGTCGGGTCGGGGGGGAGCAGCGGCAGGCCGATTTTTGTGAACGGGATGATGCGGGCCACGGCCGGGACGCATGCTTATCACGTACCGGGGTTGCATTTTCCGCTTGGGGAATCGTTTGCGCCGCCTGACAAAGTTGAACCGTCGAACGACGGGGAATCGTTCATGGGCAGCAAGACGGTGCTCGCCAACAACGATCCGATGTCGTACATGGCGCTGGAGGCGTTGAGTTGCTGGTCGGTCGGAATGGAGCCGCCGCCGCATAACAGCGCGCATACCGATCGGACTTATCCGTCGATGCCGAGTTCGGTGATGTTGCCGATTCCGGCAGGGCGGCCCGTTTTGGTGGGCGGGCCGCCGATCATGAACATGGCTGCGGCGGCGAAGGGGTTGTTCAAAGCGTTTCGGGGATCGAAGTGGGCGAAGACGTTGGCGGATAAGCTGAAATTGAAGTCGGGGTTCTTGCGGTGCAATGTGTTGAAGGCTGAACCGGTGGATGTTACGACGGGGGAGGTTGTCGTTCAGCAGCGGGATTTCACGGTGGCAGGGCGGTTGCCGCTCGTATGGGACAGGCATTACACGAGTCACAACGTTCATGATGGAGCAGTCGGTGTCGGTTGGCAGACGCCGGCTGACATTCGATTGGAACTGACGCGGCACGACGGCAAGACGGGCACGGTAGCCTATTTTCAGGACCACACAACTGCATTCGATACGCTACCCACATCAGAGGGATGGTCGGCACGCGTGTATGACTGGCAGTATGGATATGCTCTGTACAGACAAGACAGTCAATTAGTGTTGCGTACGCGAGAGAGCGTCGAGTATAGATTTTCGTTCTCGCGGCAGTGGGTGCAGATGATCGCGGCCCTGCAAGACAACGCTCGATTGACGTTGTATGTCGAACGTATTTCCGACCTCAACGAGAACGCATGGTTGTTTGAGCGAGACGAACATGGGTTCGTCACGCATATTGTGGAATGGACGTGCGGCGGGGCGACACAACGCGTAATCAAGTGCGACCTACGAGACTTTGCACATGCCGATGCGAGCAGTCAGGGTAATGTGAATCTGGTGATCGGCTTGACGCTTCTCGATGGCGAGAGCCAAGCTCATCCGCTGGTCACGTATGAGCACGATGACGAACGGAACTTGCGCGCCTCCGTTGACGCGATGGCGCAACCACACCGTTTCGACTATGAAAACAATCACCGGATGGTGAGCCACACGAGCGCACGAGGCGTATCGTTCTACTACCATCACAGTGTCGGTTCTGACGGTGTTTGGCGCGTAGATCATGCGTGGGGTAACGGCGGGCTATTAGACTATCACTTCGGATACGATCGCGAGCGAATGGAGACGCGCATTGTCGATTCACGCGGACATACGTCGGTAATACAATTGAATGAACGCGTCATGCCCGTGGCCGAAATCAATCCGCTCGGCGGCGTAACCGGCTTCCGGTACGACGCGCAGGGGCGAACGACCGCAAAAATCGATCCCGCCGGCCACACGACCGCTTGGGCCTACGATCAGTATGGCAATCTCATCACGCAGACACTGCCCGATAACAGCACGATCCGCACGGAATGCAATGCAGATCACTGGCCCGTCTGCGTGACGTTACCAGGCGGAAGGCAGTGGCGCTACGAGTGGGATGGGCACGGCAATTTGCTTACACGGATCACCCCATCGGGGGCGACGTCACGCTACGCGTATGACATCTACGGGCAGCCTGTCGCGTACAAAGGGCCGCGGGGTGCATTGACGCTTCTGGAATATGATCAGCATGGCAATCTTGCTGCTCTGACAGATGCACTCGGTCATCGCACGCAGTACCAATACGATGCGCGTGGAAATGTCGTCGAGGCTGTCGATGCGCTTGGGCGGACGAGTCGCTACGAGTGCGACCGCAACGGTAACCTGATACGAGCTATCGAACTGGGCGGGTGCGACGTGCATTGCATGTACGACCCGGATGGGAACCTGATTCAATATCGCGATGCGATGGGCCACGTGACACAGATGGCTTATTCTGCGCTTGGGCAGGTCACTCGACGCATTGCGCCGGATGGTACTTCGATCGAATATCAGTACAACACTGAGGAGCAGTTGATCGGCGTCGTCAACGAACGCGACGAGTTGTACTCGTTAGATCGGGACGCGTTGGGGCGCATCATTGGAGAGACTGACTACTGGGGACAAACGCGACGTTATCGGTATGGCGCGACGGACGAATTGCTCGACAGTATCGATCCGCTCGGGCGAACGATCCAATACCAATACGATCGGCTCGGCCGACTGACGGAACGGCGAACACCCATAGCGGCGCATGCGGCCGCCGAGCACATCGATCGGTTTGAGTACGACCGACACGGTGATCTCGTACTCGCTGAGAACCCATCTTGCCGCGTTGAGTTTCGCTATAACGTGGACGGCCGAGTGATTGTGGAACGGCAGGGCAACGACTTCACGATTGAAAACGATTATGACGCTGCCGGAAACAGGACAGAACGCAGGACGCGGCTCATCGTAGGCAGCGGCGTCGTCGAGCACACAGTGCGCTACCAATACGACGTGCTGGATGCCGCGACGTCGATCAAGATAGACGATGCCATGCCGATCATGCTTGAGCGCAATACAATCGGGCAGGTGTGCGTCGAGCAATTGAATGCAGATTTGCGTCGAGAGCTATCATATGAGTCAAGTGGTCAACTCGCCTCGCAGCAAACTGTGCTGGCGAATACCGGTGTGCTGTTTGCGAGTGAATATGCGTATGACGCGAACGGCGAACTGATTGAAAAGCGCGATTCACATCTAGGTACGGAGCGCTTCCTTTACGATCCCATGGGCCGGGTCACTGCGCGCATCGATCCTACTGGACAGCTGCGTCGATTCCTCCGTGATCCTGCCGGTGACCTGCTAAAAACCCGTATCCGCGAGCGTCGCCCGATTGGTGCAGTCGATGTACTCCAGTCTAATACATGGGTGCGCGAAGGTGAATATGATGGCTGCTATTACTCATATGACCGCGCAGGAAATTTAACGCGTCGGCAGGAGTCTAGGCAGGATCTAACACTGAGTTGGGATGCGTTTGGGCAACTGGTTGAAACAGTGGCAGTTCGAAGAACTGCGATGTCAACTGGTAGTGACCAAAGCCATATCTACGCACAGTATGAGTATGATCCGTTCCAGCGGCGAGTTCGCAAGATCGTATATGCAGGTACAACGGCCGCCGGAGCGCCTTCGCGTATCACCCGATTTTTCTGGGATGGCAATACGCTTCTAGGGGAGCACAGCAGTGCTGAAGGCGAAAAGGCCATCGCTGACCTCGAAATAGATCAGTGCGGTGGATCGCGCGCCACCATCGACCACCTGTGTGAGTGGATCTATTATCCAGAAACGTTCGAGCCACTGGGGGTTGTACATAGTCAAGTAGCGCCAAGTGGAATGTCGGCGAATATAACTGAGCAGCCGATTTACTTCACGTCGACGATGTATTTCCACCAGAACGATCGGAATGGAGCACCACTACGCATGCACGATGCCAGCGGTAACGTAGTTTGGGAGTGCAACTCAACAGAGAAAATTGCATATCCCAACTCCAAATTTGTCGGCCAGCCGATCAGATTGCAAGGGCAATATCACGACGAAGAAATCGGATTGCATTACAATCGATACCGTTATTTTGATCCGCAAGTAGATTGCTTTATCTCACAAGATCCGATTGGCCTATACAGTGGCATCAATCCCTATCAATTTTCACCCAACATAATGGGATGGATCGATCCGCTTGGGTTAACGGCTGACAAACTAGCCAGAAATTTGGCGGCCGCGGGGCGAGTTGTTGCTGCCGGGCAAACGCCGCACCATATAGTCGAGGAAAATAGTGGAAAATCAAAATACTCGAGGCTCAATCGAGAGATATTAGATCGAAATGGTGTTGACATAGATGCAGCGGAGAATGGGGCGCGACTTTGGGGAACTGCAGCCACCCAGGTTTCGGTGCCATCTCACCCCGCATATAACAGTGGAACACCCAATAGATCTCTTGCGCGAGCGACAGGCGCTTACCATGGAGGCGATCATCTCCATGGCCCAAAACAACAGAAATTCCTGCACCGCATATTAAGTAATGCGGAGAAGAAGGGTCTCGATATTTCTGCGATTCTCGAGGGCATCGGTCGAAGAATGGAGGCAGGCTCTTGGAGAGATACATTTAAAGGTTGCGGAGGATAGCATGGCAACGACTGACATCATGAACATAGATTTCATCCAGATGAAATCAGCAGAAATTCAGGAAAAATATAATGCCAATGGTAATGATTTGGCTCTCATGGAAGAATGCCGCATTACACTTTCAACAGTAGATGACTGGAGATATTCTACTGGCCCCGTTTTTGACGAGCCTCCATATCAGATGGAGCTCATGGGTTTCTCGAGCGGGAAATTGTTAAAGAAGAAATACCCGAATTTTTTCGAGGCACGACTTCATGGCGCGTATAGCTCTGGATTTTCTGACAATCAACACTTAATAACAGTAGCTCCATCAAAACCACAAAATAGCCCCATCAACACATCCAGATTTAACAAGTCAAATGGAGAAGTGACAATTGTCCATGGTTATCACCATATCGACTCAAATTTTAACATTTTAAAGCCAGCAAAACTCATTAGCCTTAGCTCAATATTTTATCTGGACAAAAATACGCAAGCCGCCATTACAATCGGCAGAAATGAAGCAAAAAGCATATATCTATATTATCGCAATGACCTTGGTCTAATAAAATCCGTTCACCTATGGACGACTGGCGCCTCGGCACAATCAAATTATGATTTTTACTACGACACCGATGGAACACTAAAAACAATAAAATCAGGCGAAAGCATAATTTGGGCATCAAAAGGTGCTGTATGAGTAGTTAATTCTTGAGCAACGGTTTGGCCCTGATAGCCTGGCTGTAGCGATCATGATCTGCGAGGCGACCGACGTTCACTCTCAAGGCAGGGACCGTCCGCAACGCTCATCAGCTACCAAAGCGTGAACAGCACGCCGGTCCAGTCGCTGCAGCATCAGGATGCAGGGCAGATCTTCGATGTACAGCCAACGGTGATGGCCGATGTGATCCAGTTCGAGCTGCAAGAGCAAATGTCCAGCTTCGTCGCGACAACAACCGGCGTGAATAATTCGCCGACGAAGAACACGCGGCAGATGCAAACAACAGTGAGCATGAAAGACAGTGAGGTGATTGGTGCTGGGCGCAAGACACGGATAGCCACAACAGTCCCGGCTGGTTGTCGCGCTTCCTCGGGTGACCGGAGCTTGTCGCAGGGCCGTAGGGAATTGCTGTTGGTGTTGCAGGTGCTTCGGATTTAATTCTTGTCGACCACACTCCAGCCACGGATGTAAAGTGCGAAGCTGCGTCGGCTTGAGAGATAATGCAGCGCGTGTCCGCCAACCCATGCGAGCATTTCGTCGGGTGGCACATCGGGCGCGTTTGGATCGGCCGGGATGTTCGCTTCGATGGCAGACGCGAATCGGGGCTGTGTGTGTCTGGTGTTGTTGGCGTGGCGGGCTGGTTGGCATTCGAGCGAATGCAGGCGTAACACTTGCACCTGGTTCGACGGGATGGGCGAACGCCCAGTGAGGTAGTTGCGGATGGCGCGCGTGCAGCAGCGTAGGATTTCGGTGATGCAGGTGATGGACGGTTTTGTTATCAACTACATTTTACATAACGTGAATTATCGGCAATTTAGGTTGTAGTGGCTAAGTTGTAATGTCCGCTTCTAGCCAAGTTCAAATGTCCGCTTTTCGACTCATCGTAAGCTGATCGGCCGCTGGGAATCCAGCGCCGGAGGCTTTGATGGCTGGAACGGAACGGATCACGATGACGATGCGCGAGCTGGACCGATTCAAGGTCATTCAGGACGTCGCGGACGGCAAGCTTCAGCCGTGGCGCGCGGCCGAGCGACTCGGGCTGACAACGCGGCAGATTCGGCGACTGGTCGGCCGATTGCGTGAGCACGGGCCGCGAGGTCTCGTGTCTCAACGACGCGCGAAGCCCAGCAACAATCGATTGGACAGCACGACGGCTGGTCGGGCGTTGTCTATCACGCGGGCTTGTGGCTCCCACGTCGACAGCGACCGCATATGCGCCGCGGGACGGCAAGACACCGCCCGCGCTCCACCCGCCCCTTCACCCGACAATCACCTGCTGCCCCGGATTGATCTCCCCCGGATTGCTCGCCAGGTTCCGGTTGAGCTGCAGGATCTCGTTCAACGCGACGTTGATCCGCTGACCGTCCGACATCCGCTGCTGTTCGTCGGCCGGTATGCGAGCGGCTGCAAGCAACGATCCTTCGTGAGTTTCCGCAATGGTCCACAACGAATCGCCGGCGACGACGTTCACCGTCAGCAGAGTTGGCGTCGGGCTCGGCGAACCCCTCGACGGCTGCGCGGGTGACGACGGTGTCCCCGACGGTTGCCCAATCGGCGTCGATGACGCGGACGGACTCGGCTGAGCCGCCGGCGCCGTCGTCGCCCCGGGCGTCGGTGAGAGCGAGGCCCCGGGCGTCGGCGTCGTGCTGCTGGAACCCGAAGGCGTCGGCGACGGACCGGAACCCGGATGCTTGTTCTTATCGTCCGATCCCGTCAACGCCGAGATCACGCCGTACCCCTGCATGATCCCGAAGATCGCCACCGGAAACAGCGCGATGCCGGTCGGCAAGCGCGCGAGCCACGGCGTGGCATTCGGGAATTGCGTATGCAGACGCCCGGCGCCCAGCAACGCGCCGGACATTGCACCGAGCATGCCGGTCATCCCCTCGCCGAACGTATGCGCGGCCATTGCGCCGTGGATACCGCTTGCCAGACCAACGGCCGATGTCACGTAGTCGCCGGTCGCGCTCGCGATCCGCGCCAGCTGACTGCGATTCTCCGCATTCACGCCGCGCGAACCACCCTTGTAGACAATGCCGGTAGAGATGGCGCTGATGATCCCGCCCAAAGCCTGCCCGCCGGCCAGCCCGTCGCCATGGAGGAACTTGGCGCCGTTGATCGTGATCGAGCCGCCGTACCCTCCCAGTGCGAGCAGCCGCCCGACCCGACCAACCGAGTGCCGCGGGCTGCCATGGTGCAGCAGTTTCAGCGACGTCCCGCCGACCACGCCCTGCATCTGCGCGAGCATGTCGGCAGCGATCGCCTGCGTGTGCGTCGCGGTTTCGTCGAACGACAGCGTCCCGTCCTCGTTGAGCGCGCGCAGCTGCGCGGCGGCGGCCTTGCCTTCGTGTGCAATCTGTTCGAGCTGCGTGCCGCGCGCGGCGGCGTCGAACCCGTTCGCCTTGAGTTGCTTCTGCAGCCCGCGCACGAGGCGGTCGACGGCCCGATCGAACGCGCGCGGATCGCCGTTCTTCAGGCTGGCGACCGCGCCGTGATGCAGTGCCTGGAACACGCGACCGACCCGCAGGCCGGCGTACAGCGAATTCGTCGCGGTGCCCACGAATTCGTTGCCCGTCGCGACGAGCGCACCCGCGGCGGTCCCGCCGGTCAGTGTGGCCGTGGTCATTTCGCCGGCAATCCGCCGTCGCGACGGCGGGCGTCGGGTCGTGCCGATCGGCTCGTCGTGCACGCGCAGTGCGTGCAGCTCCGCCTGCGCGCGCTTCGCGTCGGGAATCTCGACCTTGGCGAGCTGTGCGGTCTCCCGCCGGCTTGTGCCGATCGGCTTGGTGCCATCGTTGATCAGCGCGGGATCGCGCACGACCGCGCGCCAGTGTTCGGCCGGGTCCGCGGCGGATGGCTGCGCGCGCGTGGTCACGCGGTCGGGCACGCTGTCGCCGTATTGCTTCAGCCAGCGTGCGGAGAACGTGCGCGCGCCCTTCTCCGTCTTGTTGCCGGGCCCGTTGCCGTCGCCCTTCCAGTGTTCGGTCGCATGCTCGATCGTCGCCTTGCGCGCCTGGTTCAGCCACACGGTCGTGTTGCCTTCGTAGAGCTTCTGGCGCAGCGCGGCCACTTCGGCGGGCGTCATCCCTTGCGCGGCACCGATCCGCTCGACCTCCGCGAACAGCAGCTGATGCTGATTCGCCAGCGTCTGCCGGTCGACGCGCTCGAACACGCGCGTGAGCGCATCGGCACCGTGCAGGCGATCGATGATTTCCGGTCGCGCGCGGTTCTCGACGATCAGTTTCGCGAGCGCGCCGGTCAGGTCCTGGTTGCCGATGAAGTCGGCGCCGTGCGTGCCGAGCGACAGCCCGACGTGGACCCATTCGAGCCCCTCGCGTTCGAGCACGGCGCGCAACAGCTTCTCGTGCCCTGCGCCCGGCACCGATTCGGGCACCGCGTCCCAGCCGTGAAACGTGACCATCACGTTGGGCGCCGTCGTGTCGGGATGTTCGTTCGACCACTTCTCGAGCGCCGTCATGACGCGCACGTAGTCGTGGTATGCGTCGTTGGTGCCCGACTGGTAGCGGTAGTCGGTGCCGGACACGAGCGCGCGCGACGGCGCCGTTTCGAGTCGGATCGCGAAGCCGGTGCGCGCCGCCTCGTCGAGCCAGCGATTCAGGTGTGCGAGATGATCGAGCGCGAGCGCCGTCCCGTCCGTGCCGGGCGCCGGATGAATCATCCCGTTCTCGCCGTCGAACACGGCGTGCTTCTGGTCGCCGAGCGCCTTCACCGCACGCAGGAAATCCGGGTCGTGCGCCTTGCCGAGCACGGCCGCGAGCAGATGCGGATCGACCACGAGCGTGACGACCGGCGTCACACCGCCGTATTGCTCGACGATCTTGCGCATCAGCGCCGGATCGTCGCTCAGCGACAGCGAACGTGCCATCGGCACCATGCGGTCTTGCAACGCTTCGCTCGAGCGCGTGAAGAAATACCGGATCCGCTGATCGGCGACGGTGGCAGCGCCCAAGCGCCGGGTGCGCGCGCGCAGCTTGCCCGGCACCGGCAGGAAGCGCGACGCCGACGTCGACACGTCGCGCCCGACATACAGCTTGTTGAGCAGCGTGCGCCACATGCCGGGGTCGACCATCACGGCCTGCGGCTCGCCCTTCAGCACGAGATTCACGTTGCCGGCGCGCTGTGCCTGCTTGTTGTAGGCCTCGATCTGGTCGTGCGTCGCGAAATAGTGCTCGGTCTTCGCGGCACCGTTGCGCAGGTTGAACGCGACGACGGTCGACGACGACAGCCCGGGCTGGTAAGGCTCGATCGACAGCGGCGCGGGTGCGGTGCCGCTGCGCCGCAAGCGCTGCAAGTCGTTCAGCACCTCGTTGTAACCGTGCCGCGTCCGGGCCGCGAGCGCCCTGAACGGCGCCGAATGCTGGCCACGCGCTTCCGCGTCGGTCAACTGCTCGCGCAGCGCCTTCGCGCGCGCCTCGAGCGCCGCGACACGCGTTGGCCGCGCACTCCGCATGAACGCGCGCGGCGGCAGTTGCGTGAGCAGGAAATGCACGTCAGTGCCGAACCGGTCGTTGCCGATCGGCATTTCGTCGAGCGGTATGCCCTGATGATTCGGGTTGTTGGCGTGCCGGACCGCGTCGAACCACCGCATCTCGCCGTTGCGCGCGGCGATCACGCCGACCGGATCGTCGAGCGCCTCGGCCACGGCGCCGTCCGTCCTGAACACGTAGATCACGTGCTGGTTGCCGTCGACCGCACCGTTCCGGATCGCGGTCAGCAGGTGCGGCACGCTGTTGCCGCTGAAATCGACCGCGTTGAGCGCGGATGTGCTCGACGGCAGCAAGTGCGGATCGACCGGCGGCCGCGTTGCCGTGTTGCTTTCACTCCCCTGCTCCGCCTGCGTGAGCGGCCGGCGAAGCGGCACCTTCGACTGGAAAAGATCGCCGAGCGAACGGTGCGGCGGTTTCTCTGCCGCGGTGGCTTCCTTCGCCGGCCGGAAGCCGCCGATTCGATCGACGGTTTCCGGCTTGACGTCGCTGACGACGAACCGGATGCCGCGTCGCGGTGAGCGCAGGACCGGAATGCCGCCCCTGCGCCGTCGCCGGAACACCGTGCGCAGATCCTGCTCGGGAATCTCGGTATCGCCGAGCGGCGCCTTCTCGTAGTACTTCCATTCGTGGTTCGTGTTGCGCTCCGCGTAGCCGAGCACCTTGCCCGTCTCGTCTTCGACCACGTGAATCCAGCGCTGCTCTCCCTCGACGGCACGCACGGCCTGACGCGGCCGCTTGAAACCCGGTGCGTCGTGCAGTTTCGCCACGTCCGCGGCGAGCGCGGTGTCGACCGGATGCCCCGACGCGGTCACGGACCACGACGACTTGCCGTCCCGCGTCTCGATCTTCGACGCGCCGCCGAACTGCATCAGCTCGTCGTGCGCGACCGGCGACACGAAGAAATCGAACTGACGGCGCGCCGTGCGCCCGCTGCTGCCGGTCTTCACGAGCGCCTTGCGCAGCGCGCGCGGCACGCGCTTGCCGTCCAGCATCCGCACGGGGCCGAGCGCGCCGTGCTCGTCCGTCTCGAGCACCGCGACGAATGCCGGCGCCGCGTGTTCGGCGTCGGCGGCGGGCGCGTCGGTATGCGCGGTGATCAGCACGTGCGCGTTCGGGCCGAGCTGGCGCCCCAACCCGTCGAGCGTCGGCGCGCGCTGGCCGTCGACGCGCGTGAGCGTGCGCCGGCCGAGGCTGTCGAGCCACGTCGCGGCAACCGCCTGCGGATCGCTCGCTTCGGCCACCGCGGCGCCCTCCGGCACGGCCGGCGGGTTCGCATGACCGGATACGGCGGCAGGCGCCGCCGCGCCGGACGATTCGCCGGCCGTACCCGCAAGGCGGCCGGCCGCCGGCCCCGCGTGGCCGATCGTCGGCCAGGTCGGGCGGCCGTCGGCCGCCCCGACCGCACGCATGCCGCCCGCGTGGACGGCCGTATAGCCTTCCGGCAAGCCCGAGCGATCGATGCCGACGAGCCGGTACGACACCTCGCCGGTCGCCACGTCGCGGGTGCGCACGACGTACATGTCGACGCCGGCCGGCTTGACCAGCTCTCCGCCATCGGGCGTGGTGATGCGCAGCGCGCGAGACGGATCGTGGCCGAGCGCCGACAGCAGCACCACGTCGGTCGGTGCCGCGCCCTCGACCGCGGCGAGGTTCGCGGCTGCGCCGGCCGCGACGCGCTCCTGCGGCGTCAGGTTGCCCTGTGCGAACGCGGTGCCGTCCGGCAACGCGTCGGTTTGCACGTAGGCGTGGTTCCGTGGGCCGGTATGCGCGGCATCGATTGCCTGCCCGAGATCGTCGTGCGCGACCGTCCGCGCGCCTTCCGGCAACGCGAGCCGGGCATCGGCCGCCGAACGGGACGGCGCGTGCGTGGCGGCGGTAGCCGGTGCATCGGGCACCGTGCCGCTGAACCGGAACCAGCCGTCCTCGGGATCGAGCGCGCCGAAATCGGTGCCGCTGCCGAGTTCGATGCTGCCGTCGTGCGTCACGAATTCCACGCGCAGGTTGGTCAGCCCGGCCGCGTCGAACGCCTGCATCACCCCGTCGATCACGCGGGTCGGCTCGGGGCCGTCGAGGAAGTAGCTCGGCCAGCGCTGGATCACCGTGCCGCCGGGTTGCGTCACGCGCGCCGCGTCGCCGATCACGCCGGGCCGGTCGGCCAGCGCGGTGCGGAACGGATGATCGAGCGTGACCGATTCGAACGTGTCGTCCGGAATCGCGGTGAAATCGTAGTCGGGATCGGCAAACGTCGGATCGGCCACGCGCGGCACCGTCGGGCGCGGCGGCGGATCGCCGAGCGGGCGCAACGCGGTACGTGCGGTCGTCGCGGCCGGCTCCGCGTCGCGGCCAGCGGGGAGCGCCGGCCGGCCCGCGCGTGCCGGATCGCCGCGGAAGCTTTGCATCGGCAGGCGATCCTTGTCGACCTGGCCGGTCAGTCGCGTGCCGCGTACCGTGGTCGAACCGTCGGGCTCGACGAGCAGGATGTCCGGCGGCGCCCAGACCGATGTCGGCCGTCCGGTCAGCTCGGACAGGCGCTGCGCGAGTGCCGCCGCGAAGGTCGTGCTGGCCGCTCGTACTTGCCCGGGCGCGATGCGCAACGGATCGTGCTTGTTCGAACCGCCGAAGCACGAATACAGCGTGACGTCCTGCCCCGGTTCGAGATGCGGCGCCACGCGCTCGGCCACCTCGTCGGGCGTGAGCGGACGGCCTTCCGGGCCCAGCATCGCGTCCGCCGATATCCCGTGGCCGAACACGACGTGATGGCCGGGCGGCGACATCAGCCCGCGCGCGCCGATCGGATGGAGCGGATCGTCGGGCGGCATCAACAGCGTATCGGCCGGACGCAGGAACTCGGGATGTTGCGTCGCGTCGACGCCGGTCACGTCGTCGAATCCGGGCTGCAGCACCGACTGACCATGAACCGTCGTCGTGATGACGCCGTCGTTGGCGATCCTGCGGTCCGTATAGACGTGGCTGGTCTTCGGATAGATTTTCTGCGTTTTCCCCGACAGGCCGTCGTCGGCCTCGGCTTCGGCGGCCTGCTCGACGTGTGTGGCCCATTCGTCGGCCGTGAAGATCTGCCCTGGCCCGACTTCGACGAGCGGAGTCGGCTCGTAGACGGGCGGTTCGCCGGGTTCCGCATCCGGGGCGAGCCGAGGATGCGCGGGCCCGCCCGGCGTCACGCGCTGGCGTCCGCCATCGCCTTGCGTACCGCCGACGCCGCGTCGGCCGCTGTCCGAGTCCGGATCGATCTGCGCGTCGATCGGCCGCACCGGCTCGACTGGCGTGTCGTTCTGCGCTGCCGTGCGCGCCGCCGGTTCACCGCGCTGGGCGAACACCATCGGCGGATCGCTCGCGTCGGGCGCCTCGGGCAAATGCAGATAGAGCCGCGTCGCGACGTCGGGATCGTTTGCCGGCAGGATGATCTTGTCGTCGATCGGATACAGTTCCAGCGCACCGGTGCCGCGCACGGAGTTGGACGTGATCGACGCGATCACGGGCACCTGCAGTTCGTACGCGAGCTCCTGCGCGAACGAATAGCCGCCGGCGCCGAGATAGCAGCCGGTCAGCAGCACGCCGTTGCCTTCCGTATAGGCCGGATCGTCGAGCAGCTTGCGCGCGAATTGCCGCGGCGAAATCGCCTTGCCGCCTTCCGTGACGGCGGCCGCGCTGTCCAGGGTCACGTCGCGCGGCGCCGTGCCGTGCGACTCGGCGATGTCGAACCCCGACACCTTCAGGAACTGGCGCGCGGTCGCATGGCCGAGCAGGTTCACGATGCTCGAACCCGGCACGGGTCGCAGTTCCAGAGGATTGATCCGAATCGGCTGCGCGCCGCCCGGCGAGAACTTCCCGTTCACGTCGGGCTCGATCTCGAAGCGCGCAAGCCGGCGGCCCGGATTGGGCAGCGCCCGCCGCCATCCGGCCGCGTCGTCGTCGCCCAACCGGCCGAATACCGGCGCCTGGATCAGATCCGCGAATTCCTGCAGCAACTCGGGATTGGCGCCGCTGTGCGGCCCCTCCAGCGCGATCGGCGTGCCCGGCGTATAGCCCTTCCACGCCAGCTCTTCCAGCGCATGCGTCATCTCGAGCGCGCTGGCCGACCGGCCGCTGCGCGGATTGATGATCGAGCCGCGTTTCGTCAACAGGCGCCACACGTACACGCCGATCGGCACGCGCGCATCGCCCGTGGTGGCGCTGCCGCCCCACTGGTTCGATACCGGCCGCGGCGCGACGCTGCTCCAGTTGACCGGATGCGCCCCCTGGTCGATGACCGCCAGCGCCGGCGAGAATCGGTACGTACGCGGTTCGCCGCTGACCGAATGGTCCGGCACGCCGGCCTGATCGGGCGCGCCGGGCTCGATCAGGATACCGCCCGTATAGCCGGAGTCGGGGCTGCCGTCGGCCCGATAGCGCGGCGAACGCCATGCGACGAAACCGCTTGCGCCGTACACGTCCACGCCCAGCACGTTCGCGAGCAATTGCGCGAGCGGACTCACGCGCGTGCCGGCGCCGCACGCATAAAGAATGACCGGCGACTTGCCGTCCCAGCCGCTCTGGCGAATCAGCGCGGCCATGTCTTCGGCGCTCATCGCCTTGCCGGTCGCGCTCGCGAAGGCGTCGGCCCATGCATGCGCGTACACGGCGAAGTAGCCGGGCGGCACCGGCATCAACGGCCGCTCGCCCGCCGGCAGCCGGTTCTCGGGCTGGTTCGGGTTGTCCGAATAGATCGCGAGGTCGGCTTCGCGGCGCGGATACGCAGCCCACTGCGTTTCGCGCATGCCGAATGGCGCGTTGATCACGTCGACGCGCCGGCCGCCCTCGTAGCGAATCAACGGCTTTTGCGGATCGAAGCCGCGCGGGTACACGACACGCAGCGTGCGGTCGTACGCATCGTTCATCGACAGCTTGAACGCATCGCCGGCGTCGGTCAGCCCGACGTGGCCGACCACCGCTTCGGGCGGCACCGAGCCGTCCGCGGCGAGCGCGCCGTGATCGACCAGCGCGATCCGGTAGCGGCCGCCCGCCACGCCATCGGCGCCGACCATCAGCGCGTCGTGATACGTCGTGTAGCGCGTCACGCCGATCGTGCCGCCTTCGTCGGGTGCAACCGCCGCCCGCGCCTTTGCATCGTCGGCCGCGTTCGCGCGCCGCTGGTCCGCCCGCGCCGCGCTCAGGTCGTCGACGATGTTGCCCTTTTCGGTCGCGGGCAGCCCGTGTTCCTCGGGGTTGCGTACGTTACCTTCCGGATCCTCCAGCGCGTACACGTAGTACTCGACGTCCTCGAGCCGGTTGCCGCTCTCGATGATTCCACCGACCACCTCGCTCAGCATCGCCGGATCGGCCGCCACATGCGCGGGGATCTCCCAGGACGCCGGATGCGCGCCGTTTGCCGGCATGCCGGCCCTGGCCGTCGATGCCGCGTCGCCAGCCAGCGCATCGGCGACGGCCGGCGTCGCTTCGCCGTCGGGCGCGAGCCGCGGCACGATCGCGGCATCGTCCGGCGTGCCCTGCATGCGGTGCGCGCGAAACCACGACGCGATGCGCGCCCGCAGCCCCTTGTCGGCCGGCGCGACCGCGCCGCCGTCGTCGACCGGTTCGCCGAAGCTGTTCGCCTGCTCCTCCGCGTGCTGCCACGGATTGCCGATCTCGCCGACCGCGAGACGCTGGTTCGCCAGCCCGTTGCCGTACAACGTATCGACGACGTTGATCGCGACCGGCCGCGACATCGTCGACGGTGCGGGCGTCTTCGTGATCGCGCGAATCGGCCGCTCCATCAGCGTGTGCGAGCCGAGCCCCATCTGCGCGATGCCGATGCCGAGGTTGAGCAATTGCTGCGCGCGATCGGAATCGGACATCGCGTCCCAGTTCTTGACCAGCGACACGCTCTGATCGGCCATCTGGTAGCCGCCGATCACGCCGCCCGTGACATTGAATACGCCGGCGGTCTTGCCCGTCGTCTGCGCGAGCGACTGGAACGCGTCGGCTTCCTGCGTGAAACGGCCGAGGCCTGCCACGTCGGCCGCGGCGCCGTCGCCGCGCGATGCGACCGTCAACAGGTCGGAGACCCGCCCCGTCGTGCGCAGCAGCGACGATGCCTCCGCGAGCGACTTCGCCGCCACGCCGAGCCCGCCGCCGGCGATGCCCGCGCCGCTGCCGATCAGGCTGATCCAGTCGCCGCGCGCCTGTTCGTTGCCGAAGCCGATCGACTGGCCGTGATCGCTCAGGTTCTTCAGGTCGCCGATCGCGGCAGGCACGCCGACGGCCATGCCCGCGCCGACGGCAGTCCACGCGGCACCGAGCATCAGGCCGCCGACCGGCGCCCCGATGCCGCTCGCGACCAGCACGACGCCACCGGCCGCGGCAAGAATGCCGGCGCCCATTTCGAGGATGTGTTCGGCGTGCTGGTACCACTCCGTCTTGTGCGCATCGATCGGCTGGTATTGCGAGAAACCGCCGGACGCCGGACCGTTCGTCAGGCTTTTCGGCACGTACAGCTTGCCGTCGTCGGACAGCGCATTGTTGTGCTGATAGTCGTCGACGGAGTCGTACTTCCAGCCGCGATCGTCGATCAGCTTGTACTGGTCCGGATGCCCCTCCACCTGCACCTTGAACAGCGCGCTCGGCGCGGTGCCGGTCCCCTTCGACACGTAGTAGATCGGCACCAGCGACACAACCGCGTGGTCGCCGCCGACCTTGCGGATCTGATCGACGACAGTCTGGATCATCTGCGTCGCGGCCGAATTCCTCGCGTACAGCGACTGACTGTTAACCGCCGTGCCATTCTGCAACTGCCCGTTGCCGACGATCAGTTGCTCGAACATCGCCATCGACGGCACGTCGTTCCGGTCGGTCGGCGTCACGCCCGGGTCGTCCGGCTGAATCCCGAGCCCGGCGCCGACGAAGTTCGTCATCTGATTGGAGCCGGTGGTGAACGTATAGGACTTGTCGTCGAAGTGCTTCTGGAAGTCGTCGAAATACGCCTTCAACTGCTTGTCCGGATCGGCCTGGAACAGCTTGTAGCTGGCGTTGGCGGTGTCCTTGTTCTGCTTGTCCTGGGCATTCTTGGTGCCCTGGTCGTAACGCAACTGGAAGTCGTTCGCGAAGCCCGAACGGAACCGGTCGTCGTTCTGCATCTTCGACAGCAGCGCCTTCGACAACGCCGGATCGACGCCCGACGACAGCGCCTGCCGCACGCCGTCGAACCCGTAGCCGGCGTCGCCGCCGCGCAGCGTATAGATCATCGTCTTCGCGTTGCCGTTGGCGTCGAGCAGCCAGCTCGCGACGTCGTCCTCGCGCTGCACGGGCACGCCGCTCGCGGTCGGCTGCTGATCGGCGAGCCCGACCGCCGTGCTGAGGCCCTTGTAGAACTCGATGCCGTCGCCGTAAGGCTGCGGCCTGCCCGTGTTCGACTGCGTCCACTTGTTGCCGAAATCCTTCTCGACGGTATCGAGCACGACGCCCGCGAATTCGGGCGGCGCATTGGCGAGGATGTCCTGCATCCACTTGCCGGCCTTGTCGGCATTCATCCGGCCGTCGACACGTGCCTGCATGCTGGCCTGGTCCGTCGCTTGCGAATCAGGCTTCTGCATCAGCGGATCGATCTGCGAATGGATGAAGTTCGCGTTGAAATGCGGCTGGCCCGCCTGCGTCCACAGCGCCTGGCGTTCGTCCAGCGAGAACGACGCGTTCATGTTGGTCTTCAGCACCTGAAGCGCCGCGCCCGGATTGCTGCCCGGATTCTCCATCAGCCGCGCGACCTGCTGCTTCGTGTACTGCAGCCGCACCTCGGGCGCCGCCGCAAGCAGCGTCTGGATCTTCTGATAACCGGGATTGTTCTTGTCCGCCTGCGCCTTCGCCATCGCGTACGCGAACACACCGCCCGCCTGGTTGATCTGCGCGTTCAGTGCGTTGGCGTCGGCGTCGCTCAGGCCGTCCGTGCCGACCTTGATACCCGTCAGCTTGACGAACGCCTCGGCGAGCGGATTCTGCTGGGCGAGGAGCTTCTCCTGCGACGACAGCTTCGGATCGTTCGGATCGACGGTCACACCCGTGTCCTGCATCAGCGCGAACGTGACCGGGTCGGACTGCGCGAGCTGTTTCATCTGCGGCGACAGCGACGGATCGTCGGGATTGATCGTCGCGATCGTGCGCTTGAGCTGGCTCTCCTCGCCCAGCGCGTCGACGAGGCCGGTGTACCACATGCCGTCGTGATTCTGCTTCACCGACGCGACGACCTGCTTCTGCTCGTCGGCCGTCACGTAGGTCAGCGCGGTGTCGTCGCCGCCCGTCACGACCTTGTCGTACTGGCTCTGCGCCTGCGACAACGCCTGCGTGATGTCGGCCTCGTCGGCGCGGCGCAATCCGCCGGGCTCCTTCTGCCACGCCGCATAGTCGGCCTTCGCGTCGTTCAGGCGCAGCGTCGCGGCCGACGTGCTGTATTCGTGGCGCAATGCGGTGGTGAGCGCCGTGTAGGCGTCGTTGGCGTTCGTGTCGGCCGTGGTGGCCGCCTGGCGCAATTGCGCGCCGGCGTCGGGATCGGCGCGCCGGATGCCGCCCGGCAACGCGTTGTAGCGCTGCACGTCGGCGTTCGCGTCCTGATCCTTCTGCATCGCCACCGCGAACTGGAACGCCTTCACGTTGGTCGCCCGCTCGGGCGCCGATTCCGCCGACACCGCCTTTTGCGCATCGTCGAGCACCGAGCCGAGCACCGGATCGTTCGGCGACGCATTGCGCAGATCCGATGCCACGCCCGCGATCGCCTTGTTCGTGTCGCCGCCGCCCTCCGCCGCGACGCGCATCTGGTTCTCGACGGCCGCCTGCACCGAGCCCCATGCGGCTTCGGCCTTCTTCACCTGGTTGTCGAGATCGGCCTGCGACGCGCCCTGGTCGTGCAGACGCTTGAGCGCCGCCATTTCGGCCTGCGCGAGCTGCAGCAGGCGCTGCGTCTCGGCCTGCGCGGCCGCGAGGGCCTGCTGCTCCGGCGTCTGGGCCGGCGGGGCGCTGCCGGCCCCGTTCGTCGGTGCCGGATTGTCGTCATTCTGCGGCTGCGGCACGTTCACCGGTCCGCCCCCGCCCACAGCCATCAACACCATATCCGTTCTCCCGCGGCATGCGTGACGTGCCGGCACAGCGGCAGGCGGGCCACGCGCAATAGTCCATTGTGCAGAACGGCCGCGCGTGAAAAAGTCGTGCATTACGTAGTCGCCGGCCGGGTTGCGGCGGCGCGGGAAGGTTCATGCTACGAACGCAATGAACCCGATGCGGCGATTCGGCCCTTGCCGTTTCGGGCGGAAAATTTTGCTGGTCACCGCGCGTGACGTCAGAAATACATGGCGCCTCCAACGGGCAACGCGGCAATGCACGACCTTGCGCGCTGCAACATCACGCGGACGGCTCCTGAAAATGCCGACGCTCACGCTGAACCGCCTCGTAAATGCCGAATCCTTCCGCACACGCGATGGTTCCATTCCGTGCCGATTCGACGAAAACACCCTGCGTCGAACCGCCGCGATTCCACGCTATTTCGCAGAGGACCTTTCCTGTGCAGCGCCTTAATCGACGGTCGCGCGATCTCCAATAATGGCCGCTCGATCCGTCGGCCGGCGCGCCGACGCGACCCACCGGCGATCGGGCCGGAGACCAACGATAAAAAATCCTATGCATTCCTATAAAACCATGCGGCCCGTCAACGCGCGCGTTGCCACGCCGCATGCCGTCCGCCGCGGCCGTCGTACCGGCGTGCTCCCGGGGACCGTGCTCGCCGCCTGCGCGGCCGGCCTGATTCCGTGCGTCGCGCACGCGCAGAGCAACGTGACGCTGTACGGCCTGATCGATACGTCGATCACCTACGCGACCAACCAGCGTACGCAAGGCGCCGGTTCGCCCGGCAGCGGCAGCGTCGGGCTGACGAGCGGCGCGTTGAACGCGTCGCGCTGGGGGCTGCGCGGCCGCGAGGATCTCGGCGGCGGGATGGCGGCGGTCTTCACGCTCGAGAACGGCTTCTCGGGCACGACGGGCAAGCTGTCGCAGAAAGGCGTCGACATGTTCGGCCGTCAGGCGTGGCTCGGCGTAAGCTCGCGCACGGCCGGCACGCTCACGTTCGGCCGCCAGTACGACCTGATCCTCGATTTCGTGACGCCGCTCGGCGCGTCGGGCCCCGGCTGGGGCGGCAACCTCGCGGTGCATCCGTACGACAACGACGACTCGAACCGCAACCTGCGTATCAACCACGCGGTGAAGTACACGAGCCCGACGTATCGCGGGCTGACGTTCGGCGCGATGTTCGGATTCTCGAACACGGCCGGCGCGTTCTCGAACAACGCCGTGTGGAGCGCGGGGCTCGGGTATGCGAACGGGCCGCTGAAGCTCGGCGCCGGCTACCTGAAGATCAGCCGCGACCGCAATGCGCCGAATCCGGACGGCGCATTGAGCACGGTCGACGGCTCGGCGACGATCACGGGCGGCAACCAGCAGATCTGGGCCGTGGCCGGCCGCTATGCGTTCGGCCCGCATTCGGTCGGCGCCGCGTGGTCGCACTCGGCCACCGACGGCGTGAGCGGCGTGCTTCAGGGCAGCGGCATCACCCCGTTGAAGGGCGAATCGCTCGTCTTCGACAACTTCTCGGTCGATGGCCGCTACTTCGTCACGCCGGCATTCAGCGTGGCCGCCGCGTACACGTATACGATGGGCCGTTTCGACACACGCACGGGCCAGACGCGCCCGAAATGGAACCACGTGGTCACGCAGGCCGACTATGCGTTCTCGAAACGCACGGATGCGTATCTCGAAGCCGTCTATCAAAGCGTGAGCGGCGGCAACGGCAATCCCGCGTTCAACGCGACCGTCTGGACGATGACGCCTTCAGGCAACAGCAACCAGCTGGTGGTCGCGCTCGGGTTGCGGCACAAGTTCTGACGCCCCGCGATGCGTGACACGCCCGCACCGGCACGGCACATCACGCATCGCCGTGCATGCCGCGGTTTCCGCGCAAGCAAGAATGCGTCCTGCGTCGTTCCCGTGTGAAAAATGAGAGAAACTGGTCACGCTGTGACATTTTTCCTAATCTAGTTGCAGCGGCGCCGTGCTTCGGCGTTCCGGCCGAGACAATCTTTCATATGGCGCATCGCCGGCTTACGAAAGCGCATCGCGCACGGAAGCCGGCACTTTCGCGCCGTCTCGCCGGATGCGTGACGCGGCAGTTCGCGCGCACCACGCTTTCCTCGCAGTCAACCGCAGGAGACGCACGATGAGCAAAACGAACCGATTTGCGGTCATGGCAGCCTTCGCGCTGCTGGCGGGTTGTCACCACGCGGCGAAAACGCCGGAGAATGCCGAGATGGCGCCGGCGCCATCGAGCGAAGCGGTCGCGACGGTGGCGGCCGACGATCTCAACAATCCGAACAGCCCGCTCGCGAAGCGCAGCGTCTACTTCGATTTCGACCAGTACTCCGTGAAGCCGGAATACCAGACACTGCTGCAGGCGCACGCAGACTATCTGCGCAGCCACCCGTCGCGCCGCGTGCTGATCCAGGGCAACACCGACGAACGCGGGACATCCGAATACAACCTCGCGCTTGGCCAACGCCGATCGCAAGCCGTGATGAGCGCGCTCGAGACGCTGGGCGTGCAGGCCTCGCAACTCGAGGCGGTGAGCCTCGGCAAGGAAAAGCCCGTCGCGCTCGGTCACGACGAGGATTCGTGGGCGCAGAACCGCCGCGCCGATCTCGTCTATCGTTGACCGGAGGCCGCCGCGACGGCGGCATTCCGGCTACGTATCCCGTGATGTAGCGAATCTGCGGGGGCGCGCCGCGCCCCGGCGGCGTGCGCGTGCGAACGCGTGCGCCGCTCCGTTTCGCCTTGTGCCGAACGCAAAAAGCATGGAATAAACCGCCCGCCGGAAACGTTTCGTCATCGCGCGGTCGCCGGTTCACGCGAACCGCCCTGCCGCGCGGCCTTCTCGGCGAAAGGAGAGTGAAATGAGTTCCGCAAGATTGGCCGCGGCGCTGCTCGCGGCGCTGATGCTGGTGCTGTCGGCCGGATGCACGTCGTCGGGTGGCGGCATGTCGCAAGGCCCCGGCATGAGCCGGTATGGCGGCGCGGGCGGCAGCGGAGGTGGCGGTGGCGGCGGAGGGGGCGGCGGCTACTGAAGCGCCGCCGGAAAGGCTCGAGCGGGGCGCCACGCACGAGCGCAGCCGGAAACCGGCTGCCTCGCGCGCGACGCCCCACTTCGTCGCACGACTTACTGACGCATGGCCTTCACGTCGGCCGGCGTGACGCTCGCGGGCTGGCCGCCCCACGTCGCGCGCAGGTAATTCGCGAGCTGCGCGAGTTCGTCGTCGCTCAGCGTGTGCGCGAAACCCGGCATCGGCTGGAGGTTCTCGAAGCCGGCGAACTTCTGCTCGTCGATGCCGTCGAGCATCGCGACCAGCAGGTTGCGCGCATCGCCCTGACGCAGCGTCGAATTGCCGTTCATCGGCACCGCCACGTGCGGCTTGCCTTCGCCGTCGAAACCGTGACAACCCGCGCACACCGCGAGATACACCGAGCGGCCGGCCGCGAGCTGCGCGGCATCGGCCGACACCGGCTTCACCGGCTGCGGCGCCGGCGGCGTATCGCCGAGCAGGTACACGGACAGCGCGCGCAGATCGTCCTTCGTCATGTATTGCGTGCTCAGATGCACGACCGGATACATTTCGCCGAACGCCGAGCCTTGCGGTGCGATGCCGACGCCGAAGAACGTCTGCAGGTCGGTGCCCGTCCAGCCGCGCGCGGCGAGGCCGGCCGGCGTGATGTCCGGCGCGGCCACGCGGCCGAGCGCGGCGCCCGCGAACGGCTTCGCGCCGTCGAGCTGCCCCGTGAACGCACGCGGCGTGTGGCATTCCGCGCAGTGGCCGAGCGCGCCCGCCAGATAGCGGCCGCGCTGCCAGTCGGCGGACTGGCCGGTCGATGCGTCGGGCAGGCTGTCCTTCAGGAACGCCATGTCCCAGAACCCCATGCCGAAGCGCAGGTTGTACGGGAACTTGAGTTCGTGCGCGCGGTTTTCCTGCGCAACCGGCTTCACCGTCTTCAGGTACGCGTACATCGCGTCGGTATCGGCGCGCGTGAGCTGCCGGTACGACGTGTACGGCATCGACGGATACAGACGCTTGCCCGGCGCCTTGCCGTCGTGCAGCGCGGCGTAGAAGTCGTCCGCGCTCCAGCCGCCGATCCCGTGGTCCTTGTCGGGCGTGATGTTCGAACCGTAGAACGTGCCGAACGGCGATTCGAGCGGCGCACCGCCGGCGAACGGCGCGCCGTCCTTCGCGGTGTGGCACGCCGCGCAGTCCGCGGCCTTCACGAGATAGCGGCCGCGCGCGATCTGGTCGGCACCCGGCGCGCCGGACGCCGCGTTCGAAGCCGGCGCGTCATGGCCGCCGCAGGCGGCGAGCAGCAGCGCGCAGGCGGCCGCGAGTGCGGGCAGGCCCGCGGCCCGCGCGGCACGATGGGCGAATGTGCGTTTCATGCGGCGTCCTTCACGAGTCCCGGCGTCGTCAAGATCACGTCCTTCACGGCTTCGTAGTAGCGGACGTAACCGGTGCAGCGGCAGATGTGCGCGTTCAGCGCGTCGGTGATCGTGCGCTCGACGTCGGCCTTCGCGACCGGCTCGCGCTTCAGGCGTTCGATCAGCACCGTCGCCGCGTTGACGAAGCCCGGCGTGCAGTAGCCGCACTGGAAGCTGAAGTGCTCGAGGAACTTCTGCTGGATCGGCGACAGCTCCACCACTTCGCCGGCTTCGTTGCGCTTCGCGTGACCTTCGATCGTGCGGATCGAACGGCCGTGGAAGAAGTGCGCGCCGGTGATGCACGTGCGCATTTCCTCGCTCGTGCCGTCCGGCTTGTCGACGATCACGACGCACGCGTGGCAGATGCCCTGCCCGCAGCCGAGCCGCGAACCGGTGAGGCCCGCATACTCGTGCAGGAACTCGATCATCATCAGCCCTTCGGGTACCTGCATCGGGCCGACGGACTTGCCGTTGATGTTCACCGACAGCGGTTTCTGCTGAAAGCGGACGAGCGGACGCTCGACGGCGGCCGATGCGGCAGCGGGTGCCGCGGGTGCGGATGCCGGGGTGGCCGAAGCCGCATTCGGCGCGGATGCGCCGGTCGCGGCCGCGCTGGCGCTCGCGGCCGACGCGGCGGTTTGGGCGGTCGTCATGCGAGCACCTCCTGAATCTTTTGCGGGGTCACCGGCAAGTCGGTGAAACGATGGCCGATCGCGTGCGCGATGCCGTTCACGATCGCGCCGACGACGGGAATCATCACCACCTCGGCGACACCCTTCGGCGGATCGGTCTCGGACAGCGGCGGCAGGATGTCGCCAGTCTGCGACCACACGGCGACGTCGGTCGCGCGCGGCAGCTGGTAGCGGTTGAAGTTCCACGTGCCGTTGCCGGGGCCGTCTTCGTAAAGCGGCAGGTATTCGTGCAGCGCATGGCCGATGCCCATCGCGAGGCCGCCCTGCAACTGGCCCGACACGAGCTGCGGCGAAATCTGGTTGCCGCACTCCATGACCGAATGATGCGTGAGCAGCTCGACCTTGCCGGTCGCTTCGTGCACGGCCAGCTCGACGAGCGTGCCGACCGCCGTGTAGTACGTGACGGCCGCGTTGTTGCGGCTCGTCGGCGGGATGAACACGCGTTTGCGGTCCAGCACGCGATAGCCGTTCGCGGTCGGCGCCAGCGTGCCGTGCATCGCGGTCGCGCCGGCCGGCGCGGCGGTGCCCGGCATCGGGCCGTCGTCGCCGGTCTTCGGCGCGCCGACTCGCAGCGACAACCCGTCGATCGGCAGACGATCGACCGCGCCGCCCACGTCGAACTCCGCGTCGGTCCATTGCCAGCGGTTGAACACGTGTACGACGGCGCCGGTCGGCAGGCCGAGCGCATGCGCCTGCTTCGCGAGCTGCTCGAACGTCAGCGGCTCGAGGCCGTCGGCGGTCAGCTTGCCGTCGACCCAGCGCGCGTCCTCGATGCGGATCGTGTACGGCGCGGCCTGGCCGCCGCCGAGGCCGCGCGTCCAGATCGACATCGCGGCCGGCCACAGCCCGTAGCGGAACACCGCGCGCGCGGCTTCGCGCGTGCTGTGCGTGAAGTAGTACGCGGAGTTCGTCGCGCTCGACGGCGACGCATAGCCCGGCGACCAGCGTGGATTCGCGCTCAGCCGGTCCTGGTCGGCCTGTGACATCAGGTACGGATCGCCGCTCGTCTCGACCGGCAGATCGGGCCATTCGGTCACGGCAACACGCACCTCGGTCGCCGGGCGGCCGAGCCACTTCGCGACCGCGACGGCCTGCGACGTCGACATCCCCGTGCCGATCTCGGCCGCCGTGTGATGCAGCGACACCTTGCCGTTCTCGTCGAATTCGACCTTCGCGAACGATGCCTCGGCACCCGTGCCGAAGTCCTTCTGCACGCACGCGAAGCCGACGCCGTAGCGCTTGCCCGGGTTCGTCGCCTCGAATTCGGCCTTGCGCGCCGCACGGCGCGTCCATAGCGGATGCTGCCTCGCGCGCTCCAGCACTTCGTCGACGCGCAGCGCGCCGGCGGGAATCGCGCCCTGCGTGTTCTTCATCCCCGAACGCAGCGCGTTGCGCAGGCGGAACTCGATCGGATCGAGGTTCAGTTGCGCGGCGATCTCGTCGACCGCCATCTCGGTCGCGGCCATGCTCTGCAGCGTGCCGTAGCCGCGCGCGGAGCCGGCGTCGATCGCGCGCGACGCGATCGCGACCGCAGCCAGGTCGCTCTTCGGGAAGTAGTAGATCGATTGTGCGGCCGTCGCACCGACCATCGCCACCGACGGCGAGAAGTTCGAGCGCCCGCCGCCGTTCGCCTCGAAGTCGCCCTTGAACGACTGCATGAGACCCGTGTTGCGATCGACCGCGATCCGGTAATGCATCTTGAACGCGTGACGCTTCAGCGATGTCTGGAACTGCTCGTAGCGGTCGTTCGCGAACCGCACCGGGCGGCCGTCCGCGTAGAGCGCGCAGACGAGGCCGTAGAACGGCACGTTGCAGTGATCCTTCGAGCCGTAGCCGACCGTGTAGCACGGATGCACGAACAGCTTCTTCACCGGGAAGCGGCATTTCGCGACCATCGCGGCCGCGTTCTCCGCCACTTCGAGCGGCGACTGGGTCGGCACGACGAGGTGCATCGACTGCGTCGCGGCGTCGTACCAGCAGTTCGCGTTGTCGGGTTCGAGCGCGGCGGTATCGACCGACTGCGTGCTGTACTCGCGATCGAATACGAGCCAGTCGGCCGACGGACGATCGAGCTCGGCGGCGATCTGGCCGGCCAGGAACATCCCCTGCTCGTCGAGCCTGCCGTGCTCCTTGCCGTCCGGCCAGACCGGCAGGTGCTTGCGCATCATGCTCGGGAAGATCGGTGCATCCTTCAGGCTCGAATAGACATCGTCGTCGTAAGCCGTCTTGCCGCCCACCCGCACGTAGCGGAACGTGCCCCACGGATCGCGCTCGAGCGGGCCCGTGACCGCGCCGTAGCGGATCACGTCGTCGCGGAACTTGAGCGCGTTCTTCGCGAAGCGGAAGCGCGCGAAGTCGTGATAGATGAGGATCGCGACCGCATGGCCAAGATACGCAGGGGTCTTGCCGGCGGGCAACAGCATGTCGTCGCCGTAGAACGTCGGGAACGCGACGCCGTCGCGTGCGAGATCGTCGGCCGTGACCACGCGGTCCGGCTTCAGTTCGTCGCCGAGCAGCGACAGGTCGAAGCCTTCGTAGATGCGGTCGGCCTGCGTGGCGCGGAGGATCAGCGCGTGCGACTGCTGCTGCGGCCAGTGCGGCATGTCGGCTGCGCGCACGTCACGGGCGAACACTTTCGAGCCCGTGACCTTCGCGATGCCGTCGATGCGGAATTGGGGGATGCCGGTGACGCTATCCCATTTGACGGGGGTGAGGAGTTTTTCTTCGAAGAGCGCCGCGAACGCGCGGCTGCCGATGGGCGCGACGTAGACCGCGACGCCCGCCAGCACGCTGGCTTTCAGAAAACCCCGCCGTGACAGGCCGTGGTTTTTCATGTGGGGGGGAACCTCCTGATGCGGCTCGGACGGCGATCGGGTGTCGCGGCGTTCGGAGCGGCGCGCATTCTGGCATTGTTTTCGATATATCGCCTATAGTATTTCCCACATGAATTACTTATTGAATTTCTTATAACGGGATTCAGACGGGCTGCGGCGTCCGGTCGCGGGCGACATACGGGCGCGATCGGGCGGTGTCACGGCGGGCGCATCGATCGCCGCGGGCCGATCGCCGCCATGGGCGAGCCATGTGCGGCGCGCTGAAACCGGTCCGCGGGCGGCCGCCCGAGATCGTCCCGTGGGCAACGACGCCTGCCCCCGCGTCGGCGAGTGCGCAAGGCGCGCGCCGGCGTGGTCGACGACGACTCGCCGGCGCCCCCGCACGACACGCGCGGCCGACGTTTCATGGTAATGTCGTGCGCATCCGGCTCGCCGGTCACTCCGCCACGTGCCGTGCGGGGCGGCCGGCAATGCGCCGCATCGTGTCGAGGTCAAAATAGCCATGGCAGTCAAGGCAAGCCTCCTGAATGCCGTTCTCGCCACTCCCCCCTGCGGCAATCACCGCGTGACGGCCGCGCTGCGCCCGTCGATGCTCGTCACGCTGTTCGAGGACGTGCGCCCGATGGCGCTGTCCGGCCTCGCCAGCGCGTTCGTCGCGGCGATCGCGCTGATCCGGCTGCAACAACTCTGGTGTTTCGTCTGGCTCGTCGTCGACGTCGGCCTGCTCGCCGCGCGGCTCGCAATCGCGCGCGCGTATGCCGTGCACCGTGCCGCCGGCGACGATCGCGCCGAATACTGGGCGCTGCGCTATGCGCCTGTGTCGCTCGCTGCGTGCTTCGTGCTCGGCCTCGGCGTGATGGGCTGCGTGGAGGCGCCCGACGCCGAGCTCGGCACGCTGTCGGTGATGGTCGCGGGCGGCGTGTTCGGCGGGATCGCGTCGCGCAATTCGGCGCTGCCCCGGCTCGCGATGACCCAGGTCACGCTCGGCGTCCTGCCGATCGGCCTCGGCGCGGTGCTGGTCGACCGGCCCGGCGCCTGGCTGCTGCTGCCGCCGCTCGCGATCTATCTCGCGGCCATGCGCACGGTCGTCCAGCGTCATTACCGCGTGCTGGTCGCGCTGATCGCCGCGCGCCAGCGCAACGCCGAGCTCGTCGCGCGCTTCGACGCCGCCCTCACCTACATGCCGCACGGCCTGTGCATGATCGACGGCGAGAGCCGCGTGATCGTCGCGAACCGCCGCACCGCGCAATTGTTCGGCTCGCCGCGCGAGATCATGCTCGACACACCGCTGCCCGACGTCGTCGCGGCGCTCGGCGCGAACGCGGTGGCCGATTCCGACGGCGCAGGTCTCGCCGCGCAATGCGACGTCTGGCTGAACCATGACGAACCGGTGCCGCTCGACATCACCCTCGCCGACGGCCGACAGCTGGAGCTGACCCGCCATCGCGTGCCGGACGGCAACGCGGTGATCATCGTCGAGGACGTCACCACGCGCCGCCGCAGCGAGCAGCACATCCGGCACCTCGCGCGACACGACGCGCTGACGGGTTTGCCGAACCGCCACGAACTGCATGCGCAACTCAAGCGGATGCTCGCGCACCGGCCGCACCTGCCGAGCGCCACGCTCGCCGTCATGTATCTCGACCTCGACGGCTTCAAGGCAATCAACGACCGGTTCGGCCATCAGGCCGGCGATGAAGTGCTCACGCAGGTCGCCGAGCGGCTCGGCAAGACGCTGCCGCCCGGCGAGCTGGCGGCTCGGATCGGCGGCGACGAGTTCGTCGTCGCGCTCGACGCCACCACGATGCACGCCTGCTCGCTCCTCGCCGCGCGGATCATCCGGCAGATCTCGGCGCCGTATACGTTGTCGATCGGCGAGACCGTCAGCTTCGGGATCAGCATCGGCATCGCGCTCGACGACGGGCACGGCTCCCCCGACGAACTGATCCGCCAGGCCGACAGCGCGCTGTACGACGCGAAGTCGGCCGGCAAGGGAATCTACCGCTTCTATTCGGCCGGAAGCAGCCGAGTGACGCCCGCGACCACGAGCTGAGCGCGCGCCGTTCGCGTTGACGCCGGCGGCCTCCGCGCGTCCCTTCGCTTTCCGCGATTCATTCCCGAAACGCTTTGCGTGACTTCGCGCATACGCGCAGGTGTTCCGCCGCGCGCGCCCGTGTCACGTGACGTGTTCCGTAACATCGGCCCGCGCCGCGCGTCACGTTCGCCGCAGAAGCCCGCACGATCGGGGCGGCGCACGGTATTTCATGGCTGGCACCCTTATTGCTCCTTGACTGGGAAACAGGATGTCAGGGAGCCCAAACATGAATACCGTCGAAGTCCTCAGCCATGCGGAAGCGAGCGATCAACTGGACGTGATCGACGGCGCCTCGCTGATCCGACGGCTCGTTTCCGAGCACCGCGCGCCCGCCGCGCGTGAAGCCGCGTGCGTCGTCGACAATCCGCCGCTGACGCTGTACGGCGCATATCGCCAGGGCGTCACCGATCACGCGGCGCGACGCGCAAATCCGTATCGCGCCGGCAGCCGTTTCTGGGCGCTGTGGGAAGAAGGACGTATCGAAGCTGAAACCTCCGGTCGCTGACGCGATCGCGCGCGCCGGCCCCGTCGCGACAAGGGGCCGACGCGCCGCACGGCATGTGCGCGCCGGCATGCGTTTCAGCGCTGCAACATCGCGTGCGGCTGCTCGCGTTGCGGATGTCGCGGGTTCGCACGCGGGCCGGTTGACGGCGTCCGGCATTGCCCGCACCACGCACGCCGCGCGGCGGTCGTTTCCCGATAAGATGGCAGATTCCGTTCATCGAACGATGCCGCCATGACCGCCTCCTCCTCCTCCCACCGAAATCCCATCCACTGCGAAATCGATCTCGATGCGCAAGGCAAGCATGCGGGCTATCTGCGCCTGCCGCATTCCGTGCATCGCTCCGCATACGGCTGGCTGCCGATCCCGATCGCGTCGATCCGCAACGGCGACGGCCCGGTCGCGCTCGTGATGGCCGGCAATCACGGCGACGAATACGAAGGCCAGATCATCGTGTCGCAGCTGATGCGCGAGATCGATCCGGAGATGGTCAGCGGGCAGTTGATCCTGCTGCCGATGGCGAACTTCCCCGCGGCCGACGCCGGCTTGCGCGTGTCGCCGCTCGACGAGGGCAACCTGAATCGCAGCTTCCCCGGCGACCCGGCCGGCACGCCGACGCAGATGATCGCGCATTACATCGAGCATGCGCTGCTGTCGCGCTCGCAGTATCTGGTCGACCTGCATTCGGGCGGCAGCTCGCTGCTGTACCAGGGCGGCAACATGCTCGCGATCGACCCGCTCGACGACGACGAGGCCGCGAAGCTCAACGGCCTGCTGGTCGCGTTCGGGCTGCCGAACGCGCTGCTGCACGCGCCGAACCCGGTGCACTCGGCATCGGCCGCGCGTCGGCAGGGCGCGATCTCGATCGTGACCGAACTCGGCGGCGCGGGGATGGCCGATCCGTCGCTGATCCGGCTCGGCCGCCACGGGCTGCTGCACTACCTCGGCCATATCGGCCTGCTGCACGGCGCGCTCGTGCCCGACGCGCCGCCGACCGTCACGCGCTTCCTGCGTGTCGACGGCGATCGCCACTTCGTCTACGCGTACGAGCACGGGCTGTACGAACCGCTCGTCGAACTCGGCGACCAGGTGAAGGCCGGCCAGCCGGCCGCGTGGGTGCACTTCCCCGATACGCCGCTGCGCGAACCGGTGCTGCACCGCTTCAACGGCGACGGCGAAGTGGTGTGCAAGCGCGTGCCCGCGCAGGTGCGGCGTGGCGATTGCCTGTTTCAGCTGGCGGAGGCGTCGACGCCTCCGCGCGTCATCGGGTAATGCGCCTGATCGACTATGGCTTCTTCGCCCACCCCACTCCCCCCTGCAAGCCTTCTGACGCTCCCCGCGAAATCCTTATCGAAATTGCTTCGTTCGTCTTTGCCGGCCGCGCCGCTAACGTGTTCGAAACGGCGGCGGCACGCCGGATGCAGCGCAGGAAGCACCGCGGCCGCCGTCATCACGACAACCGCGTCGCGATAACGGAGCAGACCGGACGGGCCGTGTGGCAGGCCCCCGCCAGGAACGTCCGCATCGCGCGCCCTTCGCGATGCCCATGGCCACGAACGACCGCCTCATCGACACGACACCGCTCGACGTCCGCGCCCAGCCGCTGGTCGACGCGCTGATCGACGAATACGCGACGCGCTACGACGCGTATCGCCCCGACAGCCGCGCGTCCGCACGCGACGAACTCGCGCGCTACCCGGCCGAGCTGTTCGCGCCGCCCGAAGGCGCGTTCGTGCTGCTGCTGCGCGACGGCGAAACGATCGGCGGCGGCGCATTCAAGCGCTACGACGCGCAGACCGCCGAACTCAAACGCATCTGGACCCGCGCGGACCTGCGCCGCCAGGGGCTCGCGCGCCTGATCGTCGATGCGCTCGAACTGCGTGCCGCGCAGCAGGGCTATCGACGCGTGTACCTGACCACCGGCTTTCGCCAGCCCGAAGCGTGGGCGCTGTACGACCGCACCGGCTATACGCGGCTGTTCGATTCGTCGATCGATCCGGAAGCGTATTTCCACCTGCGCTTCGGCAAGGATCTCGCCGATCCGTCGCGCACGTCGACGCTCGCCGACCTGTGGGCGCCGCTTCCCGAAGCCGTGCTGCCGCGCTGAACGCCCCGCGCCACCCGATTCCGCTCTCCCGTTCCCCAAGACACGAAACGACAGGACACATCCATGCAACGAGCCGTACCCTTCACGCCGCGTGCGCTCCGCACGCTGGCCGCCGCGCTGATCGGCGTGACCGCGATCGCCGCGGCCGCCGCGACCTTCGACCTCAGCCCCGAGCAACGTGGCCGCCCGCGCGGTGCGGCCGATGCGGCCGTCGAGCGCGCGGTGCCCGCGTCGTTCAGGTTCGCCGAAGCCGGCACGCTGACGATCGGCGTCGCGCCGAGCCTGCCGCCGATCAGCTCGTATGCGACCGACGCGCGCACGGTGATCGGCTTCGACGCGGACGTCGGCCAGCTCGTGTCCGACAGCCTCGGCCGCAAGCTGAAGATCGTCCCGCTCGCATGGGCCGACTGGCCGCTCGCGCTCGAATCGGGGAAAGTCGACGCGGTGATCTCGAACGTAACCGTCACCGAGGAGCGCAAGCAGAAGTTCGATTTCTCGACCTACCGCAAGGACCAGGTCGGCTTCTACGTGCGCAACGACAGCAAGATCCAGTCGATCCGCGAGCCGAAGGACGTCGCGGGGCTGCGCATCGTCACCGATGCCGGCACCAACCAGGAAAAGATCCTGCTCGCATGGGATCGCGAGAACGTCGCGCACGGCCTGAAGCCCGTTCAGGTCCAGTACTACGACGACCAGGCGATGCGGATCGTCGCCGTGCAGTCGGGCCGCGCCGATGCCGTGTTCAGCGTGAACTCGGTGCTCGCCTACCAGAGCGCGCAGCAGGGCAAGACGCGCCTCGTCGGCGCGATCAGCGGCGGCTGGCCGCGCACGGCCGACATCGCGATCGCGACGCGCCGCGGCAGCGGGCTCGCCGATCCGCTGACGGTCGCGCTGAACGGGCTGATCCGGAACGGCCGCTATCAGCAGGTCCTCGACCGCTGGAACCTCGCCTCCGAAGCGATCGACCAGTCGCGCACGAATCCGCCGGGCTTGCCGAAGAGCTGAGCGCCGCCCGTCCACGCCCTCGCAGGAACGCCGACACCATGTCTTATTCGCTTTCATTGCTGGACAAAAGCCCGATCGCCGACGGCGCGACCGCCGCCGACGCGCTGCGCTTCACGACGACCCTCGCGCGGCGCGCGGAACAGCTCGGCTACGAGCGCTTCTGGGTCGCCGAGCATCACGGCGCGCCGGGCTTCGCGAGCTCCGCGCCCGAGATCGTCGTCGCGCACCTGCTCGCGCACACGTCGCGCATTCGCGTCGGTTCGGGCGGCGTGATGCTGCAGCACTACAGCCCGTTCAAGGTCGCCGAGTCGTTCAAGCTGCTCGCCGCGCTCGGGCCGGGCCGCGTCGATCTCGGCATCGGCAAGGCGCCCGGTGGATTGCCGCTGACCACGCGCGCGCTGCAGTGGTTTCACGACAAGGCGAAGAAGCCCGACTTCGCGGGCCAGCTCGCGGAACTCGACGCGTTCCTCGGCTGGGGCGTCGCCGAGGATCATCCGCTCGCCGGCGCGGTCGCGATGCCGGTGCCGCCGCACGCGCCCGAACGCATCCTGCTCGGCGGCTCGCCCGACAGCGGCGCGCTCGCCGCCCGCCACGGCTGGCGCTTCTGCTACGCAGGACACTTCAACGGCGACGACGCGAACCTCGAACGCTCGCTGGCGGCGTACCGCGACGCGGGCGGCACACGCCCGATCGTCGCGTTGTACGCCGTCGCCGCGCCGACCCGCGACGAAGCCGAGCAACTGATCGGGCCGCTGAAGATCTTCAAGCTGCAATTCGCCGGCGGCCAGAGCTTCAATCTGCCGAGCGCGCAGGCCGCCGCCGAATTCGCGCGACAGAGCGGCGCGTCCGACTACCGGATCGACGAGTTGCGCCCGACCGTGCTGGCCGATACGCCCGAACGCGTGCACCGCGCGCTCGACGTGCTGAGCCGGCGGCTCGACGTCGATGCATTCGTGATCGACTCGCCGGTGACCGACTACGCGGCGCGGCTCGCGTCGGCCGAATGGCTCGGCGGCGCGCAATCGATCACGCCCGTGCAGGCGGCCCTGGCCGCCGAACGTTTCCCTTCCCCCGACCAGAACGCCTGACGCTCCCATGACGACCCGACGATCGATTCCCTTCGGCCTGATGCTGCAAGGCGCAGGCAGCCACATGAACGCGTGGCGGCATCCGAGCAACCCGCCAGACGCGAGCATCAACCTCGACTTCGCGATCGGCATCGCGCGCAAGGCGGAAGCCGCCGGCATCGCGTTCGCGTTCGTCGCGGACGGCCTCTACATCAACGAGAAGTCGATCCCGCACTTCCTGAACCGCTTCGAGCCGCTCACCGTGCTGTCGGCGCTCGCGGTCGCGACGAAGAAGATCGGCCTCGCGGGCACGATCTCGACGTCGTACAGCGAGCCGTTCACGGTCGCGCGCCAGCTCGCGTCGCTCGATGCGATCAGCGGCGGGCGCGCGGGCTGGAACGTCGTCACGACGCCGCTCGAAGGCACCGCGAAGAATTTCGGCAAGGCGCATCCCGATCACGAACTGCGCTACGAAATCGCCGACGAATACCTCGACGTCGTGCAGGGGCTGTGGGACAGCTGGGACGACGACGCGTTCGTGCGCGATCGCGCGAGCGGGCGCTTCTTCGATCGCGACAAGCTCCATACGCTCGATCATCACGGCCGCTTCTTCCAGGTTGCCGGCCCGCTGAACATCCAGCGCTCGCCGCAGGGGCAGCCGGTGATCTTCCAGGCCGGCTCGTCCGACACCGGCATCGGGCTCGCGGGCAAGTACGCGGACGCCGTGTTCACGCATTCGCCGTCGCTCGACGAAACGGCCGCGTTCACGCGGCGCGTGAAGCAAAGCGCGGTCGAGCACGGGCGGCAGCCGGGCGACGTGAAGATCTTCCCCGGCGTCGGGCCGATCGTCGGCCGCACGGCCGCCGAGGCCGAAGACAAGTATCAGGCGATCCGCGACCTGCTGACGATCGACGAGGCGCTCGCGTATCTCGGCCGCTATTTCGATCACCACGATTTCACGCAGTACGCGCTCGACGCACCGTTCCCCGAACTCGGCGATATCGGCCGCAACAGCTTCCGCTCGACCACCGACCGAATCAAGGCCGACGCGAAGCGCAAGCGCCTCACGCTGCGCGAGACGGCACTCGCCGTCGCGACGCCGCGCCCGAACTTCATCGGCACGGCCAAGCACGTCGCCGACGAGCTGATCCGCTGGCACGACGCCGGAGCCGGCGACGGCTTCATCCTCGGCTTCCCGGTGCAGGCCCAGGGCGTCGACGATTTCGTCGAACTCGTGATTCCGGTGCTCGAGGCGCGCGGCCGCTACCGCCGCGACCTGCCGGGCAGCACGCTGCGCGACCACCTCGGCCTGCCGCGCAAGGCGAGCCGCCACGCGGCGCCCGGCGCGGTGCAGAAACAAGGCGACGCGGCCGAAGCGCACGCCTGACGCCTGCGCGCCGCCTCGCGCGGCGCATCCGGCCAACTCGATCGAGGACCCTCACCGACATGAGCGACACGACCCATCTCGGCGGCGCACTGCCGCCGCTCACTTCCTCCCCCGCCCGCGACGCCGGCACGCGCCCGCGCATCGTGCCGGCCCGGCACAGGTCGCGCACGGTCGGCACCGTGCTCGCGCTCGTGCTGATCGCGCTCGCGCTGCATTCGATTCTCGGCAACCCGCAATGGGGCTGGCCGGTGTTCGCCGAATGGTTCCTGTCGCCGCCGGTGCTGTCCGGGCTCGCGCGCACGCTGGTGCTGACGCTGCTCGGCGCGGTGTTCGGCTTCGCGCTCGGTGCGCTCGTCGCGCTGGCCCGGCTGTCGCGCTCGCGCCTGCTTGCCGCGAGCGCGTGGACGTTCGTGTGGCTGTTCCGCTCGATTCCGCTGATCGTGCTGCTGCTGATCCTGAACAACCTCGGCTACCTGTACGAACACGTGCGGCTCGGCGTGCCGTTCACCGACATTGTGTGGTTCGACACGCCGACCACCGACCTGATCAGCCCGTTCCTTGCGGCCGTGCTCGGCCTCACGCTGAACCACGCGGCGTTTTCCGCGGAAGTGATTCGCGGCGGCATTCTCGCGGTCGACCAGGGGCAGCTCGAAGCGGCCGCCGCGCTCGGCCTGCCGCGCGGCCGCCAGACCACGCGCATCGTGTTGCCGCAGGCGATGCGCGCGATCCTGCCGACCGCGTTCAACGACCTGATCACGCTCGCGAAAGGCACGTCGATGGTCTACGTGCTCGCGATGCCCGAACTGTTCTACACGGTGCAGGTGATCTATCGCCGCAATCTGGAAGTGATTCCGCTGCTGATGGTCGCGACCGTCTGGTACCTGATCATCCTGACCGTGCTGTCCGCGATCCAGGTGCAGGTCGAGCGCCACTATGCGCGCGGTGCGCTGCGCAATCCGCCGCCGTCGGCGCTGACGTTCGTGCTGGCGCGCATCGGTGCGCTGCGGCGGCGTGCGGCGACACACAGCGCGACGGCCGATGCGACGTTTCAGGGCAACGCTGATGCGCCCGTGCCGCGCACCGGCGGCGAGGTCGCCGTGCACAACGTGTCGAAGCAGTTCGGCATGCAGCGCGTGCTCGACAACGTGTCGTTCGTCGCGCCGCGCGGCAGCGTGACGGTGATCGTCGGGCCGTCCGGCTCGGGCAAGTCGACGCTGCTGCGCACGATCAACCATCTCGAACGCGTCGACGACGGCGTCATCGACATCGACGGCGAGCTGATCGGCTATCGGCGCGACGGCGACGTGCTGCACGAGCTGAAGGAGCGCGACGTGCTGAAGCGGCGCACGGCGGTCGGAATGGTGTTCCAGAACTTCAACCTGTTTCCGCACCTGACGGTGTTCGAGAACCTGATCGAGGCGCCGGTCGCCGTCGGCGGCGTCACGCGCGAGGCCGCCGAGCGCACCGCGCGCACGCTGCTCGCGCGCGTCGGCCTCGCGGACAAGGCCGATGCCTACCCGCGCCAGCTGTCCGGCGGCCAGCAGCAGCGCGTCGCGATCGCGCGGGCGCTCGCGTTGCGCCCGAAGGTGCTGCTGTTCGACGAGCCGACGTCGGCGCTCGATCCCGAACTGGTCAACGAAGTGCTCGACGTGATCAAGGAGCTGGCGCGCTCGGGCACCACGCTCGTGATCGTCACGCACGAGATCGGCTTCGCGCGCGAGGTCGCGGACAACGTGCTGTTCATGGAGCGCGGCCGCATCGTCGAGTCGGGCCCGCCCGCCGTCGTGCTCGACGCGCCGGCCCATCCGCGCACGCGCGCGTTCCTGTCGCGGGTGCTCTGATGCGCGCCGCTCACGACTTCCGAGGCAACCGACGATGATCGACCGACGCCAGTTCATGACCGCCGCGCTCGCGGCCGCCGCCGGCCTCCGGTGGCATGCGGCCGACGCGGCCGCGACCGCCGATCTCGATCCGCGCCAGGCCGGCCGGATCCGCGCGTCGCGCGACGATGCGGCGATTCGCGCGGCAGGCAACTACCGCTGGGTACGCGACGGCGCGTTCACGGTTGCGATTTCGCCGCACGCACCGCCGGTGTCGACCTATGCGACCGACGCGCGCACGGTCGTGGGCGCCGATCCCGACTATGCGCAGCTCGTCGCGGACGCGCTCGGCCGCACGCTGGTGCTGGTGCCGATCGCGTGGGCCGACTGGCCGCTCGGGCTCACGTCGGGCAAGTACGACGCCGTGATCTCGAACGTCGGCGTGACCGAGAAGCGCAAGGAGAAATACGATTTCACGACCTATCGGCTCGGGCTGCACGGCTTCTACGTGCGCACCGCGAGCCCGATCGCGAAGATTGCCGAGCCGAAGGACGTCGCGGGCCTGCGCGTCATCACGGGTGCGGGCACGAGCCAGGAGCGCATCCTGCTCGAATGGAGCCGACGCAACGTCGCGCAAGGGCTGAAGGCGACCGAACTGCTCTATTTCGACGACGATGCGGCAGCCCGCGTCGCGTTGCTGTCGGGCCGCGCCGACGCCGAGCTGAACCCGAATGCGTCGCTGGCTTACGAGGCCGCGCGCGACGGCAAGATTCGTCGGGTCGGCGTCGTCAACGCGGGCTGGCCGGCGAATGCGGATGTCGCGATAGCGACGCGTCGCGGCAGCGGGCTCGCGCCGGCGCTGACGCTCGCAACGAACGCGCTGATCGGCAACGGCCGCTACGGGCAGGCGCTGGCGCGCTGGGGGTTGCAGAGCGAGGCGGTCGCGCGCGCGGAGACGAATCCGCCGGGGTTGCCGTCGTTTTGACGGTGCGGCGTCATGGCGGGCACGCCATGCGGTGCCGAACCTGTCACGGACAACGTTGCGCCACGACCAGTTTCACGTCCGTCGTCGCCACCTGATTGCCGTTCACATGCAATTGATCACCGGGATGCATTCTCAGATGCACTGGCAGAAAGCAGAAGCTGATCGACCAGTTCGAGCTTCAACGGCTTGTCTGCGTCGAGCTTCTTCTTCTCGATCACGACCTTCCAGTCATCGCCGCTTCCAGGGTTGCGGTAGAACGCAACAATCGCGACATACTTGGTATCGACCTGCATCGGCTGCGAGAGGCTCGCGGCCGCGCCCGGATTCAGGACCGTCGCCATGTTGGCCTGCAGATCCTGCACAAGCATTGTCCGATCGTTCTTCAGCAGGTCGTTGTAGGACGCGCCATCGAACATCTTGCGGTCCTTCAACTGATACACGCGCACCGCAACCGACGTCGGGCGGCCGGCGTCGTCCGGATTCAACGCCTCGCGTGCCGACAAATCGATGTTGAGCACCTTGACCTGCTTGAAGAAGACAGTGCGGTAGGCGCTCGACGAGGCATCGGAGACGGTTTGCCATGCGCCGCATGCCGACAGCAGCAGAACGGATGCAAGGGTCGAAACGGCGAAGCGGATAGTCATAGTCTTCTCTGGTCAAACATGTTGTGTCAGGTGTGGATTGGTCCCGGGCGCAGGAAACGCTTCATAGACGCCGAGCGCGATGTTGATCACGCGCTCTTCGTCGGCGGGCAGCACGGTCGTCCAGCCGAGGCGCGGCGCCTGATCAGCATGTGCCGGACCGATCGCGGGTTGCGGCGCATGACGTGACGACAATTCCATGCGCAGGTGCACGTCGGCCTTGACGCCAACATACAACTGCACGAACGCCATCAACTCACGATGCAGCCACGCGCCAGGCAGGAGATCGCGGGCCTGCTGCGCATCCGCTGGCCGTAGCGTCACACGCACCGCGCGACTGCGATAGGCCATCCGTTTGCCCAGCACGTAGCCGCCGCCGAGGCCCCGGCGCCTGCCCTCCGCCGATGAACCGGCAAACTGGCCCGACGTCAGCGGCTGCGCTTGTCCGACGCGCATAGCCACTGGAAAGAACTCGTCGACGCGAACCTCGATACCGGGTACGGCCAGTGCGATGACGCCGGTCAGGCCTTCGGGCGTGCGCGTGTGCTGGATCAGCAACCCCAGCAGCGCGAGCAATCGCGAATCCGGCAGGCCGGCGCGCCGCGGCTTGTCGCCCCACCCGAAGCCGGCCAGGCACAGCAGGTTGCGCGAATGCGCGTCGCTGCCGCCCGGGCGGAAGCTTTCCGGATAGCGGTATTTCTTCCACGCGCGGTACAGCAGCGTGACGTACCGGTGATTGAACTGGTCAAGAAACGCTTCGACGACCTCATGCCCCTCCTCGCGCAACACGATCTCGTCGATCATGTGCGGCGGCATCGCCGCGTCGACACCATACAGGCCCATGAACGTCGTGCGTACGGTCGGCGGTGCATCGGGACGCTCGTCGTCAAACTCTACCGCCGAGATTTCTCCCGCCGGAAAGCCGACGCGCGGCCGCGGCCGGAAGCGCACGCGCTCATGCTCGGCCGTGTCCTGCGTGCCCAAGCCCGGCGAGTCAGGCACCCGCACCTCGAGCAGCCTGCAAAGCTGCATGAAGTTCATGCGTGGCGCGCGGGCCAGCAGCGACGCGACCAGCGGCTCGAGATTCGGCAACGCGTCTCCCAAGGAGACATCCTGCGGGGCGTGCTGCTTCATAGCGGCGCCCGTTGCGCCTTGCTGCGCGGCCACACGGTGCGGGCCTGCGACGGCAGGCTGATGATCGACAGCTTCGTGAACAGGTTGATCTCCGCGTATTGTGCAAAGAAGCGATGCAGCAACTCGCCGAACAGCATCACGTCACCCTCGCCCGCGAACGCATGCGAATCGAGCGTCACCTCGATCAGCACGCCGCGCTCGACCGAGCCACCGGTTACTTCCTCGAGCAATTCCTGCGAAACCCACAGAATGCCCGCCAGCCGCCGGCGGTTCAGCTCATCGTCGGTCCAGTCGTACAGCGCGAGCGCCCCGCGCAGCACTTCCGCGTTCATCATCGACAGAAAATTCGGCGCTAGATGCGACAGCACGCGCCACTGGAAACGGTCCTCCGTCGGCGGATACAGCGGCAGCGTCGGCGACACGAGATTGCGCACGCCCGCGACGTTCGGCGTGCTGGCCGCGAGTTCGTCGAGACTGGCTTCACGCAGCCCCTTGCGCGGCAACAGGCCATTCGTTCCCGTCACGCGCAGCGACAGGCTTTCTTCCGGCAGCGTGTCCATCGTCTCCCACGCGTGTCCGCCGAGAATCACCCAGGTTTCATGCAGCCCCGACACCCCTGGTCGCACGCGCGCGTGGAAATAGCGCTCCGGCGCCTCGTGTCGCAGCATGCCGCCGCGGTGCCGGAACGTCGCGAACGGCACATATTCGTATCGTTCGGCCGAGTCGTGGTCGAACGTCGCGATCGCGTCGACCGAATAGGTTTCGACGTGCTCGCCTTGATGGCCTGCCGGCACCACGCGGTATTCGGTTTCGTGATGGTCGATCTCGATCGGCTCCGCATCCAGCTCGAACAGGTTGATCACGGGCGAGCAGAACAGCCGCACGTTCTCCGCGGTGAAGCGCTGGTCCGACGGATAGACATGCGTCAGTACGATCTCCAGCTCGAAGCGGGTCGAACTTTCGGGCAGCTTCGCGATGTCCAGTCCGCACAGGTCGACGAAGAGAAATTTCTCGCGGAACGTGAAGTATTCGAGCAGCATCTGATAGCCGGAGAAGGCCGCATCGGCCTTGGGCCACAACCGCTCCTCGGCCGAGAAACCGGCCGGCTCGATCGTCACGCCGGCGAGCGGCACCGCTTCGCCGTCGCGGACTTCCGGAATGCGCCACTGGATCGCATCGACCTGCCGCGTGAGCGCGAGATGCATCGCGAACGCGGTCGGCAGATCCGCATTCAGGTGCAGGCGCAGCCGCGACAAATCCGTTTCCTTGCGAAGTGCCGAGCCGTCCAGCGCAAAGCCAAGCCGGATCACCGACCGTCCGTCATAACGGACGAACGGTCCGGCGTGCGTAATGGCGACCGGTTGTAGCGCGACAGCCTGCGTGGTTCGGTACTGGCACTGCACGGTTCTCGGTGTCGTGCCCTCGGCGCCGGGTGCAGGCGGCACGGTGATCGGCGCGGCACGCACGGGCACGCCGGCCGGCACCACCTCGGTCTTCTGAAGCTTTTCCGCGAGCGGGAGAAGTTCGACCACCGACAGCGACGGGATCATCCGCAGATAATGCGGCCAGAGCAGGCTCACGAGCCCTTCGGTGAGTTCCGGCAGTTCGTCGTCGAGCTTCTGCCGAAGCCGGCCGGTCAGGAACGCAAAGCCTTCGAAAAGCCGCTCGACATAGGGGTCGCGATCGCCGACGCGATCGAGGTTGAGCAGGCGTGCGCGATCAGGATGCGCCTTCGCGAATTCCTTGCCGGACTCGCGCAGGTAGCGCATTTCCGCTTCGTAGTAGCGCAGAATCGGGTCGTCGTTTTGCATTGATCTTCGTTCTTATGAGAGGGTCAGGGCGCGCGCGGGGTCCAGTACGGTCAGTTCCGCCTGCAGTTCGCCGATGCGGCGCGCAAGTGCCGGTTTGTCGGCATCCTTGCGGTTGCTCATCGCTTTCAATGCACGAACGAGCTGTTGCTTGACCTCGAACACCAGCGCCGGCTCCCAGCGCATCAGCGGCAGCGACCGGGATGACGTATCGAGCTCGGCAAGCAGCGCGAGCGCCGTATCAGGACGACCGGCATGATCGGCAACGCGCGCCATCACGAGCCGTTGCAGATAGCGGTGACGTTCGGTCTTCATGCCCGGCAGCGCTTCGAGCCACGCGAATGCGGCCTCGACGCCCTCACGCGCGGTCGCGTCGCGCGCCTGCGCCTCGATTTCCGGCCAGTCGCCGGCGGCATCGCCCTCGCTGTCGGCCGATACGGGCAGTGGGACGACGGCCTCACCCGCTTCGAGGTCTCGCACAACCGCGTGCCGCGCGATCCATTCGAGCGTCGTGTCGTCGGCGAACGGTGTGCCGTCGTTGAACGCCAGCCGCTCGATGCCCGGCAAGCGTTCGAGGAACAGCGCGAAGTCCGCGCGCAGCAGTTCGCGCCATGTGTGGTACGGCGCACCGACGTGGTCGAGTGCGACATGCTGGAAGTACTGCAGGTCGAACCACAGGTGATTGACGCCTTCCATGAACGCGCCTTCGACGCGTTCGAGCAGTTCGTGCCACTGCTTCTGCAGCACGAGACGTTTCATTTGCTGCCTCAGTTCGCCGCGTGGTGGTACGAGCCGTGTATGCGATGCTGCGTCCGCCGGCGGCACCTCGTGCAGCGTGTCCCAGCGGATGCTGCGTACGAGCCGCACCGACGGCAGGTAGCCGTTCTCCTGGCTGCGCAGCCATACCGCCATCGTGCGCGCCTGCTCCAGCAAATCGCGTGTCGACGCTATCGCGCCGGATGTCGTCGACGCGGTTGTGGTTGCTGACGCAACCGTCTCGGTTTCCATGCTGCGCGGCGCTTCGCCATTGCGCTCGAAACGAGAGACGAGCGGCTGCAGGTTCGGGCGCGCTGCGTCTGGCCACGCGCCGGTGATGGCCACCAGCACATCGAGCGCGGCGAGCGCCCGCTCGAGATCGGCGGGCGCGAACTCGCCGCGGCTTTCCAGCAGCTCGAGCACGCGCGCGGTTGCCAGCATTTCGAGCGCGCCCTTCTTTGCCTCGGCGCGCGCGGGCAGCACCGCTTCTCCGAACCGGTCGACGAGCGCGGCCGCCAGCTCGAGTCCGTCCGCGAAACCGGCGGGGCCGTCCTGCCGCAACCGCGCAAACGCGTGGTAGCCCGCCAGACGCAGATCCTTGCCGGTTTCGTTGAGAAGCTGTTCGCAGGATCGGACGATCAGTCCGTCATCGATACCGGAAAGCTTTTGCGTTTCTTCCCGAAGCGCGAAGAATACGTCCTCGTAGCCGGGATCGCGGCCGACCCCGCTCTCGCCGGCAAGCGGCTGCAACCATGCACTCCATGTGTCGAGCCGTGCACGCACGAGTTGCTCGGCGTCGTCGCGCGCCGGAAAGAGGCTCTTGAACAGTCCACCCAGCATTATTCGGTCTCCGAAAACGTGCCACGCGGCAGGGGCACCGCGGCGTGCTTCGCCGCCGCGATCATCGATGCCGGTAACGGCGGTGGATTGCTGGACGAAAGCTTCGGTCCCGATTTTGTCGAGCCGGTCACGAAAATTCGCGTCGGCAGCGTGAAGTTGCGCAACTGCAGCACGTCCAGCGGCCCCGCGCCCGCCTCGCTGCGTAGCTGCACCCTGAGTGGAATGCCTTGGCTCGTGTCCGGCGTCCAGGTCAGCAGATAGCGCGCGCCGTCCTGCTGCGACACCTTCGCACGCTCCAGCAGCCGGATCAGGCCGAATCGGCCCTGCGAATCCAGCGCGGTACGCAAGCCACCCTGCTCGGTCTGCCATTCGATGTGCGACAGGTTTTCCAGCGACTGGCCCGGCCACTCGAACGGCGTCCACTCCTGCTTCTGGTTGAAGTAGTGCAATTCGCGTCCGGACAGCACGAACCGCATGTCGGTGACGCCCGGTGTCGGCACCGCCTGCAACTCATAGCGCACGCGCGCGTCGCCGGACGGGAACAGCACCGTCGAGATTCGCGTGAGCTTGTTCAGGCTGGCGAGGAAGCCCGGATCGATCGTCAGCGCGCCGTGGCCGGCGCCCTGCGCGGCCACCCACCGGTCGCCCTGCCGCTCGATGACGCCAGCCAGCTGCGTCGTGACGAACTGCGTGATCACGCCGTTGTCGGGGCGCATGAAGCGTGCCATTTCGGGTAACGACGCATCGTTGTCGGAGTCGGCGAACGGATAGCGGCCGCCGAATGCCCTGTTCCAGTCGGCCAGGATTGCGGTGCGCCAGATCTCGTTCAGGCTCGCGGCGGCCGGCTGCACGACGACCTGCCACGACTGATCGAACGGCGCGCGGAACAGTTCGCCGAACCCCGACCACTGCTCGCCCAGGCTGGCGGCCAACCGGCTTGCGTAGTCGCGGCTGTCGGCGATGTCGGATGTCTTGCCCTGCAGCACCGACTGCGCGGCCAGACGCGCCATCGCGTCCGGATCGGCGCCGGAAACGATCTGCGACGCCTTGAGCCGCATCGCAGTGACCCGCTCGAGGTAGCGCGCGAGACTCAGGTCTCCAGTCGCGGCGAGCTGCGCGGCGGCTTTGCCGTTGCCTGGCGCACCTGACACCAGATCACTGCCGGTCAGGCGCAAGATCGGGCCGAACGCCGTGGCAAGCGGCGCAAGCTGCGGCTGAGCCTGCTTCGACGGGTCCTTCTCGCTGCCGCCGACAAGTTGCTGCGCCTTGTTGATCAGGTTGTCGGCCAGCGACTGCGCATTCGCGCCCGTGCCAGCCTGATAGACGATCGCGTTCATCAACGCGACGAGCGGCGAGCGTTGCGGGTCGCCAAGCAGCGTCAGCTGGTCGGCCGTGGCCGACAGCGTTGCGGCGGGTTGCCAGCGCAGGCCGTTGAGGAACAGCGCCCAGGCGCGCGCGTAGTCGTCGAAGTAACGCTGGCGCAGGTCGGCCTTCAAGGTCGACGGGGTGGCCTGGGTAGTCTTGACGTCGGATAACACCCAGTCGCCCGCAGCGTTTTGCCGCTCGCTCGCTTCGTCGATCGCCTTCGCGATCCGTTCGTCCCATGCTGCGCGCGTGAACACGCACGGGACCGTCGCCGTCGTGTTGAACAGGCCGCGGCTGGTCGTATCGCCTAGCAGTGTCGCGAGCGACACGGGCGGATATTTGGCCTTCGCGTCGTCGAGGATCTGCTGGTACACAGCGTCGGTCGAGTTCTGGATGCCGCGCACGCCAATGACCGTCTGGCGGGTCGAAGCAACGAGGCCGAGATCCGGGGTGATTGCCGGCAACCCACCGCGGCCCAAATGGTCCGCAAAGAAGGCAATCGTGTGCTGGCGAAGGTCTTCCCAGGCGCCCGACGATAGCGGCGAGTTGCCCGGTCGCACGGGTGCCGCCGTTGCAGCGAGCTGCGGTGTCAGGAATGACGCGACAGCGCGTTCGGGCTTCGCGAGCATCAGGTAGGCCTTCAGCGTGTCGTAGGCGGCCTGCACCTGCGCATTCCCGCCGCTGGCGATCTCGGCATCCGACAGCGACGCAAGCTGATGCAGGCGTTCCTCGAGCTTCTGACGGATCGGTGCAACGAGGATGCGGCTCGCCACGTTGGCGTAGCGCGGCCACAGTGCGTCGAGCAGCGCGCCGTCGCGGTTCAGGCCGAAACGGGTCAGCCAAGGGGCACCGTCGCGCCGATGGACTTCGAGCGTGTCGATCTGCTTGTCGAGACGGTCCAGCGTCAACATCGCCAGGGTGCGATCCTGCGTTCCCGACAGCTTCGTGAGCGTGTCCCCGGCTGCCTGAATCGTCGCGCGGTTCGTGAAGCCCGACACCATCGTGCCGACGATCCACAAGCCGATCAGGGTCGTGGTGAGCCAGGCGGCCGTCGTCGACAGCGAGAAGCCGACCCGGCGGCCGTGGATCTTGCGACTGTGCTCAGCGACCATCTGCCAGATCGTTCGATGTTGCGGGCCGAGCGGCAACTCGTCGTCTTCCGGGGCGCCGGATGCCGGAGGTGCCAGTTCCCGCGCCTTGAACAGCGGTGCGAACAGGACGCCATGAACCGCGTGCCGCCAGACGCGGGACTGGGCGGTTTGCAGCACCAATCCCGACAACGCGACGCGCAGATCCGAAATATGCCGCGACAGCTCGGCGGGATAGCGGTCACCCGCATCCTTCGTCAAACGCACGACGCCCACGTCCGCGAGGTTGTAGGCGAGGTCGCCCAACGAAGCGTCGATCTCGTCAGCCTTGATGCGCGCGTTCGCCCACGTGAAGCCGATCGCCTCGTCGAGACTCGACGTTTCGTCGCCGAAATCCGTGACGTTGAGCAGATATGCGGGCGCCGCCCAATGCAGTGCACGTGCGTGACGGGCGAGCCGCTGCGAGAGATTGTCGGCGTCGAACGGCGCATGGGCCGAGCTGCGGTTGCGCGTCACCGCGACGATCGCGTCGACCGGGCGGCGACGGCGCAGGCGGCGGATTTGCTCGAGCCAATCCGTGTCGAGCGTGTTGCTCGTTTGTTTCGCGTAGAGCAGGACGGTGTCGCCTGTGATCGCGTAGCCGGCGTCGGCGAGGCCTGGTGCCAGGCGCTTGACGAGCGGTTCGTCGCCGGCAACCAGCACCCAGCGATCCCGGTAGCGCCAGCGCCAGCCGTGGCGATCGCGAAGACAATTACGCAACGCAGCACCGCGCGAGTCACCGAGCGGGGCATTGGCATCGCGCGGCTCAGATGATGAATCGATCTGTTTCGCGACCCAATACCGAATACGCCGCGCTGCCACGGCTGGGCGGGACGAAGCGTCGAAGCTGAACCACAGATACAGCACGACGAAGACGATGCACAGCGCGACAAGTCCCATCGCGCGCTGTTCGGCCGAGCGCAAGCCGACCCAGTCGCCCTTGAACCAGATTAGCAGCCCAGGCAGGATGACCACAATAACGACGCTCAGAATGTCGATCCGGAACTTGCGAAGCATATTGAATAGAAATTGAACCGAGTTTGCTCATACAGATGCAGGCGCGTTGGTAAGCGACGACGCGAATGCGGTTTGTTGCTGAAGTCTTTCGCCTCAACTCAGATGTCCACATAAGACGACTGCTGGGATGGCAGCAGTCGGGGCGGCGGATCGCACTTGCATACGCATAGATCATCGCTGAGCGCGCCTTCCCGACCGTCCGGCCCCCGCATCGACAAGCGCGGGCCTTGGCACACAATTTTTCCCACCGCCTGGCATGCGGAGCACCAGACATCGTCGCGCTCGTACGCCTGTTCGCGATCGCCGACCCGGTCGTTCGAATCGCCTCCCAATACCGTGCCGTCCGATGTTGTCTTGTCGCCTTTCAAAATGTCGTACCGCCTGACCATGATTTAATCTCCTGAATTCCTGGGGGGCCGAGTGTTGCCCTGTGCGCTGCCGCGATGCAAAGAGCGGAAAAGACACCCGTGCCCCCCCTTCATTGCGGGTCGACATTCCGCAAAACAGTGAAGCAAGGTCCTTTCTTGCCGGCGGTCACAACCAGCTGGGCCGAACCATCCTGTGCCGCTGCCTTGGCTGCACACGCCACACCCAGCCAGGACGCGACTTCGCCTGCATGCCCGACCATGTAATCGATGTTCGCGGGCTTCGCGGCGATACCAGCCTTGACTACGGCCGTACTCGCCTCATTTGCTGTGACTGACTCGAGACCGCTTTGCCAGATACGATCGACGGCCGCGGGCTCCACGCGCCCCCAACGCAACGCACGTGCGAGGGCAACATCTACTGGGCATGTGTCAGTCTCGTTTGGTCGATGCAACCAGGCAATCGGCTGTATTTTGAATTCCCGCTGCACCCGCTCCGGTGCGACCAGAAGCGCAATGCCAGCCTCCGCGCTTCCTTCCGGCGGAAGCGCCTGAAGAATGGAGTTCAACCGAACGAAGACAAGCAGACGTGCCTCGTGATCTCGCTTCTGGTTGATTCGATCCAGCCACGCGTCAAGAGCCATCAAGTCGGGAGGCGCTGGCAGTATCTTGGCTTTGAGTGACCGAAGATCGGATTTCGCCCATTGCTTGTTCCATGATGCCAACGCTTCATCCGCGTCCACCGTGTCCGGCAATACCAACTGGATCGCCAGCTTCGATTCCGACGGCAATGAACGCACCACCTCAGCGACATCTTGGATCAGCGCCCCGAACACCCACTCGCGCACGTGACGACGTCGCTCCTCATCGATCATGAATCGCTTCCCGTCTTTGCCTGCGTCGGGCTGCTCGAACCAGCGTGCGTTCACCGGAGGCGTATCCGGTTTCGGCGCGGTCCGCGGTTCGAGTTTGATCGAACCATCCAGCAATTTGTCGAACGACTCTTCTTTCGCATCGCTCGCAAACCGGTATGTAGCAGCAACAAGCGCAAGCGGGCAGCTGGCCTGCTCGAATACGCTATTCACGTGCTTTCCTCGCGCTGCGTTCCACTCGATGGCGTCCAGCCGACGCCCCTCGTAGACGCTATAGCGCCGCAACACGAAGAAGGCTGCAACGCCAACCGGATACACGGTGACGCATATCCAGAACCATAGGGTTCGCGTTGACTCGCCTTTCGGCCAGAACAGCAGGACGGCGAAAACTCCGGCCAGCACGATGACGGAAAACACGACCGTCCAGACGATGCGCGAAGGCGGTTTGTCTGGTTCCGCCTCTTCGGGCGGAAGTTTGGTGAAGTCGACGGGCATCGTGATCCCTTCAGAATCCGTTCGGACGCGGCCGCAAAGTACGAGAGATGACATCCCACACCGCGATCGCTTCGCTTTCCGTGAGTGAGGCTCTTTTTAGGCCGTATCCCGTGAAGTTATTGACGCCCCCATTGTTCATCTCAAATACGAGATAGGGTGTCTTGGCACCGCTGACCGTGATATTTGCCTCGATCCTGAAAAGGTGCCCGGGGACCCTAGCCGCTGTTGTAGCGGAAACCAGCAGCTCATCAGTCTGGATGCCACTGAGGGTGACAGGTCCGGTCCGGATAATTCGGCCACTAATATCCTTCAGGTCCGCTCTTATTTGGGGCAGACGATTCGGAAGCGAATTTTTCTGCGATTCCCGTAAATCGGTGTCAGTTGTCAAGTCAAAGAACACATCAGGGCGCCCCTTCAACGCAAAGAGGATACTGACATCCTCCCCGGTGGCTGCTTTGCGCGGCAGAAAACCATCCTTGAAGCACACACCAGGCTCGCCAGGAATCTCGTCGTCCGCGCGGCCACGAACGCTCGCGGCAAAGTTGAGAACCAGACGGGTTTTTTCGGGAACGTCGTTCACCTTCCAGTCTTTCATTTCATACGGCGTACCCTTCATCCTAACTTCGAATTCGGAATGAATCGAATCAGTCGCCTCAATTCGAAGTTTTATTTGGTATCCGGCATCCCATTTGTACGCTTCAACGGCACGGCCTAGGTCAGCGGTGTCGTCAAGATCGCTCAACGTAACGAAGTAGCGGCTATTTGGCGTGTCCGGCACCTTCCCATAGTCGTACAACACCTGATAGCCAGACATGTTTTTTTTGTCCTTCAGGCTCGCCTCGTAGGCGTTCATTTCCCGGGCGAACTCCTCAATCGACATGCGCTTCGTCTCGAACGTGACTCCCTGAATGGTCACGTTACCTGTCGATAGCGCGTCCTCCGGTACGTCGATCAGGTAGCGTCCCACGCACCGGGGTTTCAAATTGGCGGCTATTTCGGTCACTGTACTTTTCTCCTGTTCAGTCAGCGGCGGAGGATGTTTTCTGCATGCGACAATCGGCACCATCACCAGCGCGATCAAGGCAAGACGACGAAGATTCATTTCCTGTATTCCAGCGTCGTACCCGCGACGTTCTGCAGGATCTTCACTATTCCCCACAACGTAAATTTCTGTTGCGGCAGTTTGGTATACGCAGCGCCGTGATCGACCCCTGGGTAGCCGACAGCGGCACGCGCGTAGCGGGCTGGCGCCACACCTGACCGAATAGGCACCGTGCCGTCGCCGTTCTCGACAGCCGCCTGCAGTTCAAAGGTCTTGTGAACATCTATCGGACCAAGGTTTCCGGCCACCACGTCGATTGTTCCCATCAGGGTATCTGTGTTGACTGGTTTGTTCCGGACGTCATACGCATCACTGTTCCAAAGGGACGAAGCTTGTGTGCGTTTCCACACCACGTCTCCCCAGGTTTTGTGTTCCTTGTCGTCCCCCCAGAAAGCGTAGGTTTGCGGGTGGTATTTCCCGCTGATCGCCTGATGGAATTCTCGAACATCTTTGGCAATCAAGTTCTTGAAATTTGCCAAACTCTGATCCGGTGAAGACTTCATCCCTGGGTCTATCAGATTCTCGTCTATAAGGCTCCACCATGCGCTGCGCTTTGTGTATATCTCATCGTATGGATTACCTTTTTGTGGCAGAGAGAAAAAGCGGCCACCGTCCCTGATCTGTAGCCACCCCTGACCATATTCGGGGCTTGGCAGCAACTGTAGGGGACCGGGAGACTGTGCGAAAACGGGCATCACCTTGCTTGACATGTTCCCCAAAATGAGACTTGTCCCGTAGCTGCTAACGTTTCCGCCCGGTTCGGTACCCGCTTTTACGCGCCGATACGCCGTAGCTGATCCGGTCGCGGGCATCACACCATGTACGATACCGAGAATCTTGTCCCGGTACCCAGGTAGTACCTCGGCACAAAAACGCGATACCAAACCGCCCATCGAATGCGTCACCAGGATGACTTGGCGGTTTCAAGGGCGAAGTGCAACACCTCGCGGGTTACTGAACAGGAGCGCGATCCGTGGGGTTAGCCAGAATCTGAGCAAGGATTTCCAGAGGCGTGTGCCAGTTCAGCGTGGCCCGCGGACG